>CAZTLW010000197.1:0-2509 GCA_964614585.1 uncultured Acidimicrobiia bacterium | reverse complement strand
CGAAACCGCTTATTTCGTTGTACTCGATCACGTTGTTTACGTTAGGGATAGTGTCTAATCTGATAGATACTTCATCTACATCGCCTTCTTCATTTTCAAGCCGGAATTCCTGTGATCCGCCGTATAGGGTCGATCTGCTTACTATGCCCGCACTATAGCTGTCAACGCCTTCTTCTACGTCTATTTTGATGTCATCCTGGAATTCAAAGCCGTCAACGGTATTAAACGTTGTTCTCGGAAGCCATATTTGACCGGATAATTCAGGCTCTTTATTTTCCATCAATATGTTCTTTATCGTTATATTCTCCGAGCCGCGGTTTAGATAAAATACTGCTCCGTGTTCTTTTGCTTCGCTGTATAAGTTGAATTTTAATGCCTTGTTCTCGCCACCGTCGAATGTCAGATAACCTCCGAAGTTGGAAAATCTTCTTAGATAATCCGCTCCGAAGTTCTTGTTTATGATGGCATTTTTATTTACTGCTCCGTCTGCCTGTCCGATAAATACGCCTTTACCGTTTCCGCTGTACAGATCAATTTCCACTCCGGCTCTCTCGGATGCTCTGGAATCCGCAGGATGGAATGTCAATGTGTTGATCTCTCCGCTTTCTTCGTCATACCCTAAGCCGTTTATCGTTGAGGATAAGTTCCATGCAGGCTCATCTTTGTAATCCGCTCGCATCTCGTAGTGTCTGTCCGTTAAATATACGTCTATACTGCCGGTCATCCCTTTTAAGAATAAGTCATCGGTGAATTCCTCTAATGTCTCATATTTGTGCCCTTCGCCTACAAATATGTTGCCTTCCATGCCTCTTACTACATAAAAGGTTTCGGTGATCTCATCATCTTCGGGAATTTTATCTCCGGCTGCATATACCGCTAATGTGATGCTGTACCTGCCCGGCTCATCTATGCTCAAAGGGTCAAATCTGTGCGATTTCTTGTTATATCTGCCCGAAGGTATATCCTGTACCGTGGATGTATAATTTTCTTCCTCGCCATCCGGAAGTTTCTTGAGGGTTATCGTTGCTTCCGCGTCGGATATATCCCCTACGCCGCGGTTCTCAAATTCTCCGACCGGTATGAACGGGCGTCCGGCATAAAGAGTGTCATCCTGACTAGGTCTTATCATGTCTATTGCCGCTGCCTGTATCTCATCCTGGATCGCAAATGTGTATGCGTCATCCCCCTGTCTGGCATATCTGTCGTTGTAGTCTTCATCATCTTCGTCACTTAACATCTCTACCGTTACTACCATTGTATATACATCAGGTGTGTTATATTTAATGTGACCGAATTCCACGGTTACTTCTTCTAACGGCTCTATTGTGTATTCATCAGCATTTGCTGTATCCCAAATTGCCGTGATCTCATCCTTTAACTGTCCGTCGGATGTGTATATCTTTGCCGTATATCTGAAACGGTAAACGTTATTTAGTCCTGTATTCATTACAGTTGCTTCTACCGGTATAGTCAAACCTCTTACATATTTCTTGTAAAACGGAAAATCATTTGTCTTCGGTGACTCTATTCCCGATACTGACAAATCAAAGGGCCAGGATACAGTGAATTTCTTCTTCTGGACTTTCGGTTCTGCGTCAGATTCTTCATAATATTCCAAATGCAGTTCGTATTCTCCGCCTTTTTCGAACTTAACGTAACCGTTGCCATCGGTATTTGGTCCTGATGAATTTGACGGATATACATATATTCCGTCTTCGCCAACATTCGGTGAGTTTTCTCCTATGTTGATCATCGAACTTCCGGTTTCCGCATCCAAGGCTCTGTAAACTACATCATCGGATGGAAGCGGTCCTACTATTTTATATGTTGCTCTTGCATCAGATCCTTGAGCTGAGCCGAGCTCGATCTGAGGTCTTTTGAAATACCTTGTAGTTTCTTCTTCTTCAATATATCTTTCTTCGCCATTGTACCATTCTCCTGCTCTCAAAACGTTATCAGGTGCTTTGTCGCTCGGGAATGTTGACTTGAACGGTAGTGCGAAGTTTAACAGATAATCTTCCATCTGTCCGTAAGAATAAGCATATAATCGTGGCGGACTAATCCAGGTATTTTCATACATATATCCATTCCAGCATGGATCTTCAGGCTTAGGAGTTGACCAACTGTAACTATACGGGTAATTCCAACCTGTCATAACTCTAAGTCTTGTTTTACCGATCGGCATATCACTTGGAATTGTAACTTCGTATTTCCATGTATGGTAATCGTTACACTTCAAATTGGATCTCCATGAATTGCCGGGATTAGGTCCATCAAAGGAAAATTCTTCAGTTTGGTTTATCCATTCTCCTTCATCATCCCAGTCACCGTCCATGTTCCAATCTATAAACAGCCTGTATGTATACCAAACGTAATTATAATAAGACCAGGAATAGTAACCGCAATAGTCATTATATGTATTTGCATAATGAGTTCCGTAAATAGTACCTTCAATTACGTAAGTTTCTCCGGGAAGTAACTCCGCTTCTTCTCCCGTGTAATTATAACA
>CAZTLW010000196.1:0-2520 GCA_964614585.1 uncultured Acidimicrobiia bacterium | reverse complement strand
CTCTCGCGGGGGCCAAGAGACGAGAAAAGGGAAATCCCCCCGCAAGGGGGGATGGGCCCCACCGGACGACGAAGGAGGCCGGTGGGAGGGGGGCGGTCCCAGAGAGCGGCGAAGGGCCCGCCGCTGCGGCTTCTCGGACGCGATTCGGTGCCCCCTCTCCGGGGGGACCTCCCTTCTGGTGCCAGAGAGCGACCAGTGTTGCCCGCAATCACGACGCCCCGCACTCCAGTCCGGGTAGCTTTGGTCCCATGGAAAGGATCCTCACGTTCCTGGTGACCGCCGGTTCCCTGTGGGTGGCGGTCTGGATCGTCGACGGGCTCCGGTTCGACGGGGAGTGGTGGGAGTTCCTGATCGTGGCGGCGATCCTCGGGGTCGCCAACGCCATCGTGAAGCCGGTCCTCACCATCTTCAGCCTGCCGTTCATCGTGCTGACGCTGGGGTTGTTCCTCGTGGTCGTCAACGCCCTGACGCTGCAGTTCACGGTGTGGCTGTCCGGCCCCGACGTCCTCGACCTCGGGTTGACGTCGGACGGGTTCTGGTGGTCGACCGTCTTCGGGGCGGTCATCATCTCGATCGCCGGCTGGATCATCGGGGCGGTCGTCCCCGAGGACGACTAGTCATTCGATGACCGACGAGACCCCGGCCCCGGCGGAGGACGAGCCCCAGCGGTTGTTCGGCATGCGCAAGGATCGGGTGGAGTTCATCTCCACGATCGTGCTGTCGGCGGCGGTGATCGCGGTGGCGTGGTCGGCGTTCCAGTCGGGCAAGTGGAGTGGCGTGCAGGCGATCGCCTTCTCCGAGGCGGGCGCCAACCGCGTCGAGTCGACCCGGTTCGACACCCAGGCCGGTCAGCAGACCCAGATCGACGTGGCCCTCTTCGTGGACTGGGTGTCGGCGATCTCGGACGAGATCGCCGAGGGTCGCGAAGTCCTCCGCGACGGCGAGTTCGTCGAGGAACCGGGGACGCTGTCGACGTTCCTGTTCCGGCGGATGCGGCCCGAGTTCCGCCCGGCGCTCGATGCCTGGCTGGCGACGGACCCCGTGAACAACGGCGATGCCCCCTCGTCGCCGTTCGCGATGGAGGAGTACGTCCTCGACGCGGCCGTGGAGGCGGAGCGTCTGCAGGACGAGGCCGAGGCGCGGGCGGCCGACGCCCGGGAGGCGAACCAGATCGGCGACACGTACGTGTTGACGGCGGTGGTGTTCGCCACGGTGTTGTTCTTCGGTGGGGTGGCGCCGAAGCTCGAACGCCGGTGGTCGCGGTTGATTGCGACGGGGTTGGCGGTCGTCTTCTTCGTCGCCGGCACGTGGACGCTGTTGAGCCTGCCGGTGGAGCTCGGCGACGAGTTGTTCTTCCTGGGGTTCTGAGGACCCCCGTACGCTCCCGGCGTGACCGCCCGCCTCGTCATCGGCATCGCCTTCGCCGGGTTCGTCGCCCTCGGCCTCCCCGAGGGCGCCACCGGGGTGGCCTGGCCGTCGATCGCCGACGAGTTCGGGCGCCCCATCGGCCAACTCGGCCTGCTCATCGCGGCGTTGGTGGTCGGGTATT
Source organism: uncultured Acidimicrobiia bacterium (assembly GCA_964614585.1). Lineage (GTDB taxonomy): Bacteria > Actinomycetota > Acidimicrobiia > Spongiisociales > JAENVV01 > JAHEFX01. Next base: position 971 of record CAZTLW010000196.1, on the reverse strand, counting down.
CGGTGGCGGCCGGCTTCATCGGGCCGATCACCGACCGCGTGGGCCTTGGTTGGGCGCTGGTGGGCTCGTCGGCGGCGTCGGCGGTCGGCCTCTTCGGTATGGCGCTGGCCCCGACCTGGCCGATGGTGGTGGTGGCGATGGCCGTGCTGGGGGCCGGCGGGGGTGTGGTCGATGCGGGACTCAACGCCCACGTGGCCCTGGAGCGAGGGGCCCGGGTCATGCACCTGCTGCACGCGTCGTTCGGGGTCGGCGCCACCATCGGCCCGGCGCTCATGACGCTGTTCGTGGTGGGGTCGACGTCGTGGCGGTGGGGGTTCGCCGCCATCGGGGTGGTGCAGTTGGGTCTGGGGGTGCTCTACCTGCGGACCCGGACGGCGTGGGGTGCGCCGGAGCCCCCGGCGCCGGGGCGGCGACGGGTCGACGGGGCCGTGGTGTTGTCGCTGGCGGTGTTCGCCGTCTACACGGGCCTCGAGGTGGCGGCCGGGCAGTGGGCGTTTTCGGTGCTGTCGGAGGGACGGGGGGTGTCGGTGGGGGCGGCGGGGCTGGCGGTGACGGGGTTCTGGGGCGCACTGACGCTGGGGCGCCTCGTCGCCGGGGCGGCGGGCGAGCGCTGGCGGCCGGGACCGACGCTGCAGGTGGGGCTGGCCCTGTCGGTGTTGGGGACGGCACTGTTCTGGTGGGCGCCCGTGATGTGGGTCGGGGCGGTGGGGCTGTTGGTGGTGGGTCTCGGGCTGGCGCCGATCTTCCCGATGCTCACGCTGCTGACGCCGATGCGGGTCGGTCGGGAGCGGTCGACGACGGTGATCGGCTACCAGTTGACGGCGGCATCGATCGGGGCGGTGGCGATCCCGGGCGGCATCGGCTGGCTGGTGGGAAGGTCAGGCCTGGAGGTGGTCGCCCCGGTGCTGGTGGGGGCGGCGGTGGTGCTGGTGGGTCTGGTGGGGGTGAGTGGTCGGGTGAAGGTGGCACCC
>CAZTLW010000195.1:0-2572 GCA_964614585.1 uncultured Acidimicrobiia bacterium | reverse complement strand
TGACACTTGCGCAACACACTGAGGTTTTTCGGATTTGGCTGGTATAAAGCGCCTTGTCACCAACGCCTGATCGCCGCACCGCGGCCCGGCGATGCGCGGCTCTTCAGCCGGCCCTCCGATGTCCGCAACAGGCCGTTCGTGCCCCCTCCGGCATGGAAGGCCGGATCGCCATTGGGCACCTTGTGTCAGACGGCGAACGCTAGCGGCCTCGCCACGACAGGCAAGGTGCGGCACGCATGGCGCTTTACAAAGACATTCGCATCTGTGAATTTGTCGCGACAGATTTTCGGGAGGAAACAGATGAAACGTATCTTGATAACCGCGGTGCTGACGCTTTGGTCGGGGGCCGCGCTGGCCACGCAGGGGATTGACGACAAGTATCCGCAATCCGAGCTGTACGACAAACCCGTCGAAGTGATCCCGCACGTGTTTTCCGCCATCGGCGCCACCGCGCCGCCCAGCTATGAAAACAGCGGTCACAACAATAACCTCAGCTTTGTCGTCACCGGCGACGGCGTGGTCGTGATCAACGGCGGCGCCAGCGCCCGGCTGGCCGCGGCGTTGCACGACGAAATCCGCGCCGTCACCGATCAGCCGGTGAAACTGGTGATCAACGAAAACGGGCAGGGGCATGCGATCCTGGGCAATTCCTACTGGGCCGATCAGGGCATCGATATCCTGATGCACGAGGAAGCCGCCCACGAGGTCGCCGAGAACGGCGATTTCATCCTCCAGGCGATGCAGGGCTACAACAAGGACAAGGCCGAAGGCACGCGCGTCGTCGCCCCCACGATGACGTTCTCGGATCGCCACGTCGTCGAGATGGGCGATGTCACGCTCGAGGTGCTGCACCTTGGTCCCGCGCACGGGCCGGGCGACACGCAGGTCTGGATACCGCAATGGGACATCATGATCGCCGGCGACATCGCCTTTCACGAGCGCATGCCGCCGATCTTTTCGGACACATGCGCGCGCTGCTGGATCGAGACGTGGGAGGAAAAACTGGAGCCGCTGGCGCCCACCTATATCATCCCCGGCCACGGCCATCCGACCAACCTGGCGCAAGTGCGGCGATATACGCGCGATTATCTGGTTGATCTGCGCGCCAAGATAGGGGCTCATATCGACGCAGGTGGCGATCTGAGCGAGGCGTATTACGTGGACCAATCGCAATGGTCTCACCTGGACACCTATGACGAGCTGGCCACCAAGAACGCCGGCCGCGTCTACGAGGAAATGGAATGGGAATAACAAGCGTCGGGAACATACAGGCGGATCGTCAGAGCGCACATGCCCCGGCATGGCACTGTGACGCGGGGTCGGGATGTTGAAATGGCTCGACTGGCCGCCGGTCTGGCTGCTGGTGGCGTGCATCGCCGCCTGGGCGCAGCCGCGCCTGTTCGATGCGGCGGGGCTGTCGTTCGGCGGGGCCTGGGCGGATTTCGCGGGCGGCCTGCTGGTTGGGGGCGGTGTGCTGCTGATGCTGCTGGCGGTCTACGAGATGCGCCAGCACCGCACCACGATCGTGCCGCACCGCGATGCCGACCAGTTGGTGACGTCGGGCATATTCTCGCGCAGCCGCAATCCGATCTACCTGGGCGATGCGCTGGTGCTGGCCGGTGTCATCCTGACATTCGACGCGCCGCTGTCGCTGCCGCTGATTCCGATCTTCCTGTGGATCATCGAGCGGCGGTTTGTTATTCCCGAAGAGAACCGGCTGAGGCGCAAGTTCCGCGCCGACTTCGCCCGCTATTGCCAGAAGACCCGGCGATGGCTTTAACGGGTTGCCGCACCGCGCGGCGGCCGGACGGAACATGCGGCGGTATCGCCCGCCGCGTCAATCGAACCGGGGCCTTTCCAAAAGCCCGGAATAATCCTGCTGAATAGGGGGACAGAAAACGTGAAGATCGGAACGCCAAAGGAAGTGATGGAGGGGGAGGCCCGCGTGGCCATGACCCCGGACTCGGCCAGGGCCTTGCAAAAGCTCGGCCATGAATGCGCCATCGAAACCGGCGCGGGCACCCGCGCGGGCTTCTCGGATGCCGCTTACGAGGAGGCCGGCGTCGAAATCATCAAGACCGCCGCGCAATTGTGGAAGGCCTCTGACGTGCTCGCCAAGGTGCGCCCACCGACCGAGACCGAGGCAAAGCGCCTGCGCAAGGGGCAGACCCTGATCAGCTTCTTCTGGCCCGCAGCCAACGAAGAGCTGATGAACCTCGCCGCGTCCAAGGGCGCCACTACCATCGCCATGGACATGGTGCCGCGTATCTCCCGCGCGCAGAAGATGGACGCGCTCAGCTCGATGGCGAACATCGCCGGCTACCGCGCGGTGATCGAGGCGGGCAATAACTTCGGCCGTTTCTTCACCGGGCAGATCACCGCCGCAGGCAAGGTGCCGCCGGCCAAGGTTCTGGTCGTCGGCGCGGGTGTGGCAGGTTTGGCCGCGATCGGCACCGCGACATCGCTGGGCGCGGTCACCTTTGCCTTTGACGTGCGCCCGGAAGTGGCCGAACAGGTGGAATCGATGGGCGCCGAGTTCGTCTATCTCGACTTCGACGAGGAAACGCAGGAC
>CAZTLW010000194.1:0-2581 GCA_964614585.1 uncultured Acidimicrobiia bacterium | reverse complement strand
TCTCGCCCAATGGCGACGTGACCCTGGCCTCCGCCCTGGCCGAGTCGTTCCCGGCCCAGCCCGGCGGCGCCACCATCCCGGTCGAGGGCGCCGACCTCGACGGCCACGAGTTCACCGAGTCCCAGGGCCATCGCTGGACCGACCAGCAGGTCCAGGTGCTCGGCGTGGTCCAGGACGGGGTGCTCGTCGCGGACGACACGACGTCGGCCTGAAGGTCAGCAGCCCGAGGTGGGTCGCTCCGGGAGCGACCGTCGCAACAGCCCGACGAGCCCCTCGAGCTCGGCGTCGGACAGCGCCTCCCCGAGCGGCACCTCGGTCAAGACCGTCTGGTGGACCTCGTCCAGCAGGGCCCGACCGGCATCGGTGACCTCCAGCAATCGGACCCGGCGGTCGGTGTCCGACGGACGCCGTTCCACCAGGCCCCGCTCCTCGAGGGCGTCGGCAAGACCGGTCACGTAGGACGCGTCGACGCCCAGGAAGGCGGCGAGGTCCCCCATCGACCGGGCCTCCGACACCCCATGCAGCGCCCACACCTGCGGTGGGGTGAGGCCCCGCTCGGCGAGGGCGTCATGCAGGTGCGAGCGCACGACGTGGCCATGGCCGCGCAACAGCTCGGCGAACTCGGCCATCAACTCGGCCCGGCGGCTCCGTACCGTCATAGAGTCGGAATAGTACTTGGCTTTGTCAATGTTTGGGAAACCCAAGTATGATCGCCCACGACTGCGACGGAGATTCCATGACCACACCCATCATCGAGGCCGACGGCGTCACCAAACGCTTCAAGGAGACGGTCGCACTCGACGACCTGTCCCTGGCCTTCGAGCCGGGCATCGTCTACGGCCTGCTCGGGCCCAACGGTGCCGGCAAGACCACGCTCATCCGGGTGCTCACCACCCTCATCAAGCCTGACGAGGGCCATGCCCGGGTAGCCGGCATCGACGTGGTGGCCGACCCCAAAGGCGTTCGCTCTCGTATCGGCCTCGCCGGCCAGTACGCCGCCGTGGACGAGTTCCTCACCGGTCGCGAGAACGTCGAGATGGTCGGCCACCTCTACGGACTGTCCCGCGCCGACGCCAAGCGGCGGGCCGACGACGTGCTCGAGCGCATCGACCTCGTCGAGGCCTCCAACCGCCAGGTGAACACCTACTCGGGTGGCATGCGCCGCCGCCTCGACCTGGCGGCGTCGATGGTGGGACGGCCCCAGGTCCTCTTCCTCGACGAACCGACGACCGGCATCGACCCGCCCAACCGGCTGGGCCTGTGGGACCTCATCGAGGAGTTGGTCGGCGAGGGCACCACGCTGCTGCTGACCACCCAGTACCTCGAGGAGGCCGACCGGCTCGCCGACCGGATCGGCGTCATCGACCACGGCCGTCTCATCGCCGAGGGCACCACCGACGAGCTGAAGGACCAGGTCGGCGGCGACGTCATCGAGACGAAGGTGCACCGCCACGACCACGAGGCCGCCATCCCGGCGCTCACGTCGGTCTGCGCCGGTGAGCCGCTGGTCGAGGGCCGCACGATCACGATCCACGCCCCCGACGGCGCCCAGACCCTGACCCGGGCCGTCCTCGCCCTCGAGGAGGCGGGCGTCGAGCCGCTCGACATCGGCCTGCGCCGACCGAGCCTCGACGACGTCTTCCTCACCCTCACCGGGCACAAGGCGGCCGAGCGGACCAACAACGGCGAACTCGTCGCCGCCGGCCGTCCCGGCCGCAGGAGCAACGCATGACCGCCACCACCATCGAACCCCGCCAGTCCAACTTCATCGAGGCGACCCGGGACGTCGTCCAGATCACGAAGCGCAACCTGCTGCGCATCGTGCGGATCCCCCAGTTGGTCGTGTTCGCCACGATCCAGCCGGTCATGTTCCTGGTGCTGTTCAACTACGTCTTCGGCGGCGCCCTCAGCTTCGGGGGCCCGGTCGCCGAGGCCGGCAGCTACATCAACTGGCTGATCCCCGGGATCCTCGTCCAGACGGCCGTCTTCGGGGCATCATCGACCGCCCTCGGGCTCACCGAGGACCTCGACAAGGGCGTCATCGACCGATTCCGGTCCCTACCGATGGCCCGCTCGGCGGTGCTGGCTGGTCGGACGTTCGCCGACCTGGTCCGAGGGACGTTCGTGACCACCCTCATGCTGGTCGCCGGCCTGTTCATGGGCTGGGACCCGACCCAGGGGTTCGCCTCGACGGCCCTCGGCGTCGTGATCGCCCTCGCCTTCGGGTACGCCATGTCATGGGTGATGGCCTACATCGGGCTGCTGGTGAAGAACCCCGAGACGGCCCAGGTGGCGACGTTCCTGCCGCTCTTCCCGCTCGTGTTCGCCTCGTCGGTGTTCGTGCCCACCGAGACGATGCCCGACTGGCTGGCCGCCTTCGCCGAGAACCAGCCGATCACGATCATCGCCAACGCCATCCGGGGCCTGACCCTCACCGGCGAGGTGGGCGACTACCTCTGGCAGTCGGCGCTGTGGATCGTCGGCATCGTGGCGGTGTTCGGCCCCCTCGCCGTGCGCCAGTACCGGCGGGCGGCCGGGTAGCCCCGATGCGCTCGGCGCTGTGGGGCCTCGCCTCGTTCGT
>CAZTLW010000193.1:0-2599 GCA_964614585.1 uncultured Acidimicrobiia bacterium | reverse complement strand
CGAAGAAGCAGTTGCGCCGCCTGGCCGAGAGCATCGAGGCGTTCGGCTTCACCAATCCGGTGCTGGTCGACGAGGCCGGGACCATTCTCGCCGGCCATGGCCGGGTCGAGGCGGCCAGGCTGCTCGGGCTGGCGACGGTGCCGTGTCGGCGGCTGTCGACCATGACCGAGGCGCAGAAGCGGGCCTACGTCATCGCCGACAACCAGCTGGCGCTGACCGCCGGCTGGGATGATGACCTGCTGGCCGAGGAGCTCGGCGCCCTGGCCGAACTCGATCTCGACTTCGACCTGACCGTCACCGGCTTCGAGATTCCCGAGATCGACCGGCTGATCGAGGGCAGGGCGCCGGTAGACCCCGACGATCCGCGCGACGATGCTGTGCCCGATCTGGCGGAGGGGCCGGCCCGCTGCCGGCCGGGCGACCTGTGGCAACTCGGGCCGCATCGCCTCATCTGCGGCAGCGCGCTCGATGCCGCGACCGTCGCCTTGCTGATGGCGGGCGCGCAAGCCCGCATGGTGTTCACCGACCCACCCTATAACGTTCCGATCGACGGCCATGTCGGCGGCATGGGCCGGATCCGCCACCGCGAGTTCGCCATGGCGGCGGGGGAGATGACCCCGGCCCAGTTCACCGAATTCCTGACGACGGCGCTGCGCCACCATGTCGAGCACAGCGTCGACGGCGCGATCCACCTCGTTTGCATGGACTGGCGCCATATGACCGAACTGCAGGCGGCCGGCAAGGCGGTCTACAGCGAACTGAAGAACCTGATCGTCTGGGTCAAGGACAACGGCGGCATGGGCACGTTCTACCGCTCGCGCCACGAGCTGATCTTCGCCTTCAAGGTCGGCACCGCACCGCATGTCAATACCTTCGAGCTCGGCCAGCATGGCCGGTACCGCAGCAATGTCTGGCAGTATCGCGGCATCAACAGCCTGAAGCCCGACCGGATGGCCGAGCTGGCACTGCACCCGACGGTGAAGCCGGTGCAGCTGATCGCCGACGCGATCCGGGATGTGTCGGGGCGCGGCGACATCGTGCTCGACCTGTTCGGCGGTTCCGGCTCGACGCTGATCGCGGCGGCCAAGACCGGCCGGCGGGCCTACCTGGCCGAGCTCGATCCGATCTATTGCGACCGCATCCTGAAACGCTGGGAAAGCTGGGCCCACGACGAGGCCGAGCGGCTGGTCTGTGGCCTCGAGGCGGGTACGCTGGCGGCCAGCCAGCCTCCTCCGGAGCCGGGGCGATGAGCGGCGCTGGCAAGGGCCGGCCACAAGGCCAACACTACGAGGTCGGCTACGGCAAGCCGCCGGTGGCGACGCGGTTCAAGCCGGGGGTCTCGGGCAACCCGCGCGGCCGGCCGAAAGGGGCGAAGACGGTGCGGTCGTTCCGTCACGAGGACCGGCTGAAGCGGATCATCCGCGACGAGGCGGCCCGGCAGGTCGAGGTGCGCGAGGGCGACCGGCTGATCAGGATGCCGGTGATGCAGGCGGTGGTGGGTCGGCTGGCGGTTGCCGCGGCCCAGGGCAAGCCGCGCGAGCAGAAATTGTTTCTCGAACTGGCGGCGACGGTCGAGGCGGCCGACGCGGCCGAGCACCGCGACCTGCTCGAGACGGCGATCGCCTACAAGGTCGGATGGGAGCAGGAACTGGCCCGGCGCCGCGAGCAGGGGCTGACGGGTCCCGAGCCGCTGCCGCATCCCGACGACGTCGTCGTCGACCTCGACACCGGCGAGGTCGCGTTCACCGGTCCCCGGACGCCCCAGGAAAAGGCGGCATGGGACGCGCTCCGCGGCGAGCGCGGCAAGCTCAAGGCCTTACGCGAGGATCTAATGTGGCAACTGGAGAACGAGCGCAGTCGCACGCGGCGCCAATCGCTCGAAAGCACCCTCCAGCGCGTCGACCGGATTCTCGACCTTTATCGCGCGGTGCTGGGCGACGTCTGATCGGACAGAGCGCAGACACGTCGGTCGAGGCGTCGTCCGAACCTGCCGCTGTGTCACCGGATGATTGTCAGGACGGCAGGACGGCATGGCAGGGGTCGCGTTCCGCTGCGGTGCTGTGGGACAATGCAGCCGCGGCTCGAAAGCGGCTGAGCGTCGGTCGTGAGATCAGATGACGCTGGAGATTGAAGGCGTTGTAGAACCGGCGTGAAGGACGAGGAAACGCTGGGCCGATCCCGCGGACTTGAAGCGCTGGAGCTTGCGTTCTCGCCGACGCACCGGCTGGTGCGAGACCTCGGCCCGGTTGTTGAGCTCAGGCCCTGGACATGCGGCGCCGAGAGACCGAGTTCGGCGAAGGCCGCGCCATAGGATCGTAGCCGGTCGGTCGTCACCCGTGTCGGGGCGAAGCCCCTGCTTCTTCAGCAATCGACGCACCAGCTTCAACGCGGCGGCCCGGTTGCGCCGACGCTGGACCAGGACATCGAGGACCTCGCCCTCGTCGTCGACCGCGCGCCAGAGGTAGAGGCGCTCTCCGCCGATCCGGACGACCATCTCGTCGAGGTGCCAACGCGGACTGGGGCACGGTCGCTGCCGGCGGAGCCGTCGCGCGATCGCCGGCCCAAATTTGTACACCCAGCGCCGGAGTGTCTCGTAGCT
>CAZTLW010000192.1:0-2745 GCA_964614585.1 uncultured Acidimicrobiia bacterium | reverse complement strand
CTTCGCCCGCCGCGCCCTCGAACCCATCCTCGGACCCTGAGTCAGGGGCGCCGGCCACGACGGTCTTGTGAATCAGCTCACGATTTGATATCCCTGTCCTCAGAGACAGGGGGAGCCCGGTGAAAGCACGGATCCGTTTCGTCGGCGCGGCGGTGCTGATTGCCGCCACCATGGCGCTGCCCAACGTCGCGCCACCGCCCTCCTTCGCCGCCGAACTCCCGCCCGGTGGCTCCTTCACCGACGACGACGGCCTGCCCGAGGAGGGCTGGATCGAGGCGATCTTCGCCGCCGGCATCACGAAGGGCTGCAACCCCGACCAAACCCGCTTCTGCCCCGAGACGACCGTCACCCGGGAGCAGTTGGCGTCGTTCCTCGCCCGATCGCTCGACCTCCCCTACACCGACGAGGACTTCTTCGTCGACGACGACGCCTCCATCCACGAGGCGGACATCAACCGCCTCGCCGCCGCCGGCATCACCCGGGGCTGCGACCCGCCCGCCAACACCCGCTACTGCGGCACCCGGGGTGTGTCCCGGGCGGAGGTCGCCACGATGCTGGCCCGGGCCTTCGACCTGCCGCCGACATCGGTCGACGCCTTCGGTGACGACGACGACTCGGCCCACGAGGACGGGATCAACCGGCTGGCGGCAGCCGGTGTGACGGCAGGGTGTGCCGACGGCGCCTTCTGCCCGACCGACCGCCTGCCCAGGAAGCACTTCGCAGTGTTCATCGGACGGGCCCTCGGCCTGACGCCGACCGTCCCACCGGAACGACCGCCGCCCCCGTACCCGGACGTGGGATCCGGCAAGCGGATCATCTACTCCAACTCCGAGTTGGTCGTGTGGCTCATCGACGAGGACGGCGCCCTGGTCGACACCTACCCCGTGTCCGGCCGCAAGGGCATCCCGTACCCGGGCACGTACGACGTCTTCTCGAAGTCGGTGAATGCCTGGGCCCCGTACGGAGGGATCACCATGCAGCACATGGTGCGCTTCGTGCGGCCGGGCACCTGGGGCAACCAGTGGTCGTACGGGTTCCACTCGATCCCCCGGTGGCCGGATGGCACGCCACTGCAGACCGAGGCCCAACTCGGCCAGTACCTGAGCGGGGGTTGCGTCCGCCAGGCGGACGACAAGGCAGCGGCGCTCTATGCGTGGACCGACCTCGGCGACACGGTGATCGTGCTGCCCTGAGCCGATGCCCTCGGCCGGTATGGTGCGCGCCGATGCGCCGCACACTCGTCCTCCTCCTCGCCCTCGGCCTGATCGCCGGCGCCTGCACCGACGAAGCCGACGACACCACCACGACGTCCGAGGCCGAGACGACGACCACCAGCGAAGCGGCGGAGACCACGACCACCACCGAGGGCGACGAGCCGACGACCACCACCGCCCCGGTCGGGGCGCAGACCGAGCCCGCCTACGTCGCCGTCCGCCTCGACAATGGCCCCGGAACTGCCCAGGTCAACCTCGGACCGGCCGACATCGTGCTGGAGACGATGGTCGAGGGTGGCATCACCCGGCTCACGGCGCTCTACCGCGACGACGTGCCGACGGTGGCCGGGCCGGTTCGGTCACTCCGGCCCGTCGACGCCGACCTGCTCGCTCCCTTCCGGCCGGTGGTGGTGACGAGTGGTGGCCAGCCATTCGTCCGCCAGGCCGTGGACGCCGCCGGGGTGGTCGTGCTCGGCCAAGAGAGCGGCGTGCTCACCGACACCGGCAACCAACCGCCCAACCAACTGGCCACCAACCCCCAGGCGATCGCCCAGTTCGCCGACCTCGGTGCGCTCCCCCAGCCCTTCGGTGATGCCGAACCGCCCTCCGAGGGCGAGGACACCGAGCAGTGGAGCATCGGACTCGGCCCCGAAGCCCGCACCGTGGCCTGGGAATGGTCGGACGACGAGTGGCTGCGATCCCAGGACGGCTCGCCGCACGAGTGGCTGGTGGAGGGGGAGGAGTTCGCATCGGTGACGACCGACGTCGTGCTCGTACTCTTCGCCAACGAGCGGTCCGCGGGGTACGTGGACACGGTGGGCAGCCCCGTCTTCGACTACGACGTCATCGGCGGGGGCGAGTTCCTGCTCGCCGCCGATGGAGCGATCACGACCGGGACCTGGCGGCGGGACTCGCTGATCGCCGACTGGGAACTGGCCGCCGAGGGCGGGACCATCGTCGGGGTGCCAGACGGTCGACTGTGGGTGATGGTGGCGCCGGACGTCAGCACGGTCGAGCGGGGCTAGAGCCGACGCCGTACCGCCATGGCCACCCAGCCCGGGTCCTCGGACACGAGCGAGTGGCCGGCGGTCGGGTGGATGCCGACCTCTGCATTCGGGATCAGCGAGCCGAGCCGCTCGGCCTCGGCGACGTAGGCCGGATCGGCGGCACCCGCGAGCAACACGGTCGGCACCTCGAGGGACCGCAACTCGTCATCGGACACCGGCTCCGTCACCCCCTGGCCCATACCCCGGAGCGCCGCCGCCACCCCGGCGGGCGTGTTCTCGAATCGCAGTGCCCGTTCCCGGGCCTTCCACGCCTCGGAGCGGGCAGCGAGGCCGGCAAACATCGGTAGCCGGTCCCACTCGTCGAGGAACACCGACATCCCCTCGGTCCCGATGCGGTCGGCCAGTTCGGCATCGGCCTGGGCTCGGGCCACCCGGGCCGAGTCGTCCCGAATCCCTGCCGACACGGAGACGAGCACCACCAGTCCGACCGGCCTGCGCAGCACCGCCCGCAGCCCGATCCGGCC
>CAZTLW010000191.1:0-2830 GCA_964614585.1 uncultured Acidimicrobiia bacterium | reverse complement strand
GCCATGACCCCATCCTCTCAAGGAATTCGGTCTCCGGCAATCCCGGGGCGGTTCACGACTCGATCTACTCATCTCTCTACTACCGGATAGGAGTAGAGGGGCCTGCCGTCCGAAGTGCGGGCCCTATCGCCGACTCGATTCTTGGCTCCTTCGCTCCGAAGACCATAATGGACGTTGGCTGCGGAACTGGCGCACTGTTGGCCGCGCTCCGCGACCGTGGCTGTGAGGTGTTTGGGCTCGAGTACTCAGAGGCTGCCCTCCGGTTCTGCCGCCGAAGAGGCCTCGATGTCCTCAAGTTCGATCTGGAGCGAGATGAGTTCGAGTTCACTCGAGCGTTCGATGTCGCACTCAGCCTCGAGGTAGCCGAACACCTACCCGAATCCGTAGCCGATCGGTATGTTGATCTGCTGACAGGGCTTTCGCGAATCGTCGTCTTCACGGCCGCCCCTCCTGGTCAGGGCGGAGTCGACCACGCCAATGAGCAACCGCCATCCTACTGGATCGCCAAATTCCAGCAACGTGGGTTCGCTCAAGATGAAGCGACGGCCGCCCGCTGGCGCGAGCAATGGAAAAGAGCACGCAAGGTGGAAGCGTGGTACTGGCGAAACCTAATCATCTTCCAGCAGTATTGACATGCTCGCAAACCCACCCTGTTTCGCTGGCTGGAGACCCTGCAACTTGGTTGGTGGTAGTCGTGCAAACGCCCGTCGCTTAGAGCGTGCGCATCGGCCTGAACAGCCTCGAGCGCATTGCGCGTGGACCTCGTCTCACCGATTGACGAAGAGGAGGAGCCTGATCGAGGCCAAAGGAAGTCCGCCTGAGAGACCAAAGGATCGGACAACACAGATGTACGCTCCGTTTGCGACGGGTTCGCCGGAGTCATGGCGGAGATCCCACTCGATTGTAGGTTCCGTTGTCTGCGCGCTGACATGCACCAAGCGCCCCGAGAGGTCGTAGATCTTCGCCTTATAGGTTGCCTCTAATCCTCCTCTCACATCGATTCTGGCGGGCGGCACCGACACTGGATTCGGACGAATGCTAGCAGCGAGAAGGCCATCAGCGTTCTCAGGCGATGTCATGGCGTCAACTCCCTCCGGCACGAGTCCGAAATCCTCCGGCACGAGTGCTTCCGTCGTGACCTTCACCTCGTCAACCTGGAGACTGGCCGCGTAGTAGTAGACGTCCCGATACTTCAGCCGACCGATGCTCAGCGGGTGTCCACCAATCCCCGCCGAACCGTAGATGTTCCCACTCTGCGCCCGGCTCACGTCCAGAACTCCGTCCACGTACACCCGCAGCTCACTCCCGTCGTACACCCCCGCCACGTGCACCCACGTGCCCACCGGGACATCGCTCGTTCCTACAACATACGAGAGCGCCGTCCCCGTCGTCGCTACCCCAAACATGAGCTTGTTCTGTATCGTCACCTGAAGGAAGTACACCAGATCTAGAGCGTGATCGTTGTTCTCTTTCCCGAGAATTCTCTCAATCTGCCCACTAGCGCTCCCCCGACGGATCCACGCCTCCACCGTCAACGCTGCCCCAAAGAGGTTCAGCGATGCCGTATCCGGAATCGACACGTAGGCACTCCCACCAAACGACAGCGCTCCGCTCCCATCCGCACTCGTCGTCCAGTTCGCTCCCACGATCATCCCGTCGTTCCCAAACGTCGAGCTGTCCACCGCCACGCTTCCGCTTCCCTCGTTGAATCGCCAGTAGCCAACAGGCGTCACCGCTCCCGGTTCCACCGGCGTCCCCGTGTCCGCGTTCGACCCCGCACTCACCGTCTCGTTCCACTGGTTTGCCGCGTCCCGACTGAACACCGCGTAGTAGTACGTCGTCCCGTTCGTCAACCCCGTGTCCGTCGTGTTGATGCTCTCACCCGGCGTCGGACTGGCGTTGTCGTACACCGTCGTCCCGTCGGTGTGATCGGTCGGGTAGCCGCCCGTCTTCCGCTGCAACACCACCTGCGCCAGATCCGCGTCCGCCGGGTTCGTCCACGAAAGCACCGACTGCTGGTCCGCCCCGTCTGATGCCGTGAAGTCGCTCACCAACACAGGCGGGTTGTCCACGGCCGGCAATCCGTTGAACTCCCCCGGCGCCAACGCTTCCGTCGTGACCTTCACCTCGTCAACCTGGAGACTGGCCGCGTAGTAGTAGACGTCCCGATACTTCAGCCGACCGATGCTCAGCGGGTGTCCACCAATCCCCGCCGAACCGTAGATGTTCCCACTCTGCGCCCGGCTCACGTCCAGAACTCCGTCCACGTACACCCGCAGCTCACTCCCGTCGTACACCCCCGCCACGTGCACCCACGTGCCCACCGGGACATCGCTCGTTCCTACAACATACGAGAGCGCCGTCCCCGTCGTCGCTACCCCAAACATGAGCTTGTTCTGTATCGTCACCTGAAGGAAGTACACCAGATCTAGAGCGTGATCGTTGTTCTCTTTCCCGAGAATTCTCTCAATCTGCCCACTAGCGCTCCCCCGACGGATCCACGCCTCCACCGTCAACGCTGCCCCAAAGAGGTTCAGCGATGCCGTATCCGGAATCGACACGTAGGCACTCCCACCAAACGACAGCGCTCCGCTCCCATCCGCACTCGTCGTCCAGTTCGCTCCCACGATCATCCCGTCGTTCCCAAACGTCGAGCTGTCCACCGCCACGCTTCCGCTTCCCTCGTTGAATCGCCAGTAGCCGCGCAAGGCGTCGAGCGGTTCCGGCTCGAGGTTCAGCCGCCCGGCACCGTAGATGTTGTCCTTTCCGGCGGAACCCATGTCGATCGCATCGGACTCGAGCTTCGCCTGCAGGTCGCCGGCCGTCCGGG
>CAZTLW010000190.1:0-2940 GCA_964614585.1 uncultured Acidimicrobiia bacterium | reverse complement strand
GGCGCGGGTCGCCGATGGGGTCGAGGCCGAGCGCCTCGGCCGCCAACTCGACGGCGACCGGGAAGCAGGAGTAGAGGTCGAAGGCGTCGACCTGGTCGACGACGAGGCCGGCGGCATCGATGGCCGTCTCGGCGGCGCGGGCCAGTCCCGGCGAGGCGCCGAGCTCGGGGCGGTGCACCACCCGGTGGGGGTCGTGGGCCCCGGCGACCGAAGCGATCCGCACGGGGCGCTCGCCCTCGGGCTCGGCGGTGAGGAGGAGGCCGGCGCCCTGGTCGACGTCCATGACCGCGCACATGAGCTTGGTGTGGGGGTCGGCCACCAGCCGGTTGTCGGCGGTGGGGGTGGCGATGGTGGCGGCGTCGTGGCCGACGCCGAACCAGGCGAACGGGTTGCTGGCGGACACGGCGGCATTGCGGGCGAGGATCTCGGCGGCCCGTCGACGGTGGTCGTCCCGAGACCGGCCGAGACGGTGGCGGAACGCGTGGTCGATGACCGAGAAGATCCCCACGGGTTCGGTGATCCCGTGACGGGCCTCGAGGTCGGTGGACATCGTCGTGTCGGCCCGGGTCTCGGGTCGGGGCGTCCAGTCGAGCCAGACGCCCTCCCGCCGGGCGAGCCGTCGCGAGTGCATGGTCTCGCACCCGAGCACCAGGGCGGTCCGGGCGTCGCCGGCGTCGAGTCGGCGGGCCACCTCACCGAGCACGGCCACGGGCGAGTTGCCGCCGTGCTCGGCGGTGATCGTCTCGGCGGCAGGGACGCCGAGGCGGGCCACCACGTCGGCGGCGAGGTCGGCGTACGCCCACGCATAGGGACGGACGCAGGCGACGAGGTCGACGGGCCCCGCCCCGATCAGGCGCCGTCCGAGGCGGGCGAGCAGGGCCGCCGGCTCCAGCGGCTCCCAGGGACCGTCGGGGCCGGGCTTGCGACGCTCCTGGGTCCAGCCGGCGAGGAAGGCCATCGACCGGACGCTACGTGAGCCCGGTGACGGGTGAGCGGCACCCCGCTCCTACCATCGCTCATCCATGTCCCTGCTCGGCTCCCTGTCGGATCGGTTCGGCGACGCATTCGAGGCGCTCGGCCTCGACCGGTCGTTCGGCGAGGTCGTCGTGTCCAATCGACCCGACCTCGCCCAGTTCCAGTGCAACGGGGCGCTACCGGCCGCCAAGGCCGCGGGTCGGAATCCCCGGGAGGTCGCCCAGGGAGTCGTCGACGCCCTCGGATCGACCGACGACCTCGCCGACGTGTCGATCGCCGGGCCGGGGTTCATCAACCTCACCCTGACCGACGACGCCCTGGCCGACCATCTCGCCCGGATCGCCGCCGACCCCCGCCACGACGTGCCGCGCCTGCGGGCCGAGGACATCGTCATCGACTTCGGGGGGTACAACGTCGCCAAGGCGACCCACGTGGGCCACATGCGGCCGACGATCATCGGGGACTCGCTCCAGCGCATCGCCCGCTTCCTCGGCCACCGCGTCACCTCCGACATCCACCTCGGGGACTGGGGCCTGCAGATGGGGATGCTCATCGTCGGGGTGGCCGAGCGGATGCCCGACCTCCCCTACTTCGACCCCGACCACGAGGGCGCCTACCCCGCCGATTCGCCCGTCACCCTCGACGACCTGGCCGAGATCTACCCCGACGTGTCCGCCCGGGCGAAGACCGACCCGTCCCTCGCCGAGGCGACCCGCAAGGCCACGCTGGAACTGCAGTCCGGTCGGCCCGGCTACCGGGCCCTCTGGCAGCACTTCGTCGACGTCACCCTCGAGTCACAGCGCCGTGACGTCGCCGCGCTCGACGTGCACTTCGACCTCTGGTACGGCGAGTCGACGGTGGCGGACCGGGTCGACGCGATGGTCGACGACCTCCTCGAACGGGGCGTGGCGACCGAGAACCAGGGTGCGGTGGTGGTCGAGGT
Organism: uncultured Acidimicrobiia bacterium; assembly: GCA_964614585.1. GTDB lineage: Bacteria > Actinomycetota > Acidimicrobiia > Spongiisociales > JAENVV01 > JAHEFX01. The sequence continues at coordinate 1,022 of CAZTLW010000190.1, read as the reverse complement.
CGCCGAGCCGGGCGACAAGACCGAGATCCCGCCGCTGCTGTTGGCCAAGTCCGACGGCGCCGCCCTCTACACGACGACCGACCTCGCCACGCTGGCGATGCGCATCCAGGACTTCGGCGCCAAGGAGATCCTGTACGTGGTCGACGCCCGCCAGGCGTTGCACTTCGAACAGGTCTTCCGCACCGCCCGCAAGGCCGGCTACGCCCCGCCCGACGTCGTGCTCGAGCACATCGAGTTCGGGACCGTCAACGGCAAGGACGGTCGACCGCTCCGCACCCGCGAAGGCGGGCTCCCCCTGCTGCACGACCTGCTGGCCGATGCCCGATCGGCCGCCATGGCACGCATGTCCGAGGCCCGGATCGGCGCCGACCTCTCCGAGTCCGAACGCGAGGTCGTGGCAGCCGCGGTGGCGGCGGCGGCGCTCAAGTTCGGCGACCTCGTCAACCACCGGACCTCCAACTACGCGTTCGACCTCGACCGCTTCACCTCGCTCGAGGGCAAGACCGGCCCCTACCTCCAGTACGCGGCGGTGCGGATCGCCTCCATCCTCCGGCGGGCCACCGACGCGGGCCTCCGTGGCGGCCCGCCCGTGGCTCCCGCCACCGACGTCGAGCGAGCGCTGGTGCTGCGCCTCGCCACGGTGCCCGAGATCGTGCTGCGGGCGTGGGACCTGCGCGCCCCCAACCACATCGCCGAGACCGCCTACGAGATCGCCGGCGCCTTCAACCGCTTCTACGAGCACTGCCACATCCTCGGCGAGGAGGACCCGGCCCGCCAGGCCTCGTGGCTGACCCTGGTCGAGGGCACGTTGGCGGTGCTGACGCGCCTGCTCGACCTGCTCGGCATCCGCATCCCCGACCGCATGTGAGGGAGTGGGTAGGAGATCGCCCCGCCAGGGGTGAGTGCGCCGACCGGCGGTCGGTTGGGGGGTGCCGAATCGCGTCGGAGAGACGCAATGTCAGGGCCTTCGCCGCTCTCTGGCACCGCCCCCCTCCCACCGGCCTCCTCCGTCGGCCGGCGGG
>CAZTLW010000189.1:0-2956 GCA_964614585.1 uncultured Acidimicrobiia bacterium | reverse complement strand
TTCAACTGGGACCTTACATCCTGCGCGTCGAAACCGCCGTCGTCGCCCTGCTGGTCAGCCCCGTCCATCAGGAATGCCACCGCTTCGTTGACCAGGCCGCCTTCGCCCTGGCCGATCAATTCGCTTTCGTCGGTAACGATCAGGCCCGCCTGGTGCATCAGCGCGTCGGAATAGGTGTCTCCATTGATGTAAATATTTGAATCGACACCGAATTCCGAAATGGCCGCAAGGTTGACCAGGGCGTTGGCCCCTGTCGTGATCGAGGCGTCCACGCCGTCGCCGGACACACCTGGACCCGCCTGCCATACCTGATCGGAATCGCCCACGACGTTGATCTGGTCAATCAGTTGCAAACTGACGAGGTCGCCCGAGATATGCAGGACGCTGATGGCTTCGCGGCCCGCGAACTGTTCGAGCGAGAGAATATCGCCTGAGACTGTGTCGGAGCCATTGGACAGGGAATTGCCCAACTCCTGGAACATCGCCGGCATGTCGTGGTAGCTATCCTGCCCTATGCCCTGGATCGACGCCTGGTTCCAAAGGACGTTTCCGCCACTGGAAATCGACCAGGCCGCATCGTCCGGGTAGGTGATGAAATCATCGTCCAGCAAGACGTTCATCTGGTTGATCATGCTGACATTCACGATATCGCCGCCAACAACGATCAGGTCATACAGATAGCTCATCTGCGCCAGGCTGACCGAATTGACCGCGAGGTTGCCACCGTTCTGGATGAAGGTCTCGGAGGCGCCGAACTCCATGCTCATGATATCGTTGTCCACGATAAAGTTGTGCTGCTGGAGGTAATTGAAGTTGACGACATCGCCGTCGATGCGCACGACCGATGCAAAACTCGGGAATGACAGCTCGCCATCTGCGTGCTGATCTTCGGTGTAGTCATCCTCGGGGTTGGTGGACAGGCTAAGCGCGGTGCTGATATTGGTCAGCATGTTGTTCGTCGCGCCCGCGCCGTGGATGCTGCCGTTGATGGAATCCAGATCGCTGATCACGTTGACCTGGCTGATACTGGTGACCGACAGGCTGTCGCCCATCGCCGCGATGACCGGCGCATCTGTCATCGCCAGGTTGAGAAATGCCTCGTTCACGATGGTATTGCCGCCAGCGACAACCTCGTGCGGCGGGCCTTCGCCATCGTCGGGCTGTGGCAGTTCGGGCAATGCGTCGCCAAGTTGAGGGATGTCATCCTCGTCGGTCAGGATGCCATCGACATAGGTGCCGCTATCCCATTGTTCGTCCGTGAGTGTGTATATTTCGGCCTCGGCGGCGGCGGCGGCCTCGAAATCCATGACCGCGTGATGGGCGTCCTGCGCGGTGGCGGCGATGGTTTCGCCGCCTGCGGGAATGTCGGGCAACGCCGGCCCGGCCAGACCCGCCGCTTCGGCTGTGAGCCACCCCAGCGCAAGACCCTGCGCGGCGGGCGATACGAAACCCCCCTCATGCAGACCAAGCAGCACATCGGAATCCGACAGCCAGTTACTTTGGACAATGACCGTCGCGAAGGAAGAGGGCGGCGGCGGCACGAAAACGGTTGGCGCCGCGGCATAGCTTGCCGATTGCGGAAGGTGCGCCTGTTGCTCCAGGTCGAAGCTGAAGGGATCGTGCGGCACCGGCATGAACCGGGGATCAAGGTAAACCGATAACGGAACGAACCGGTCCGGCAGCGGATCAATCGGAATATCGTATGCGATGCCGGGGTCGATCCCATCCACCTGGTAGGGCGCCGAGACCTTGAGGGTTATGGTAAGCAGGTTGCCCGGCTCCGAGAACTCAAGTGATTTTCCGTCGAATGCCTTGTATTCAATGCGCAAGCGCGCTTCTTCCACGACTTGATTGAATGAACCGATGAAATGCGCGATCGCCTCGTTGGTAAGATCATAGGCCATTTTTCCACACCCCACTCTCAACGAGGATCAGCCCAAACCTCGTTTGATGAGACCTGCGCGACAAATGCCGCGCAGGTTTTTGTTTTTTGAAAGCCAGTGGCTCTTAGGCCATGGTGTCGTCTTCGCCGATCATGGTCGAAGTCAGCGATCCGCCAACGACGGTCATGTCAACCGTGTTGCCCAGGATGTTGGCACCCTGAACAATGCTCTGGTTGAACGCATCGGTATCGACAACTGCCGATGCCTGGGCTTCGGACAGTCCGTACACGAAGCCATCATCGCCGTTGTTCGATCCCCAGGAGCCACCGTGCCCGGCTGCACCGCCATCGCCGTTGATGGCGTTTCCGGCTGCTCCGCCGTCGCCGCCGTGGGCGAGTGCTATGCCACCCATGGCCTGGCCGCCGCCTGCAGCGCCGCCGTCACCACCGATTGCACCGGCGTGACCACCGGAACCACCAGCGCCAAGCCCGACACCCAAGCCAGAGCTCAGGCCCGCGCCCAGGCCGCCAGCGTTGCCGCTGCTGCCGCCGTCGCCATCATTGGCACCCAGTGCACCGGAGGCCGCGTTGCCGCCGTCTCCACCGTCACCGCCGAGGCCTGCGCCGATACCGACAAGACCGAGGCCAACACCAAGGGCACCGCCCCCGTCAGCATCGTTCACGCCAAGCGCACCGGAGCCTGCGTTGCCGCCGTCTCCGCCGTCACCGCCGCGGCCGGTCTGGCCGCCCACGCCGACGCCGACGCCCAGCGATCCAAGGCCAACGCCCGTGCCTGCGCCACCGGCTCCGCCGTTTGCGCCTGCATGGTCGCCGTTGCCACCGGACCCGCCGCCAGCCACGGCACCGCCGGCCAGCGCCGCGGTGTGACCACCGTCGCCGCCAATCGACGCGGCGCCACTGCCGCCGTTACCGCCATCCGGCTCGACTTCAATGCCTTCATCAGCATTTGCATTGCCGCCATTGGCATTGCCGTTTTGCTGGAAGTTGGCATGGTTCGACACCTGCGCGTTGTGAATGTTGTCGTCATCATTCATCGTCGCAGATTGGGCGATC
>CAZTLW010000188.1:0-2979 GCA_964614585.1 uncultured Acidimicrobiia bacterium | reverse complement strand
CCCGTACCCTGCCGCCGACGCCGTCCCCGGAGATCCCCGTGAACGAGACCCTGGCCGCGCTCGGCGACGAGTACTGGGAGCAGTACCTCGCCGACAACCCGATGTTCGCCTCGATCCTCGGCGACCATCGCTACGACGACCGGATCGGGGACTTCTCGGCCGAGGCCGAGGACCGCCGGATCGCCCACCTCCGCTCGATCGCCGAGCAGGCGGAGGCCATCGACCCGAGGGGCCTGAGCCCCGCCGACCGAGTGGGCCTCGAGGTCCTCCACTTCTCGGCGCTCGGCGAGATCGACGTCCTCGAGGCCCGGCTCGGCGACTTCACGGTCAACCCGGCCACGGGGGTCCAGGCCATCCTCCCCACCGCCCTCGCCCAACTGCCGATCGAGACCGCCGAGCATGCCGTGGCGCTCCTCGAAAGGTACCGAGACCTCGGACACCAGCTCGGGGTGTCTGCCGACCGCCTTGCCGACGCCGCCGACCGCGCTCGTACGTCACCCGACGTCCACGTCGACGCCGTCATCGCCCAGCTCGACGCCCACCTCGCCACGGACCTCGACGACGACCCATTTCTCCGGGTCCGCAACCCGATGTCGTTCTCGGACGACGAGATGCTGGCGTGGCGGGCCGACCTGCAAACGGTGATCGCCGACCACGTCCGACCCGGGTTCGCCCGGCTCCGCGACGTCCTCGCCGACCGGGTGCGACCGGTGGCGCGCTCGGCCGACGAGCCAGGCCTCCTACACCTCAGCGGCGGCGAAGCGGCCTACGCGGGCCTGCTGGCCTATCACACCTCCACCGACTTGTCAGCCGAGGACATCCATCGAATCGGCCTCGAGCAGGTCGCCCGGCTTGCCGACGAGTACCGGACCCTCGGCGGGGAGGTGCTGGGCACCACCGATCTCGCCGAGGTCTTCGATCGGCTCCGGGACGACCCCGACCTCCACTTCGAGACCGGTGAGGAGGTCCGTGCCGCCGCCGAGACGGCGATGGCGCGGGCCAAGGCCGCCATGGGCGACTGGTTCGGCCGGCTGCCGCGGGCCGACTGCCTCGTCGGCGAGGTGCCGTCCGGCCCGGTCGCCTTCTACTACCCGCCGGCCGAGGACGGATCTCGCCCCGGCACCTTCTTCGTGAACACCGCCGACCCCACGAGTTGGGCGCGCTACGAAATCCAGGCCACGGCCTTCCACGAGGGCATCCCCGGCCACCACCTGCAGCTCGCCATCTCCCAGGAGCTCGAGGACGTGCCCGCCTTCCAGCGGCACGCCAGCATCACCGCCTACGCCGAGGGCTGGGGGCTCTACACCGAACGCCTCGCCGACGAGATGGGCCTCTACTCGAGCCAGCTCGACCGGATCGGGATGCTCTCGGCCGACTCGATGCGGGCCTGCCGCCTCGTCGTCGACACCGGGCTCCACGCCATGGGGTGGACCCGCCAGCAGGCGATCGACTACATGGTGGCCAACTCGCCGATGCGATTGGGGACGATCGTCCCCGAGATCGATCGCTACATCGGGATGCCGGGCCAGGCCACGGCCTACATGGTCGGTCGGCTCGAGATCCAGCGCCTCCGCGCCGACGCCGAGCAGCGGTTGGGTGACGCCTTCGACATCAAGGCCTTCCACGACGTGGTGCTCGGGTCTGGTCTCGTGCCGCTCGGGACGCTCGAGCGGATGGTCGACGACTGGGTGGCCGACGCAGCCTGAGCATTCGGCGGTGGGCCCATTGTTGGAGGCCCTGCCGGAGAAACCGCGGGTTGTAGGTGGTGTACTGCACCACCTACGGCCCAAACCTCCCCGAGCCAACCCCGCCCACAACCCTGGGTTGCCAGCGGGGTCAGCGGCCGATCCCGCCGTGCACGCCTTCCTCGCTCCGCTCGAAAGGTTGCAGTTCCGCAAAGCGGAACTGGCGTCGAAGGGCACCTACCGCCCGATCCCGCCGTGCACGCCTTCCTCGCTCCGCTCGAAAGGTTGCAGTTCCGCAAAGCGGAACTGCCGTCGAAGGGCACCTACCGCCCGATCCCGCCGTGCACGTCGTAGCTGAGCGACACCTCGTCGGTGAGTGGGTGGGACTGGCAGGTGAGCACCAGGCCGGCCTCCCGCTCGGCGTCGGTGAGGGCGTAGTTCTTGTCCATCCGCACCTCGCCCTCGGTCACGACCGCCTTGCAGGTGGCGCACATGCCGCCCTTGCAGGCGAACGGCACCTCGGCGCGCACCGTCCGGGCGTAGTCGAGGATCGGGGCGCCGTCGGGATCGACCATGACCACCGACGTCCGGCCGTCGAGCGTGACGGTGACCCGGGCGAGACCCTCGGTGTCCTCGGGCGGCGGCGGTGGGGGCTCGAACCGCTCGTCGAAGAAGAGCTCGTCGTGGATGCGCTCGTCGGCCACACCCCGCTCGGCGAGCACGGCTCGGGCGTCCTCCACCATCCCGAACGGCCCGCACAGCCACCAGCCGGCGATCTTTTGGGCGGGGACCAGCGTGTCGAGGAGCACGCCGAGCTTGGCCGCGTCGACCCGGCCCTCGAACAGCGGCACGTCGTGGGGCTCGCGGCTCAGGACGTGGATGACCTGGAACCGATCGGGGAACCGGTCCTTCAGCGCCTCGACGTCGTCGAGGAACATGATCGAACGAGAGGTGCGGTTGCCATAGACGAGCGTCACCCGGCTGCCCGGCTCCTGCTCGAGGGTGGACGCCACGATCGAGAGGATCGGGGTGATGCCCGACCCCGCCGCGATGGCCACGTGGTGGTCGGCGGCGTCGGGGTCGGGGGCGTGGGTGAACTCCCCCACGGGTGGGGCCACCTCGATGACGTCGCCCGGGACCAACGACTCGGTGGCCCACGTCGAGAACGCCCCGCCGGGGATGCGCTTGACGCCGACTCGCAGCCGGCCGGAGCCGGCCGGCGAGCAGATCGAGTACGACCGCCGCACGTCCTCGCCGTCGATCTCGGCGCGGACGATGACGTGCTGGCCAGGCA
>CAZTLW010000187.1:0-3066 GCA_964614585.1 uncultured Acidimicrobiia bacterium | reverse complement strand
CTTAGCGCGCTAACACGCTACCGTGCTGTCACACGAACACGCCGTCCCCACGGAGACCCCATGACCACCCGAGCCGACGACTGGCGGACCCCCGACACGGCGGCCCTCGCCGAGGCGATCCTCGCCCTCGAGACGGTCGACGACGTCCAGGTGTTCCTGCGTGACGTCTGCACCCTCCGCGAGCTGACCGAGCTCGCCAGCCGGTGGCAGATCGCCCGCCTCCTCGACCAGGGCCTCCCCCAGCGGGAGATCGCCGAGCGGGTCGGGGCCTCGACGGCCACGGTCACGCGGGTCAACCAGTGGCTCCACCACGGGACCGGCGGCTACCGACTCGTCCTCGACCGACAGAAGGTCTGACCATGCGCCTCGCCGTGCCCTCCAAGGGCCGGCTGCGGGAGGGGACGCTCGTCCTCCTCCGCGACGCCGGCCTCCAGTTCGAATCCACCGACCGGGCCCTCGCCGTGCCGGTCCGCAACGCCGATCTCGAGCTCTTGTTCGTCCGCACCGACGACATCCCCGAGCTCGTCACCGACGGCGTCGCCGACCTCGGCATCACCGGCCAGGACCTCCTCGCCGAGTACGGCGCCGACCTCCCCGAGCTCGTCGAGCTCGGCTACGGCAAGTGCCGCCTCGTCGCCGCGGTAGCCCGCGACGACGAAGCCGAGAAGCTCGAGGACCTCGCCGGCCGCCGCCTCGCCACCAGCCACCCCAATGCCACCCGCCGGGCGCTTGCCGACCGGTCGATCGACGCCACCGTCGTGGCGCTGCGCGGCTCCGTGGAGGTCGCCCCCAAGCTGGGCGTCGCCGATGCCATCGTCGACCTCGTCTCCTCGGGCTCGACCCTGCTCCAGAACGACCTCCGCGAGGTGGGCACCCTGTTGGCCAGCCAGGCGGTGCTCGTCGCCACGCAGGAGCGAGCCTCGACGACCGACGTGCAGCGCCTCGCCACCTCCCTGTCGTCGGTGGTGCAGGCCCGTCGCCAGCGGTACGTGCTCCTCAACGCCCCGGCCGACCGGGTCGACGAGGTCGTCGCCCTCATGCCCGGCCTCGCCAGCCCCACCGTGGTGCCGGAGGCAAGCACCGAATGGGTGGCCATCCACTCGGTCGTCGAGCGGGACACGGTCTGGGACCTGCTCCCGAAGCTCCGGGCCGCCGGGGCCACGGGAATCCTCGTGCTCCGCATCGAGCAGATGGTGGAGTGATGGACGTCGCCCGCCTCGACCTCGCCACCGCCGAGCCCGCCGCCATCCGCCGGGTGCTCGTCCGCTCCGCCGTCCCCGACGCCGGGGTGCGGGCCGGGGCCGTCGACATCTGCGAGGACGTCCGCATTCGGGGCGACGCCGCCCTCCGGGAGTATTCGGACCGCTTCGGCGGCGGTCGCCCCGGCGACCTCCGAGTGGGCCCCGACGAGCTGGACGCTGCCCTCCGCTCCACGCCCGACGACGTCGTCGCCGCCATCGATGCGTCGATCGGCGCCGTGGAGGCCGCCCATCGGGCCCAGCTCCCCGAGCCGCTCACGGTGTCGACGGCCGAGGGCGTGACCGTCGAGCGCCGCTGGTCGCCGCTGCGCCGGGTCGGCGCCTACGTGCCCGGCGGCAAGGCGGCCTACCCCTCGACGCTCATCATGACGGTCGTCCCCGCCCGGGTGGCCGGGGTGCCCGAGGTCGTGGTCGCCTCCCCCGCCGCCGAAGGCGCGGCCCAACCGGTGCTGTTGGCCGCCGCCGCCCTGCTGGGCGTCGACGAGCTGTACCTGATGGGCGGCGCCCAGGCCGTGGCCGCGCTGGCGTACGGCACCGAGTCCATCCGCCCCGTCCAGAAGATCGTCGGCCCCGGCAACCAGTGGGTGACCGCCGCCAAGCTGGCGGTGTTCGGCGCCTGCTCGATCGACCTGCCGGCGGGCCCGTCGGAAGTGCTGGTGGTCGCCGACGAGACCGCCGACCCGACGTTGGTGGCCGTCGACCTGCTCTGTCAGGCCGAGCACGGACCCGACTCCCCCGCCGTGCTCGTCACCACTGATCCGACCCTCCCCGACCGGGTCGCCGCCGAGATCGATCGACTGCTTCCCGACCTCGCCCGCTCGGAGATCCTCGGGAAGGCCCTAGCCGACCACGGTCTGTTCGTGACGGCCCCCTCGATGGAGGCCGCGGTCGAGTTCGCCGACGCGTACGGACCCGAGCACGCCACCGTCGTCACCACCGATCCCGAGTGGGTGGTCGACCGCCTGCCCGCGGCGGGGTCGGTGTACGTGGGCGAGTGGGCGCCCGAGTCGGCCGGCGACTACGCCACCGGCGCCAACCACGTGCTCCCCACGGGCGGCCTCGCCGCGGCCGAGGGCCCGCTGTCCGTGGAGGACTTCGGCTCGTGGCGCCAGATCCAGCGCCTCGACCGCGCCGGCCTCGAACGCATCGCCCCCACCATCACGACCCTGGCCCGAGCCGAAGGCCTCACCGCCCACGGCCTCGCCGCCTCGATCCGACTGGAGCGCCCATGACCCGCACCGCCACCGTCACCCGCCAGACCGCCGAGACCGGCGTCACCGTCACCGTCGACCTCGACGGGACGGGATCGTCGGAGGTCTCGACCGGGGTGCCGTTCTTCGACCACCTGCTCGAGTCGTTCTCCAAGCACTCCCTCATCGACGTCGCCGTCGCCGCCGAGGGCGACCTCCACATCGACGACCACCACACCGTCGAGGACGTGGCGCTGGTGCTCGGCTCCGCCCTCGCCGAGGCCCTCGGCGACCGATCGGGCATCCAGCGCTTCGGTGACGCCACCGTCCCCATGGACGAGGCCCTCGCCACCTGCGCCATCGACGTGTCCGGCCGCCCGTACGCCGTCGTCGAGGTCCCGCTCCGCAACGAGCGCATCGGCACCTTCACGACCCAGAACTACCCCCACGTCATCGAGTCGCTCGCCCGCACCGCGGGCCTGACCCTCCACCTGACGGCGTCGGGCCGCAACGACCACCACATCGCCGAAGCGGCGACGAAGGCCCTGGCGAGGGCGTTGCGAGCCGCCATCGAGATCGACCCGAGACGGTCGGGCGAAGTCCCCAGCACGAAGGGC
>CAZTLW010000186.1:0-3119 GCA_964614585.1 uncultured Acidimicrobiia bacterium | reverse complement strand
AACACCCATGTAAAAGTACGTTTTCAATTACTTTTACATCATCTTGAACCCCGACCGGGCGGATCCCGGAAAACATAAAACATAGTAAACATGGCTGAACAGAAGAAATTCGAGAACAAACCGGGGATGGGCGCGCTCTTCCCTTTAAAAGAGAAGAAGTCCGAGAAAAGCCCTGACGCTACGGGCAACTTCAAAGGACTCGACGGAAAAGACTACCAGATCGCCGGATGGAAGAAGGACGGCAAGAACGGAAAGTTCTTTTCCCTCAAGATCCAAGAGAAGGACGAGTTCAAAGGAGGTAACGGACAGTCCCAAGAAAAGGAGGACGACCTGCCCTTCTAAGGAATGAAGTCCGGGGATAATGAGGCGCAAGGGGTTTATTGGTTTGACCTTGCGACCTCTCCCGGACGACCTTTGTAATAAATCTTCCTTATGTGCGTATAATTGACTAAATTTGCGTACTCAGTTCTTTGACTTATGGGCCCGAATGGTATTGAATCCACAAGGACTAATTATCATTCAGCAGAGGACACTGGATACGAGTCCTGCTTAAAATAAATAGTGTCTATTTCTAAATGGCGTAGAATATCCTTCTAAGCCTGAAGCTGAGGTCAAGCACTGCTTGTCCAATAATCTTCTGAGTTTTCCCACTCGGAAACAGAACGGGAAGAAGAAGTACTTGCTGAAGAAGCATAGACTTCTGTGAAAAATCGACTGTAGTAGCGGATGCAGACCAGTGTCGATGAAATACCCTGCGCTATCTATGATAGTGGCAGCTGTTAGGTATCTAATTCTTTTCTTACTTAGAATCAAAGAAAGTAAGTGGTGGAGTGTCAACTTCGGTTGGACTCAGTGAGGATTGACTTCCCTCTCTTTGATCAAATAGCTGTTGCTTTTAAGCTGTCAATTTGGTAATGAAATCTGTGAGATGACGAGGGTTCGAATCCCTCCGGGTCCACTAAGAACCTCTGTCCGGTTTGCTGGCCATGAAGCGTGGCATGGAGAGTCACTAAGTGGCAGACACTCCATAAGGTGACCATCACAACCTCTAAGCAGGGGTCGATAGGCCCTCTAACCAAGGTTTGAGAACGGTAGTCTCAATGAGGCGCAACGTTCATTTTGTAAGGAGTAAAAATATGCGGTCTGCATTGCAATTAGAGTGCCTGTCGATGAAAGTTGGCAGGCACTCTTTTCATTCATCATGTAACATTACTTTCTTAAAAACGTATACCAAGACAAAACCAAGCGAATGGACATCCATCTTGATGGACATACATTGACCCTTGAGGCGAGGTACTTCAGGTCGAATACGCTACACGCAGCAAAGTGTTTGGGCTTCGAGGTAGATGAACCTTATATCAACATCGACGTACGGAGAGTGACCAAGCTATCCCTTTACAAGTTCCTCAAAAAGAACGTCCCGAACCTTCAAAAGCTGAAGTCAACGGTATTCCCCGAACTAAAGAAGGTGTACGATTCCGTTGACAGCGACATAATGACCGCCTTCGATGAGAACATGGACCTTCCGGTAGAACTTAGCGATTACCAGTTCAGGTCAGTTAAGGATATGTACCGAAGGGAAACGACGCTCCTCGCCTTTGAGATGGGCCTCGGGAAAACGGTTACCTCCCTCGCTTTAACAAGAATGGTCAAAAGTGAGAGGACCATCATCATTTGCCCGTCCATTGCGAAGTGGAATTGGTACAGGGAGATGTCGGACAAGTGGGGCATCGACCCTCTTGATATTTCGATACTGGACCGCGACCCTGACAGAATGGTCTATTCTATGCGGGGCAAGTACGTAATCGTCAACTTCGAGATGATAAAGAGATTCTGGGAGCATTTGTCGCGCCACTACTGCGACAATATCATCATAGACGAAGCCCACAAGATAAAGAATTACAGGACCGGAAGATACAGGGAAGTAAAGAAGTTGGTGGACCATCACAATAACCCCCGACTAACTCTTTTAACGGGAACGCCGATTACTAATAACAACTTGGACCTACTTGGTTATTTGAGGCTTTGCGGACACCATTTAGGCACTAACGTGTCCAAATTCCAAAAGGCGTACCTCAACAAGGACAAGACCACAAAGAACGCCGAAGACCTGAGATTGAAACTATCCAACTTCATGATAAGGATGAAGACAGAGGACTGCATCGACCTCCCTCCTCTTATCCCCCAAAGATTCTATTTCAGGACCGACCTAAAGGGTAAAGATTACGAGGCCATCCTCAAAGAGACTCGCAGCATCAAAGACCGGGCTGAGAGGATAGAAGAGAAGATAGAAGAAGTGAAGTCGAGCGGCATGACGGTCGAAAAGAAAAGAAAAGAGGTCAACAAGCTAAAGCGAGAAAATAGGAAACTGGACACAGAAAAGACCAACAATGTCCATTCTGTCAACCGGATCACCGCTGAATACAAGACGAAGGATGTCATAAGAATGACCGACAACATATTGGAACAGGGAGGGAAGGTGGTCGTGTTCACTCCTTACTCCGCCCCCATCAAAAAGATGAAAGAGTATTATAAGGACAAGTGCGTAGTTATCGAGGGTAGCACCGACAGTTACCAGCGTATGCTCAATGAGAAAAGGTTCAAGGAAGAGGAAGGTGTGAAGGTGTTCGTTTCCAACGTTGAGGCCGGAGGTGAATCCATCAATCTAACGAACGCCCGCCATGTAATATTCAACGGGTTCCCTTTTAGCCCAAAGGATCTTGAGCAGCCCATGAAAAGATTGCATCGCCGGGGTCAGGAACGTTCTGTCAATGTCTATTTCACTTTGGCCGAGAACAGCATCGACGAGCATATCTATAACATCGTATCCAAGAAGGCGGGGGATATTCAGGGCCTTGTGGACAACGCCAGCAACGGAAATCTAAATTACAACAGGATAGAATCAGAAGTTTTCGACAAAATATCGTAACCTTTTTGTGTTATGGACGTAACACGATACATGAACATCAAAACGATCGAAGCAGGGGAAAAGCCCTTAACTTTCAATGACTGGATGCAATACATCCGAGAGGAGCGGGGCAAACTGTATAACCAAAAACGAAAGCAATGAAAAAGCACGAAATACAAAAGCGGATCACCAAGCATGGCAAGAAGATCGC
>CAZTLW010000185.1:0-3139 GCA_964614585.1 uncultured Acidimicrobiia bacterium | reverse complement strand
GTGGATGGCACTTTATACCCGCCAAATACCTCAGTTTTATCAATCATTTGATACGTCGGCAAAAGCGCCCGCCCGGGGGGGCGGTCGGGCGCTGCGCGGCGGCGCGTTCCGCGCCTTTATTCCGCGCATTGGCACCACGCCCCAACGTCCGCTCCAGGCCATCACCGCCGGCCCAAACCGGGCACCCTGTGTCAGATGTCGATCACTGGCAAGCCGCTCAGGCCACTGTGTCGCGCGCCTTCACCAGGGATCGCCCCTCGCACACGATCGTCCCGTCAGGCAGCGTGCAGCGCGCCCACAGATCGACGAGGTGCTTTTCCGGGCGCAGCCGCGTCACCTCGACCGACGCGGTCAGCACCGTGTCCAGGGGCGCCGGCGCGAGAAACTCCAGTTCCTGCTTGAGGTAGTTGGTCCCCGGCCCCGGCAGGTGCACGCCCAGCAGGTAGGACACCAGCCCCGCGATCAAGGGCTCGGGCACATGGTCGGCGGGCTCCGCCCCGCTCAGACGCGCGAACGCCTGCAAATCCTCGGCGCTGTAGCGGCGGGTCGTTTGCGCGGTATCACCCTGGCTCAGCATTCGATCTCGGCCTCCCCGGTCAGCAGGGCCGCGCCATCGGCGGCGCGGGTGGCCTGCATTTCAAACTGCCCCGGCGCGGTTTCGCGCACGCGCAATAGCACCTCCTCGCCGGTATAGGCGGGGTTGGAAAACATCATGCTTTGCCTGCGCTGACGCGCCTTGGGGTGCGCCTGTTTCAGCACCCCCCACAACTTGGAATAGATCAGCATTCCGTGGCTCACCGTGCGGCCAAACGCGGTGCGGGCGGAAAATTCCGGGTCCACGTGAATGGGGTTATCATCGCCCGAAACCCGCGCGAATGCGTCGAAATCGGCTTGCGTAGGGGTCCAGCGGGCCGTCAGCTCGTTGCTCATGTCAGGGTTTCCCTCAACTCGGGTTTGCGCACCTTGCCTGCGGCGGTGCGCGGGAAATCATCCACCGCGACCACACGCGCCGGCACCTTGTAGGCGGCCAGCCGCGCGCGGCACCATTTGCGTATCTCCTGCGGATCGGGGGCCGCGCCCGGACGCGCGATGACAAAGGCCGCGCCCACCTCGCCCCATTTGTCATCCGCGATGCCGATCACGGCCGCCTCCAGGATTTCGGGGTGATCGTTCAGAACCCGCTCCACCTCGGCCGGATAGACGTTTTCACCGCCCGAGATGTACATGTCCTTGATCCGGTCCACGATATAGACATAGCCATCGGCGTCGCGCCGCCCGACATCCCCGGTCCTGAGCCATCCGCCCTCCGCAAAGGTTTCGGCCGTCGCCTCGGGGTTCTGGAAATAGCCGGGCGTGATACCGGGGCCGCGCAACTCTATCTCGCCCTCGCCGGGGGCGTTGGCATCCACCCCTGCCAGGCGCAGCTCGGTCATCATCTGCGCGCGCCCGACCGATCCGATCTTGTCCGCCGCCCGCGCGGCATCCATCAGGAACACGGTCGGCCCGGTTTCCGTCATGCCGAACCCATTGAGCACCATCGCCCCGCGCTCGGCAAAAAAGCGAATCAATGGCTCCGGCAACGGCGCCCCTCCGCAACCGCATCGCAAGGCGCGCCAATCCACCTTGTCCACCTCGTCCATGAGCGAGAACGCCTGGTAAATCGCCGGCACACCGAAGAACTGCGTCACCTCGCCCGCCCGGATCAGTTCCAGCAGGGTTTCCGGCTCGAACTTGGGCAGGATGGTGGAGCGCCCCCCGTTCAGGAACACCGGCAGCGTATACAGGTTGATCCCGGCGGTATGAAACAGCGGCAGGAAGGTCACCGCGCTATCGGCCGAGGTCAGCCCGATCGCCTGCCCGATATTGATCGTGTTGGCCCAGCACATGCGCGCCGTCTGGATCACCGCCTTGGGCCGTCCGGTGGTGCCCGACGTGAACAGCAGGTACCAGGGCCGCTCCGCCGGGACGGGCGCATCGCATGGCGGCCCACCCTGCGCGATCCAGTCATGCACCCCGGTTTCGATGTCAACGCGCCTGATTGCCGTTTGCGCGGCGATCCGTTCGGCCAACTCGCCATTGGCGCCATCATGGATCAACAGGCCGGGCGCGACCGGCATCATCGTGTCCACAAGCTCCGGCGCCGGTTGCCGCCAGTTCAGGGGGCACAGGATGATCCCCGCCTTTTGGCAGGCGAACAGCGTGATGAAGAACTCGGCACAGTTGAGGCATAGAATGGCGATACGGTCGCCCTCGCCGATACCCTGCGCGCCCAAGCCCGCCGCCACCGCATCGGCGGCGCGGTTGACCTCGGCGAAACTCCAATGCTTGCCGGTGGCCTGATCGACAAAGGCAATTGCATCGCCAGACAGCTCGGCCCGCTTGAGGGCCATGTCGGGGACCATGTCAAACATCCGCTCACCTCCCTGCGCTGGACAGAAACCCTTGCATACGCGCGTGCGTCTGCGGCGTGACGATCCGGCGGCGGAACGCCTCGGTTTCCGCGTCAAGGCGCGCTTTCACCGCCTGAAGGCGCGGCGTGTCCCACACCAACGCCTTGATCTCGGACAGCGCGCCCGGGTCCAGTTCCTCCACCCGCGCCAGCGCGGCAGCCTGCGGGTCATCGGCGATTCCTTGCGCCAGCCCCAGCCGCATCAGCCCCTCGGCGGTTTCGCGGGTATCCGCCGTCAGCCACCCCTGCGCCGCCCCCGCGCCGATCCGCTCGGGCAACAGGGCGGTCCACCCGCCATCGGGGGCGAATCCCATGCGCGCGTAGTAGGGCTGCACGAACGTGTCGGGCGCGACAATCGCCGCATCAGCCGCGAACAACAGCCCCGCACCGCCCCCCGTGATCGCCCCGCGCGCGGCGGCGATCACCGGGCATGGCAACGTCAGCAGGGACATGACGACACGCTGCAACACCGGCACGACCTTGCCAGCATAATCCGCCACCGTTCCCTGCTCCGCCGCCTCGAGAAACCGCGCCACGTCGCCGCCACTGGTGAAATTGCGCCCACCCGTCAGCAACAAAAACCCCGGCGAACGGGCGCGCACCTGGCCGATCGCCCCCTCCAGCGCGGACAGCATACCCGGCTCCAGCGCGTTGGCGCGTGGCGCCTGCATGCGGATCACCATCCCCCGC
>CAZTLW010000184.1:0-3256 GCA_964614585.1 uncultured Acidimicrobiia bacterium | reverse complement strand
TCCTGCTCCGGGGGGTGGTCCTCGGTGCCGCATCGCTGCTTGCCTGGGCGACGGCCCGGGAACTCGACCACGATGAACCGGGCGGCGCCCTGGTGGCGGCGGTCCTTGCCCCCCTGGCGGTGGTGTCCTGGGGCCGGCCGGCCTTTCTCGCCGGCGTCGCCCTCCTCATGGCCGCCCGCCTGGCCCTGCGATCCACCGGACGTGTCCCCAGCCTCGTCGACCAGATCTTCCTGCTCGGCCTCGGCGCCTTCGCCGCGCTGCCGATCGCCGGGTGGGTCGCGGCGATGACGTTGTCGGTGGCCCTCGCCCGCGAGGGAAGTCGCTCGTCCGACCGAGCCCCGGCCGGCCGGATCACCGGGTTCGGCCTGGCACTCGTGGCCACCGTCACCCACTACGCCTTCGGCGACGCCTTCACCATCCCCGACGGTGGCGACCCGACCCTCGCCGTGGTGGTGGGAGTGATCGCATTGGGATCGGTGTTCCTGATCCCCCGTCGACCCCCGGTCGTGCCATGCGATCGCACGGACACGCCACCGAGCGGACCCGACCAGTTCGTGGCGCGGATGCTGGCCGGCACGGGGGCCTCGGCGGCGACCCTCGTGTCGGTCTCCCCGGAGGTGGCAGCCCCGACCGTGGCGGCCCTCGTCGGGGTGGCCGTGTACGGACGCGTCAGGGGCCGCTCGGCCCAGACCTGAGCGGCAACGCCAGGTCCACATGGGGGCCGACGGGCGGCTTGTCGTATTCGGGTCCCACCACGTCGAAGCCCATCGCTCGGTACCAGCCGACGAGGTGGGACCGCGACGACAGCCACACCTCCGACGCTCCCCGGACGACCGCCCGACCGACGCAGGCCGCCGTCAGCTCGACGCCGACGCCCTCACCACGGTGGGCGGCCACGACGCCGACCATGCGGATCCGCCGACCGTCGACCGGACCCCCCGGACGCGCCGAGGGAACGACCGAGGCGATGCCCACGACCTCGCCGTCGAATCGGGCGGCGAGGTGGTCGGCGTCCGGTGCCTCGTCGCCTTCGAACACGCACGCCTCGACCGTCTGCATCGGCCGCAGCAGTGCCTGGCGGAACGGGAGGACGACCGAGAGGTCGGCCGGCCCGATCGCGAGGCTCACCCGGGGATCCCGACCATCCAGTCACCGAGGTCGTCGTCGAACTCGAGGGTGACGACGCCGCGGTTGTCTGCGGCCCTGGCGAACTGCAGGAAGCCACCGAACCCGAAGCGCTTCTCGGAGAAGTCGGGCTGACGCTTGCGCATCTGGTCCTTGAGTCCAGACAGCGGCACCGGCTGCCCGTTGCCGGCGGCGGCGACGACCTCGGCGAGGCGGTCGAAGGCGGCATCCTCGTCGCCGCCGCCGCTGGCCAGCGACAGCACCGGATCCCCCTTCGCCGGTCCCGGGGCCGTCTCCACCACACCCTTCTCCTCGAGGTGGTGGACGAGCTCACCGAATGACCGGAAGCCGTACTCGGTCTCGGTGAAGGTCGGGTCCTTGCGGACGATGGTTCGCTTGAGGCGGGAGGCGAGCGGCGAGGCGTCCCCGGTCCGTTCCATGTCGGCGAGGGTGCGCATGACGAGCTTCTCGACCGAGTCGAGGGTGCGGGGATGACGCTCCTCCTCGGTCCGCTCCTCCAGCCCGCCCAGCCGTTCGTAGAACAGGAACTCGTCGCAGGCCGGCGGCAGCAGGCCCGACGTGGTCTTCTCGACGCCGACGCCGATCACCGTCTTGTCGAGTTCCCGCAGCTTGTGCACCACCGGGCTGAAGTCGGAGTCGCCGGTGCCGAGGACGAACGTGTCGATGTAGTCGCGGCTCAGCGCCAACTCGACGGCGTCGACCGCCAGCTTGATGTCGGCGGCGTTCTTGCGGCTGGCCCCCATCCGCTGGGGGATCTCGATGAGTTCGATGTGGTGGCGCGTGAGGTCCTTGCGGTCCTCGGCGAAGAGCGTCCAGTCCGCGTAGGCGCGGCGCACCACGACCCGCCCACGCGAGGCGATCGCGTCGGCGATCGCGGTGTAGTCGAATCTCACCCCCAGGTCCTGACGGGCACTGATGGCGAGGTTCTCGTAGTCGAGGAAGACGGCGATGCGAGGGTCCATGGGGACGAGCCTAGGTTGCCCTCCATGGAGGTCACCCGTCGTTGCGACGTCCACCCCGACACGGTCGCCAGGGCCGAGCACATCCGCCGGCGACTCGGTGAGATTCCGCGTCCGACGACTCCCCAGGAGGCGCGGGCGTTGCGCGAGGCCGGTCGGTCCGTCTACCCGCACCGGGATCGGCGAGAGGACCGGGTGACGACCCTCGAGGTGCCGGGCCCGCGCGGACCCATCGAGGTGCGCTGCGTCGTCCCCGATCGGCCCACCGGTATCCATCTCCACCTCCACGGCGGTGGCTGGGTCCTCGGGCGCCCCCACCTGAAGGACGAGAGCTACGTCGCGCTGGCCGACGCCACCGGCCTCGTGGTGGCCAGCCCCTACTACCGACTCGCTCCCGAGCACCCGTTCCCTGCCGCGGTGGACGACGCCCTGGCGGTGGCCGAGAGCCTGGCGGGACGGTCCCCATTCGGCGTGGACCTCGTCACCATCGGCGGCGAGTCGGCCGGCGCCCACCTGGCCGTGACGACGATGCTCGGCATGCGTGACCGCCACGGGGGCGTCCCCTTCCGGGCGGCCTCGCTCTTCTACGGGGTGTACGACCTGTCCGGGACCCCGTCGGTCCGTCGGTTCGGGGAGCCACCGACGACGCTCACCGGTCCCGCCATGGACTGGTTCGTCGACCTGTTCCTCCCCGAGGGCCTCGATCGGCGAGATCCTCGGGTGTCACCGCTGTACGCCGACCTCGCGGGCCTGCCGCCCGCCCTGTTCGTGGTCGGCACGAACGACCCCCTGCTCGACGACACGCTCTTCATGGCGGCCAGGTGGGACGCCGCCGACAGCGAGGCGACGCTCCACGTGGAGCCCGGCGCCCAGCACGCCTTCGACTACTGGACCGAGGACGTGCCGGCCGCCGAGGCGCTCGAGACGATGTACCGGTTCCTTCGGAACCGAAACCGAACCCGAACCACGGAACCGGCATCGGAGATCCCCCCGCCAGGGGGGATGGGCCCCACGTAGCGAAGCGGAGTGGGAGGGGGGACCCGCTACCGTCCGAAGCGACCCTCGATCGCAACAGCCCATCCGCTCTCTGGCACCACCCCCCTCCCACCGGCCTCCTCCGTCGGCCGGCGGGTCCCATCCCCCCTCCGGGG
>CAZTLW010000183.1:0-3264 GCA_964614585.1 uncultured Acidimicrobiia bacterium | reverse complement strand
GGACGCCTGCGTGCACGAGCGTCGCCACCGCCTCGGCCACGGCCTCGGCGTCGCGGGCGACGCCGCCCACCACCCGCGCCCCGTTGCCGGCCTCCGCGCCCGCGGCGCCGACGGCGGTCGCGGTCCCCGGTTCGGCGGCCACGCCGCCCCAGCCATCGAGCGCGCTCAGCCGCGCCGCCACGTCGACCTCGGCCGGCGCCGACGCGACGAACCGCACCCGTACGCCGGCGCCCAGATCGGCCGCCAGGGCCGCAGGGGCACCGGCCGCCACCACGCGCCCGTGCTCCAGGACCACCACGCGGTCGCACAGCGCCTGGGCCTGCGCCAGGTCGTGGGTGCAGAGGACCACGCTGCGCCCCTCGCCGCGCAGCCCACGGATGCGGTCGGCCACGGCCCGCGCCGCGACGGGATCGAGTCCAGCGGTGGGTTCGTCGAGGAACAGCAACTCGGGGTCGTGGAGCAACGCCCGAGCCAGGGCCAAGCGCTGCCGCATGCCGCGGCTGTAGGTGCCCACCTTGCGGTCGGCGGCCTCCGCGAGGTCGAACGACGACAGCAACGCGTCGACCCGCTCGCGCACGCGCGCGACCGGCACCCCATAGAGGTCGGCGAAGGCCGTGAGCCCCGCGCGGCCGCTCAGGCGGTCGTCGACCGCCGGGGTCTCGGTGCTCACCCCCACGCGGCGCCGCACGGCCACCCCGTCCGTGCTCGGGTCGAGGCCGAACACCCGCGCCGAGCCCGCGGTGGGCGTGAGCACGCCGGCGAGCAGGCGCACCGTGGTCGTCTTGCCCGCGCCGTTGTGGCCCAGCAGGCCCACGACCTCGCCCCGGGCCACCGTGAGGTCGAGGCCGTCGACCGCGCGGACGGTGCCCTCTCCGGCGACGAACTCGCGGGTCAGACCCTGCGTGACCACCACGGATTCGGCCATGCACCATGCTATGCGGTACACGCGCCGCGACCAGGGGCAGACGCCAGGGCGTGAACTCGACCGCGGACGCGTGGCCGCGGTGCGCCTACGATGAGCGGGCGTGGACCCGAGCCCCCTCCCCCCCGGCGATCGCCTGGCCACCGCGGCCACGCGTCCATGGGCCGCCCACGTCCTGCTGATCGCGCCGAGGGGCGACCCCCTCGAGGACGCGCTCCGCCGAGCGAGGCCACCGTTCGCCGGCCTCCGGCGCATCGACGGCGACGGAGCGATGTTGGACGGGATGCTGCGCGGCCGCGACTGGGACGCGGCGGTCGTCGTGGCCGGCGACGCGCGGGCCACCGGAGATGCTCTGTCGCAACTGCAGGAGCACGACCCCCGGCTCCCGGTCCTGCTCGTCACCGATGAGGCCGCGGCCGACGCCGGGGCCGCATGGCGGGCACTGGGGGCGCGGTTGGTGGTGACGCGCGACGCGATCGCCGACGTCGCGGCCGAGCTCTACACGCTGCTCCGCCGCGCGCCGGAAGCGCCGAGGCCGCCGCGGCCGTTCGACTTCGAGGACGCCCAGCGGCTCACCGAGTCGGTCGCGGCCCTGCTGCGGGCGGCCCTGGAGCCCACGCTCGAAGAGGTGCTGACGCGCACCATCGACGTCCTGCGCCTGGCCGTGGGGGCGGCCTGGGCCGAGACCTGGATCCGCGCGTCGACCCACGACGCCCCGACCGCCGGACCGTGCGCGGCGGAGGACGCCGCCCTGCGGCGTCTGAGCGAGCCGATGGGCGGGTCCGCCGGCGCACCCGAGCCCCTCCTCCGTTGGGCGCTGGATCGCGGCGTCGCGGTCGGCATCAACGATTTGGGGCCGGCCGGCGGCGAGGTCTGGATCCATCGCCGGAAGACGGCGTCCGAGGGGGCGCGCACGGCGCGAGGACCGATCCCGGGCCTGCGCTTCCTGCGGCGGCAGCAGGCCTTCGAGGCCGGACTCCGCGCCGTCCACGCGGCACCGCTCGTCGTGGGCGACGAGCCGGCCGCGATGCTGCTGTTCGGTTGGCGTGAGGCCGCGCACGAGGCCGAGGGCGCCGCCCGGGTCGCCTGGCTGCTCGAGCTGTGGACGCCGACGCTGGGCTGGCGCCAGCGGGCGGAGGCGGCCGCCCACCAGGCGCTGCTCGCCGACCACGCCTGGCGCGGCATGGGCGACGGGGCGGCGGCCTGCGACGCCGCCGGCCGGCTCACGCTGCGCACGCGGGCGGCCGACCGTCTCGGGTTCGGGGGGCGCGTCGGCGACGCAACCGAGGCCTGGCGTGGCGCGTGGCGCCTCACCGACGAAAGCGATCGCCCGCTCCCGGCGGGCGCCGATCCGCTCTCCCGCGCCCTCGCGGGTGAGCGCCTCTCCCGCGAGCGCTACGTCGGCGCCTCCTCCACCGGCCGGCGGCGGCCGATCACCGTCGACGCCGAGCCGCTCACCGACCCGGGCGGGAGGGTGATGGGCGCGGTGGTTCTGCTGCGCGACGCCTCCTCCGAGGAGGCGGCCGCGGCGCTGTCGCAGGCCGCCAGCGAGAACGCGCTGGCCGAGTTCAGGAACCTCCTCGACCGCGCCGCCGAGCTGGCCGCGGCGCTCGGCGAGGCCGCGACCACCGGCGACCTGTGGGAGCCACTCGACGGCTTCCTCCGCACCACCACCCCCATGCGCTCCTGGCGGGTCCGTGAACCGGACGGCAGCGAGATCGCCGCGCGGAGCGACACCGCCGCTTCCTCGCCGGGCGGCGCCCACCTGATCACCGCGCTGCGGATCGGCGAGCGCGAACTCGGCACGCTCGAGCTGCACGGCCACGAGGCGACGGTCTTCGACGAGCGGCACGCGACGGCCGCCCTGATGGCGGCCAACCTGCTGGCAGTCTCGCTCGACCACGCCGCCCTGGTCGTCCGCGAGCGCGACCTGCGACGCCGGGCCGAGGAGGCCTCGCGCCAGACGCGCGCGCTGTTCGACGCGGGCCCCGCGGCGACCGCGCTGGTCGCCCTCGACGACGGCGAACTGCTCGATGTGAACGCCGCCTTCGAGCAGCTCCTCGGCCGCGAGCGCGGCGTCCTGCTGGGCAGGCAGATCGGCGAGCTCGACGCCTGGGTCACCCCGGACACCTGGCGCGCCCTCCACGGCGAGGCCGCGGCCGGTCACACGGTCCGCGACCGCGAGGTCGCCCTGCGCCACCGCGATGGCGACGAGCGGCGCTGCCTGTTCGCCTCCGAGCACGCGGAGCATGCCGGCCGACCCGCGCTGTTGGTGACGCTCCTCGACGTGACCGACCGACTCCGCCGCGACGCGCAGCTGGGCCAGCTCGCGACCTTCCGCG
>CAZTLW010000182.1:0-3292 GCA_964614585.1 uncultured Acidimicrobiia bacterium | reverse complement strand
GATGGCTGAGTACACGACATTCAGAAGATTTGCCATTGAAATCGCTAAAATGTCTTTCAATTTCATCCTTTAATTCTTGTACCCTGAAGGTTGAAGGCATGCTCAAGTTATAAGAAAACAGGTCATCTTCACCTTCGTAAGTTATTACGTCATCTTCGTGTAAATTTATTGGTGTGCTTTCCATGAATTATGTTCTTGTAGGAATAATGCCTTTTGACAATCTAAAAAACTAAGCTTGGTGAGAAGTCAAAGCTGAACTCTGGCGGAAATTCTCTCTTATAGGTTGAATATGTCAATAGTTAAACCTCTTGAATTAGAAGATTTTCAAAAGACTCATTTATTGAAAAAGAATCTGGTTCAGATGGCTTCTCTGTGTCAGCTATATCGAGAGCATTTAAGTCAGTGGTTGTAATTAAGGGCAACCGCTTACGGTCAAGAACTAGCTTTTCAAGACAACCGTTAATGCTATTGATGGCCTGGTTATAAGCCTCAATATCCTGCTCAAGAACTTGCTTGGCTCGTTTATTTTGTTCAATCTTCTCCGCAGCCTCTTTTTCCAGTGTTCTGGCCAAATATTCACGCGCATGGTCGTACTGTTGAAGGATAATTTCTATCTGATCACTGGCCATCTGTAACAGATGTACGTTGAGGGTTTGATTGACCGTCTGTCGATAGGTTCGCATGACCGTTTCTTTAACCTTCTGCTCAAAATCGAGCTTGAGCAATTGTCGAATAGCCGGTTCTGATTCAATCATGCTTTGGTAGTCGTAGCCTTTGCAGGCTTGCTGCAACGTTTGCCGCAGTTGCCAGATGGAGTGGGTGCCTTCCATGTAAAATTCGGGGCGTTCGCGAACGTAGCGATCGCACTCTGTGCGGGCT
This sequence comes from uncultured Acidimicrobiia bacterium, assembly GCA_964614585.1. GTDB lineage: Bacteria > Actinomycetota > Acidimicrobiia > Spongiisociales > JAENVV01 > JAHEFX01. The sequence continues at coordinate 2,413 of CAZTLW010000182.1, read as the reverse complement.
TCATTCACTAGCGCCTGGCTTACCTGCTGCTGAACCTGAGTTAATCTTTCCTCGATCCCGGCGTCATTTCCCAACAAACGATAAATGTTCCGGTAATAGTCAGTTTCTCGGATTGCTTCACTGAGATGGCCGAAGTATTTTTCGACCAACCCCTGGGAACTAGCAACCAGAACATCTTCCAGGCCATTGGCTAAGTAGTAAAACGCTTCTGCGAGAATGCCCAGTAGAGGAACTACCGAGTTTCGACGATGGCTGGCCTGGGCCTGCTGATAAACCCTATCTACGCTGAATGTGTGCAACAGTTCATCTAGACGGGTAACCATTTGAGCTTTCAGTTTAAGAAAATCTCGCTCAAAGTCCTCATTGTTGCTGCTGGCTACTGTGCGGTTAACTTCATCTTCGATAGCTCGATAGAACTGATCTCCCACCTCTTTTAAGTCCGACGCAAGCTGTTTTAGTTTCTGCGTTTTGAGTTCTTCCTGGGTCTGGGGTTGCTTTTCAAGAGATTGCCATTGGGCAATGTAAGTGTCTCGGATAGCAGTGCAGAGAGGATGGAGATCATCGGCTAAAGAACCAAACAGTTGGGGCCTCTTTTCGTGGCTTAAATAGTAGACGACAGAATCGCGGAAGAACTCTATGCCGCTATCTTCAATTAACCGCTGAATTAGCGTTTGGCCGTATTCACCCAAAATACGAACGTAGTTCTGGTTAGGCGATTCATATCCCCGCAGTTCTGGCTTTAGAGGGCTACCTACCAACTTGCCGGAAGTACCGCAATAGTTATTAAACTCCGTTACAAACAGGGGGGCTTCTTCTTGACCTTCTAGACCCTGTACTTCTTCAGCAAATAAAGTATCCAAACCAAAGCGATCGTGTTCACGGGTAGTCTGCAGTAGGCGACCGTAAAATCCTAATAAGCCGCTGGTGCGGTAGACACGGGAGCTATCGCGAAACTGGCTGGCAATACAGCGGTCTAGCCGCTGGCGGAGTTGGGCGTTGTACCAGGTTTTGTCAATACGGTTGAAAACGTAGAAAACGCGATCTCGAATACTGGGATTGTGGCGAATCGTTTCCAATAATTCTGTTTCTTCAGCGGTGAGTTCCCCCGTTTCAGCAGTTTTTAGCACACATACTACAGCGGCAGTGTCAGGGCTTTGAATTTTGGTGTAAGTAAGCTCAGCATCTTTCCGCACTGGGGCATCAATACCTGGAGTATCAATAAGCACGTTGCCGTCTTTCAGTAGATCATGATGGCAAAAATAATCAATCCGTTTGAGAACCGCGCTGTTGGCTCCTCGGCGGGCATATCCTGCCGCTTCTTGCAGGTTTGAGAAGTTAAAATGCTCCATGGAATAGGTCGCATTCTTTTGGGGCTGAATTTGCTCTCGATTGCTCTCATAGCCTTCTAGCAAAAGCTTGAGGGCATTGGCTTGTTTCGCCTTTTCGGAACGATGCTCACCCCCTTCTTCTTCAATAATGCCCTGGCACATTTGCCGCAGGTTCTGTCGAGTGGCAGCTTCCAGGACTTCTCTTTGAGACTGAATTTGGAGCCGTGTGCTTAAGATGTTGGTCTGTTCAAGGATTTCAGCTTCGCTCAGGAAGGTGAGAACGACTTTCTCCTGCCCTGGCTCAGCGTATGCGATGCGGCATTCGGTCCCGGTTGCGTGACCTTCAGCACTGTAAAGCAGCTTACGCCCCAGCAGAGCGTTGATCAGCATTGACTTCCCGGCACTGAAGGCCCCTGCAAAGACAATCTCGAATGTTGGTGAAATTGCTTTATTGAGGGATGTCTGAATCGCAGTCGTGTCGTGCTTGGCCCGAAGAGTGGGCTCCTTAGCTGTTAGTTGAATCAGGTGGGAAACATCTTGCTGTAGAGAAGAGCACTGGGAAGGAATATCAACCATGGGTGTTGTAGATTGAAAGCGTTAATTCAAGCATTGAGAGTGGCTTCAATCTCAGAATTCCCAATTCAACCGTTAAATTCGTAAGTGAAGATAGAGTTATCCCTCGCTTTATCAAAAAATAAAGGAATAATACTCAAGCTTCTGAGTCTAAGTCCTTCAAATATAAAGCTTTGAACTCTTCCGCTGCCGCTACATCAATCTTGTAAAGCGCCCGAATTATCGCCAACACCGTTTCAGAACTGGGATCGCGCAACTCATTCGCCCATCTGAACACATTCGACGAGCCGATCCCCATAACGGCTGCAAGCTTGCCCTGGCTGATGTCGTACTTCTCCAGGACCGTCTTTAGTACCTTCCCTGCTTTTCCCATGCTTCCAATATTCCAGAAGCCGGAATTTGCGTATACATGCCAAATGGACTGTGCTATTCTGACTCACATGCCAAATGGACTGTGACACCAATAGGACAGTACAACCATGCCCAAAGCCTTCCTCACCACCCCCACCCCC
>CAZTLW010000181.1:0-3367 GCA_964614585.1 uncultured Acidimicrobiia bacterium | reverse complement strand
GCCCAGTTGTGATCGAAGATGTATTCGCCCTGGCTGTGTCCCTTGGCATATAGTGGCGCGCAGGCGATCATCCGCCCGCCCTGGTGCGCCGTCAGGTAGCGTGGCTGCCAGCCGGTTCCCGGCCCGACCGATCCGCTGTCCTCCAGTGCGCGCAGGAAGCGGTAGGTCGTGAACGGATCGTCCGGGCGTCCGCCATCGGCCGCCTCGGGGGCGGCGCAGGCGTCCCAATCGGCCTGCGTGATCTGCGATAACGTGCCATGCACGTTGACTTCGACTGTCTCGCTCACCTGGTCGTCCATTGTTGCCCCCGGCCCATGAATCTGGGGCCGGGCGTGGCGTGTTCAAGACGGGATCGCGGGAAGGTAGCCTTCGAACGTGATGTTGCGGGCAACCTTGCGCGCCTCGGCCTCTTGTTCGGGGGTTCGGATCGTCCAGCACAGGATCGCGGCGCCGCGTGTGGCCAGGTCCGTGACGCGGGCGCGGTTCAGGTCGCGCGCCTCGTGGCTGATGAAGCAGGCGCCGACATGCTCGTAATCCGGGATTCCGCGCAGCCGGTCCAACGTGCCCGCCGGCAGCAGCGGCCAATCCTCGGGGGTGAAGGAACACGTGGTCAATCCGCGCGGCACGTTCGGGGCCAGCGCGGCCATCTTCAGCATCGATTGCGGGTTGAACGACATCACCGCGGCGGGGCCGTCATAGCCTGCCAGCGCGTCTGCCGTGGCTTGCTCCAGTCGCCCGACATTGCCGCCCATGGCGCCGTCCTGGTCCTTCAGTTCGATCAACAGGGGCACTTGCCCCGCGACCAGGTTCAGCACCTCGGGCAGGGTGCGCACCGTGTCGCGCCCGCCCTTTAGCGGGATGCGCGCCAGTTCTGTTGCGCTGCGCTTGCGGATCGGGCCGCCTTCGATGGTCAGGCGGCCCAGGTCGTAGTCGTGAAACACCATCGCCTGCCCGTCCGAGGACAGTTGCAGGTCGATCTCGATCCCGTAACCGGCCTTTATGGCGGCACGGATGGCGCTGAACGAGTTTTCCGGGCGTCCTGCCGCGATGTCGTGCAGCGCACGATGCGCAATCGGGGCCTTCAGGAAGGCATTGGGAAGGAGTGTCATGCGATCTGGAACAGTCCGTCGATTTCCACCGCCACGCCCAGGGGCAGCGACGGCGCCGATACCGCGGCGCGCGCGTGGCGGCCGGCGTCGCCAAGCGCCTCGACCATGAAATCCGACGCGCCGTTGATGACCTTTGGCTGCTCTGTGAAATCGGGTGTCGAATTGACAAAGCCGGTCAGCTTGACCACCCGGACCAGCCTGTCAAGGTCGCCGCCACAGGCCGCCTTGAGCTGGGCCAGCAACGCGATGGCGCAGGCGCGCGCGGCCTTTGCCCCCTCGTCCGTGGTCATGGTGTCGCCCAGCTTGCCGGTGATCAGCCCGCCCGCATCGCTGGCGATCTGTCCCGATACGTGGACCATATCGCCCACCTGCACGAACGGGACGTAGTTGGCGGCAGGCGCGGGGGCGTCGGGCAGGGTAACGCCCAGGTCGGCAAGGCGTTTTTCGATGGCGCTGGTCATGAGATCCTCCGACAATGATATTCGCGCGGACGCTAACCGGAAACACGGCGATTGAAAAACGAATTCCTGCGTGCGGGACCAAGTGAATCATTGGCCAGGAAAGAAAACCAGGAAGGGAGGAAAGGCAGATTGTCGCCAATCTGCCACAGCTTCTGAACAACACCTGAAGGTGATATGGGTTCAACCGCATCACGAATTAGGTTACATCCGATATCAAGCATTTCGCACTGGTCCTGGCATTTCCTATGATCCGCTTCCATGTTCATCCTCTTTTACGTCTTGCCTCCATTGCGTTGGTGATGGGCATGGCCGCCTGCACCGCGCCCGACCCGTCCGTGACGCGCGGCGGCATCTTCGACCCGTATGAGGAAAACAACCGAAAGACCCATGAATTCAACCGTGCGTTGGACAAGGCGTTCGTGCGGCCTGCTGGCAGGGCCTATGGCGGCGTTGTCCCGCGGGGAATGCAGGAAAATGTCGGCAATTTCGCCGAAAACCTTTCGGCGCCGAGCCTGATCGTGAACAATGTCTTGCAGGGCGATGCGCGCGGCGGTGCGGTCAATCTCTTTCGCTTCGTGATCAACTCGACCTTCGGGCTTGGCGGTATCATTGACGCGGCGTCGGAATTCGGGGTGAACGAGGAAGATACCGATTTCGGCGAAACCCTGCACGTGTGGGGCGCCCGCGAGGGGGCCTATATCGAGTTGCCGATTCTTGGCCCCTCGACCGAGCGGGATGCCGTGGGCAAGCTGGTGGACCTGTTCACCAACCCGCTGACCTATGCCCTGCCAAGCCCCGAGCGCCACTACAGCCGGTCCGCCAGCGTGGCAAAGCGCCTTGGTGAAAGGAACCGCTACAGCGATATGGTTGATTCGGTGCTGTATGAAAGCGCCGATAGCTATGCGCAGGCCCGGATGATATATCTGCAATCGCGCCGTTTCGAGTTGGGCGGAGACATGGATGCCATCTATGCCGATCCCTATGACACGCCCGGCGAGGCCGATGCACAAACCGCTTATGAGGACCAATATGCCGATCCATACGCAGACCCCTATGCAGACCCATACGCTGAATAACCTCAGCCGCCGCGCGACGCTTGGCCTGATCGCCGGGGCCGTGGGTTTGGCGATGCGGCCGGGCATGGCCTGGGCGCTGGACGAGGCGCGGGCCAAGGTGCTGGTGGACAAGCTGGTGGCCGAGATAAACGCGGTGATTTCCTCGGGCCGGTCCGAAGCGCAGATGTTTCGCGATTTCGAGAAGATATTCGATCGCTACGCCGATGTGCCCACGATCGCACGCTATGCGCTGGGGGTGGATGCGCGCCGCGCATCGGCGGGGCAGTTGCGCGAATTCACGGACGTTTTCGCGCGCTATATCGCGGTGAAATACGGCAAGCGTTTCCGTGAATTCATAGGCGGCCGGATCGTCGTGAACAGCGCCCGCAAGGTAAAAAGTTTCTACGAGGTCAAGACCACCGCGCATCTGCGGGGCGAGGCGCCTTTCGCGGTCAGTTTCCTGGTGTCCGACCGGAGCGGGGCAGACAAGTTCTTCAACATGTTCATCGAGGGGATCAACATGCTGCTGACCGAACGCACGGAAATAGGTGCGATGCTGGATGCACGGGGCGGCGATATTGATCGCATGATCGCGGACCTTCGCAAAGTCGGCTGACGCCCGCCGCGCCCTAGTGTTTGCCACCTGACGAAAGATTCCCGCGCCCTTTCCGGTTCCGGGGGCCGGTGATGGCCTGTTGCGGACGTTGAAGTGATCTGTTGAGGAGAAGCGCAGTGCCCGACC
>CAZTLW010000180.1:1171-3455 GCA_964614585.1 uncultured Acidimicrobiia bacterium | reverse complement strand
CTTTCGCCAATACCGTCCAATCGAGTACGACGCCTTCCTTAGCGAATCCGTAGTTCTTGAACTTCATACAACGGTCGTTAGTAGGTACACCCATAACAGGGTTCGCCAATCGAATACCAATCCATCGCCGAACACTTGCAGCCATTCGAGTTGAGTGCGTTCGTTTCGGTATCGCAAGTCCTTACGGTACCATGCTGCCCATGCTTTGAGCGTGAACAGGATGGGATATGCCGCAAGGTAGAGGTAGGTCAGAATTTCTATTAGGCTAGTTCGATCCATGTTTGTGATGCTTGAATATTAGCGTTAGTAGATATTGGCCGGACGCACAGCGCAATTACGTCGCTCGTCCCGTCTAGTGCCGTGCCGATGCTTAGGATATTGGACAGGTCAGCAGCCGCCGCCGCAGACGATGCGCTCCATCCGCCGTCCAAGTCCGTCCCACCCGTCACCGTGTTCGCGGTCACTCCATTCGCATACTCCACCGCGCTGTTAGCAATCGGCGTCCAGGTCAGGGTTCCGGCAACGGTCGGGTTATAGATCAGCTTCCATTCGAAGTTGTCGTTCGTCTCGGAAAACATCGCAATCTTGAACGGCTTGACAAGGTTGTCGATGTGCGTACTTTTCAGCCGGATCGCGGTTGCAAGGTACACGAGGTCGGCAGTGGTTGTGGATAGTTCCGTTCCGCCCGTGCCGACGTACCGGGTGATGCCGGTTAGCTCCTGTCCGCCTTCTGACTGCACCGTCGTACATACGTGCTTAATACTGTCCACTTCCGCCGTCGTGTTGGTGACGGAAAAGAAAAGCCCGTTTTTGTCGTCGAATACCCCGGCCTTTTTCGTGACCGTCGTGCCGTCGCTTTCGATCTCGTACCGGATCGGGAGGTTGGGCGTGGTCATGTATACGTCCTCCAACTCGTTCGCGTTTTTCAGCACGTGGCAGTAATAGAGCGCACCACCGGAAAAGAAGCCGAACCATACGTCGCCAACGCCGAGCCATTCGAACTCGATGACCATGATCTGGGCTTTCGTGAAGTCCACCCTTGCACCACTGATGCCCGTTCCGTCGAGCTTGTCGATGTTCCACTCGTCACGGGTAATAGGCGTATCGACTGCCGATCCGGTCACGTAGGAGCGAAGGGTAACAGATGGGTCACCTGCACCGAGGACGCCGGTGAAGGTGTTGCGTTGGCTTTTGCCCGGTTGGTAGTTGTGCCGTTGCCGCGTCTGCCTTACCCGCCGTCCGGCTGTCGCTGCACTCACCGCGAGCGTCGTGCTGCTCGTGTTGGCGTTGTACGTGCTGCTTGTCCCGGAGCCGGTCGTTTCCTCGTCGATCCAGAAGAACTCCCGCTTGTCGGCCAACTGCTTAGAGTCGAATATGGTGAAAGGCAGGGACACCCGCGAGCGTCCGAATCGGTCAATACCCGGCGTGTTGCTGCTCTGAAACGTACCGGCAAGCGCATCAAGGACGCGGTTCTGCCACTCGTTCGGAATTGAGTATCGTTTGTCTAATGGCATTTCGTTCTGTTTTCGCTGTATAGATGCTCCACCTCCGGGAACGACCGCAGCGCCTTCACTTTTTGGGCGTGGGTCAATTCATCCCCCGACAGGTCGTCGTATTTCCAGATGTTCGTTTCGCTCTTAATGTCCACCACCAACTCGTTCGGCCACCTGTCCGGCGGTGGTGCCTTGATCGTATTGATGCCGTTGATCCAATACATTTTGTTCCGGCTCATGTTATCCAGGCCGCGCTGTGCGGTGTCCGGCCACAGGATGAACAGGCGGCGGGCGCTCAACTGCTCGAACAGTCTCCCGTTAACTTTCACCTCCGGGAAGTAGCCGGTTTCGCCCCCGGTTATACTGACGTACATGCTACGCATCCGCTGCTTGGCCCTCGCATACACGCACCACCCGGCACGCTCTATTACGTCGCGCCGGATCGCCCGAATGCCGCACCCATCAAAGTATCGGTATTGCTTCATGCGCCCGGTGGCGGCTTCGTAGATGAACAGCTTTTCGATGCCGAAAAAGTCCGCGCCCTGTTCGAAGTAGTGTGCGAACGCACCCCAGATGTCGGTGCTAAGAACGTTGTCGGAATTGAGTTGCCATACGTAGTCGAACGAGTGGTTGGTTAGTGCGTACTCCATGCCGGTGTTGAACTTGCGCCCCAATGGTTCGTTTTCGCACTCGCACCACTTATAGCCCCGTTTCGCAGCCTCTGTGCGGTGTTCGTCATCATCCCCGATAATCAGTACCTCCGTTTCGTATCCGTCCGGTGTGGCGGCGCG
>CAZTLW010000180.1:0-1071 GCA_964614585.1 uncultured Acidimicrobiia bacterium | reverse complement strand
ACCAACAACGGCGCACTCATTCCGGTGCAGAGCAGGACGATGACGCCGGGGGTGACTTGCTCCCGGATGCGTCGCCGGATGCTCCCGAACTGCAACCATGCGTTTTTTTCCGGGATTTCGATGAAATCGGCGTGTTTCAAGACGGTGCGCTTTTCGAGGTGCGGCGGGCCGACGATCAGGCACTTCTTGCGGCCTATCGCCTTAAACAAATCGCCCTCATACCCGTCGCGTTGCGCCACATGGAATACGCTGTTGCTCCAATAGGTGCGCCCGGTCAGTCCGGCCTCGTGTAGTAGCTCCATCGTCTGCACTTCGAGGATGGCGGCTAAGTGTATGCCGACCTCATACTCCGGGTTAGAGACGAACGTGGTGCGCAGGGCCGCACCCATGTCCGGGAAGTATCGGTGTCCGTCGCAGTTCGCGCCTTGAAATCCGAAAATGGCGCTGAACTCGCCGTCCCCGTAGCGGGCAAAGGAAAAATGTTCGCGCTTTTTGATGCGTCGGCAAATTTCGCGGAACGTTCCCGGTTCGTCACGGTCGAGGTGGTTTTTAAGGCGCATCTTGTCGGTGTAGGTGGTGACGTACCAACGTCGCGCATCATCCTTGTCGCTCACGGTGCGGCCCTCGTTCAGCCACCCGTCAGCCTGGGCGCGGCGAACAGCGGCGATCACCTCGCGGCCTTGTCCGGTGCGTTCATCGTACCCGTCGATGATGACCGACGACTTGCCCGGTCTCGACTTCCAAAAGCAGTTCACGATGTCCGTGTGCGCGCCATCTTCGGCATGGGCGGTGCGTATCAGGATCAGGTCGTATATCTTGCGCGCATGAAGCGGAACGGTCTGCCGACTGTCTCCGGCGACGAAGTGGAAGCGATCACCGTACCTGTTTTTCAGGTCGCGGTAGCGAGGCTTCGTATACTCGTGCCGGTTGCCGTCAAAGCTAATCAGTTTCGTGTCCGGGGTGGAGCGCAGGAACGCCTCGGCGCACAGTCCGGCACCGAAACCGATTTCTAATATCCATCCGGGGCGATTCGCACGGCACCATTCGGTCAGCCATTCGACCTGTGAAGCG
>CAZTLW010000179.1:0-3497 GCA_964614585.1 uncultured Acidimicrobiia bacterium | reverse complement strand
ATGACCATGACCACGACCACGGGGGCGAGGAGTCCAAGGACGAGGACGATCACGACCACGCGGGCGACGAAGGTCACGAGGGCGACGATGGCCACGACCACGAGCACGGTGACGAGGACCCCCACGTCTGGATGGACCCCGTTCGCATGGCCGAGGCGGCACGGTTGATCGCCGCCGAGCTGGCCGCCATCGACGACTCGGTCGACTGGATGGCCAACGCCGAGGCGTACGCCGCCGAACTGGAGGACCTCGACGTCGAGATCGCCGACCTCCTCGCCGGGATCCCCGACGACGACCGCAAGTTGGTGACCAATCACGAGTCGATGGGCTATTTCGCCGACCGGTACGACTTCGAGATGGTCGGCGTGGTCGTCCCCGGCGGATCCACGCTCGGCGACCCGAGCTCCGAGGAACTCGCCGGCCTGGTGGCGGCCATGGAGGCCGAGGGCGTCGACGTCGTGTTCGCCGAGACCACCGACCCGTCGGCCCTCGCCGATGCCGTCGCCGCCGAGCTCGGCACCGACGCGCGAGTCGTGGAGTTGTTCACTGGCTCGCTCGGTGAGCCGGGCTCGGGCGCCGAGACGTACATCGACATGATGCGGACCAACGCCGAGCTGATCGCCGACGCACTCGGATGACGACGGGGGTGCTGCGGGTCGGATCCTCCACGGTGAGGATCCGACCCGCTCGTGCCGCCGACGTCGACGCCATTGCGGCCATCGGCCGGGAGGTGCTTCCCACCACCTACGTCGACTCCGGTCTCCTGCCGGCCGAGGAGGTGCAGGCACTCCTCGACACGTTCTGGTCCGCCGAGTACTTCGCCTCGGTCATCGAGGGCGATGGAGGGTTGTTCGTCGCCGACACGGCCGGGTGGGTGGTCGGGATGGCCGAGACCAGCCGCCTCTCGGACGCCGACGCGGTGCTGTGGAAGCTCTACGTGATCGAGCGGTTCCGCGGAACCGGCGTCGGCGGCGCACTGCTGGCCGAAGCCGAGGCGTCCCTCGGGCCCGACGTCGAGCGGCTCGTCGTCGAGTTCGTCACCGGCAACGACGGCGCGGCCGCCTTCTATGCCGCCCTCGGGTTCGAGCCGGACCGCATCGAGATCGATCGGCGCCCGGGCCTCGATGCCTCCTACACGTGGTTGGCGAGGCCCGTCCGGATACAGTCACGTCGATGGACTGGCTGATCGAGCCCTTCGAGCTGGCGTTCCAGCAGCGGGCGCTGCTGGCCGGGGCGCTGGCCTCGGTGACGCTCGCCGTGGCCGGCACCTGGGTGGTGATCCGCGGGATGGCCTTCCTCGGCGACGCGCTCGCCCACGGCGTGATCCCCGGTATCGCCCTCGCCGTGCTGTTGGATTTCAACCTGGTCGTGGGGGCGGCGGTGGCCGCGGTGGTGATGATCCTCGCGATCAACCTCGTCCATCGCCAGGCCACCTTCTCCCAGGACACCGCCATCGGGCTGCTCTTTGCCGGCATGCTCGGCCTGGGCGTGATCCTCGTGTCCCGCACCACCTCCTACACCGGCAGCCTCACGTCGATCCTGTTCGGCGACATCCTCGGGGTCTCCGCCCAGGACCTCGTCACCCAGGCCGTCGTGCTGGCGGTGGCGGTGACGGTGGCGGTGCTCTTCTACCGGCCCTTCCTCGTCCTCTCGTTCAACGAACAGAAGGCCGAGGTGCTCGGCCTCCGGCCGGGGCTGGCCAACGCCGTCCTGTTGGGCCTGGTGACGGTGGCGATCGTCGGTTCCTTCCAGGCGGTGGGGACGCTGCTGGTGTTCGGGCTGCTCGTCGGCCCCCCGGCCACCGCCACCTTGGTGGCCCGGCGGGTGCCGGCCGTGATGGTCACCGCCGCCCTCATCGGGCTGGTCTCCGTGGCGGTGGGGCTCATCATCTCGTACCACGCCGGTACGGCCGGTTCGGCGACGATGGCCGTGGTCCCGATCGTGCTGTTCTTCATGGTGCTCGTCGTCCGCTCGCTGGCCGAGCGGCGCCGGGATGCGGTGGCTGCCAGGGCTTGAACCATTGGCTACCGTCGCCCCGTGCGACGGATCAGCCACTGGATCGACAACGCCCGAACCGCCCCGGCCGACGCCCGACTCGGCCCCGTATACGAGCCCTCGACGGGCACGCAGGCCGGCGAGGTGGAGCTCGCCTCGGTCGAGGTCGTGGACGCGGCGGTCGCCTCGGCCAAGCGGGCCGCCACCGAGTGGGGGACGACCCCCGTCACCCGCCGCCAGCAGGTCATGTTCGCCTTCCGGGAGCTGCTGGTCGCCCACCGTCATGACCTCGCGGTGGCGGTCACCGCCGAGCACGGCAAGACCGTCGACGACGCCCTCGGGGAGGTGCAGCGGGGCCTCGAGGTGGTCGAGTTCGCTTGCGGCATACCCCACCTCCTGAAGGGTGACGTGTCCGAGCAGGTCTCCACCGGCATCGACACGCTCTCGATCCGACAGCCGCTCGGCGTGGTGGCCGGCATCACCCCCTTCAACTTCCCGGCGATGGTGCCCATGTGGATGTACCCGATGGCCATTGCGTGCGGGAACTCGTTCGTGCTCAAACCGTCCGAGAAGGACCCCACTGCCTCGTTGCTGGCCGCCGAGTTGTTCGCCGAGGCCGGCCTGCCTCCGGGCGTGCTCAACGTGGTGCAGGGCGACCGGGAGGCGGTCGACCGGCTCCTCGAGCACCCCGACGTCGCCGCGGTCAGCTTCGTGGGATCGACGCCGGTTGCCCGTCACATCTATGCCACCGGCACGGCCCACGGCAAGCGGGTGCAGGCGCTCGGTGGGGCCAAGAACCACATGGTGGTGCTCCCCGATGCCGACATGGACCTCGCCGCCGACGCCGCGGTGAGCGCCGGCTACGGCTCGGCGGGGGAGCGGTGCATGGCGATCTCGGTGGTGGTGTGCGTGGGCGACGCCGCCGATCGGCTCGTGCCGAAGGTCGCCGAGCGGATCGCCGCCCTCCGGGTCGGCCCCGGCAACGCGGAGGACTCCGAGATGGGTCCGCTCGTCACTGCCGAGCACCGTGACCGGGTGGCCGGCTACGTCGATGCCGGCGTCGACGAGGGCGCCGACCTGGTCGCCGACGGACGGGGGCTGTCGATCGAGGGCCACGACGGTGGGTACTGGCTCGGACCGACCCTCTTCGACCGGGTCGAGCCCCACATGACGATCTACACCGACGAGATCTTCGGCCCCGTGCTGTCGGTGGTGCGCGTCGACCACTTCACCGAGGCGATCGACCTCGTGAACCAGAACCCGTACGGCAACGGGACGGCGGTCTTCACCAACGACGGGGGTGCCGTCCGCCGGTTCCAGTCGGAGATCACCGTCGGGATGGTGGGCGTCAACGTGCCGATCCCGGTGCCACTGGCCTTCTACTCCTTCGGCGGGTGGAAGGACTCCCTGTTCGGTACCCACGCCATCTACGGCCCCGAGGGCGTCAACTTCTACACGCGCCAGAAGGTCGTCATCTCACGCTGGCCCGACCCGATCCATCG
>CAZTLW010000178.1:1343-3538 GCA_964614585.1 uncultured Acidimicrobiia bacterium | reverse complement strand
CAGTGGTGAGCCGTGCAGGATTCGAACCTGCGACCCACTGATTAAAAGTCAGTTGCTCTACCAACTGAGCTAACGGCCCACTGAGGGCGGTGTCTAGAAAGCCCGGCGGGTATGGTCAACCCCAAAATAGAGGTTTGTTTCGCTTAGGCTGGATTCATGCGGTGGCGCGGTTTATATGCGCGCCATGAACGATGTGACAGATACTGGGCTGCCCTTCATGAAGATGCACGGGCTGGGCAATGATTTCGTTGTCGTGGATGCGCGTGCGCGTGTGGTAGATCTTCCGGTAGCGTTGGTTCGGGCGATTGCCGATCGGCATAGGGGTATCGGGTTCGATCAGCTGGCTGTGATTTCCAACGACGATACCGATGCACGCCTTGAATTTTACAACTCCGACGGCTCGGTTTCGGCCGCCTGCGGGAACGCGACACGGTGCATCGCGCGGTATCTGATGGATGAGACTGGCAAGACGGACCTGACGATTACCACCGGACGTGGAACCCTGCACGCACGGGATGCGGGTGGGGGTCTGACGTCGGTCAACATGGGGCAACCGCAGTTGGATTGGCGCGACATCCCGCTTGCGCACGAAGTTGATACACTGGCATTGCCGATCGAGGGAGTGCCGGTGGCAACAGGTATGGGTAACCCGCATTGTACCTTTTTTGTCGAGGATGCCGAGGCAATCGATCTGGCCGCGCGCGGGGCAGCGACCGAAACGCATGCGCTGTTTCCCGAACGAACCAATGTTCAGTTTGTTTCGTTGTTGGGGCCGGATCATTTGCGTCTGCGTGTGTGGGAGCGGGGCGCAGGCATAACGTTGGCGTCGGGATCATCGTCCTGCGCTGTGGCCGTTGCAGCCGCGCGGCGGGGGATGACGGGGCGCGAGGTTCGGGTCGAGCTTGATGGTGGCGCGCTGGATGTCGAGTGGCGTGATGATGGCGTTTGGATGACCGGCCCGACGATGCATGTGGCCGATGGATGCTTTACCTCTGAATTCCTGAAGGCCACGACATGACATGTCCATTGCCGAAATTCTCGACTCTAGGCTGTCGGCTGAATGCCTATGAAACGCAGGCGATGCAGGATTTGGCCGAACAGGCTGGCGTCGCCAACGCCGTTGTGATCAATACCTGCGCGGTCACGGCACAGGCAGTACGCAAGGCCCGCCAGGAAATTCGCCGTATGCGCCGTGAAAACCCCGATGCGCGCCTGATCGTCACGGGCTGTGCCGCGCAGACAGAGCCTGAAACATTCGCTGCAATGGACGAGGTCGACCATGTCATCGGCAATTCGGAAAAGATGCTGGCGGACACCTGGGCGCGCCTTGCCCCCGATTTCACAGGCGAGACAGAGCGTGTGCAGGTCGATGACATCATGAGCGTGCGTGAAACTGCGGGCCATCTGATCGACGGGTTTGGCACGCGTTCACGCGCATATGTGCAGGTGCAAAACGGGTGCGATCATCGCTGTACATTCTGCATCATTCCCTACGGTCGTGGAAACTCGCGCAGCGTGCCCGCCGGGGTCGTGGTTGATCAGATCAAGCGCCTCGTAGGGCGTGGTTATAACGAGGTGGTGCTGACCGGAGTTGACCTCACAAGCTGGGGTGCCGAGTTGCCCGGGCAGCCGCGGCTGGGGGATCTGGTGATGCGGATTCTGAAGTTGGTGCCTGACCTGCCGCGCCTGCGCATTAGCAGCATCGATTCCATCGAGGTGGATGAAAACCTCATGCAGGCCATTGCGAACGAGAAGCGCCTGATGCCACATCTGCACCTGTCGTTGCAGCATGGGGATGACCTGATCCTCAAGCGAATGAAGCGCCGTCACTTGCGCGACGACGCCATCCGTTTTTGCGAGGAGGCACGCCGTTTGCGCCCGGACATGACATTTGGGGCCGATATCATCACCGGATTCCCGACGGAGACGGAATCGCGGTTCGAAAATTCGCTCAGGCTGGTCGAAGAATGTGACCTGACCTGGTTGCATGTCTTCCCCTTTTCGCCACGGCAGGGAACCCCTGCGGCGCGTATGCCCCAAGTGGATGGGGTTGCGATCAAGGACCGCGCCGCTCGGCTGCGTGCGGCGGGCGCGCGGCAAGTGGCGCGACACCTATCGGCGCAGGTGGGGCGGCGGTGTTGGGTTTTGGTGGAGAATCCGCATATGGGGCGGACCGAGCAGTTTACCGAGGTGGA
>CAZTLW010000178.1:0-1243 GCA_964614585.1 uncultured Acidimicrobiia bacterium | reverse complement strand
TTCGTGCTGGATGGGGACGATGTGCTTTTCCACCTGGTGCGCTCGAACCCGATGGTGCGGTTCCTGTCTGAACCCCGAGTCGCGCGGCTGGCCGTTAACGGACCGCACGGGTACGTTTCGCCCGACTGGTACGGCATTTCCGTACAAGTCCCGACGTGGAACTACATCGCAGTGCACCTGACCGGCAATTGCGAGTTGCTGCCGCAAGAGCGCCTTCGAGAGATCCTCGATGCCACGTCGGATCGGTTCGAGGCCCGGCTTGCGCCCAAGCCGCCCTGGACGATGGACAAGATGCCCGATGACGTGGCCACGCGGATGATGCGCCAGATCGTGCCGTGCCGGCTGAGGATTGAAGAGGTCGATGGCACCTGGAAGCTGGGCCAGAACAAACCCGAAGAGGTGCGCATGGCTGCCGCCGAGGGAGTTGCGGAATCGACGATCGGGGCGGAGTTGGCCGCGCTGGCGGACTGGATGCGCACGCCCCCGGACGAGACTTGAATCACCCGGCTTGCGCCCGGCGATCCGCACGGTAGTCTGGCGGCGACCAGATGAAAGGATCGCGCATGAAACTCGTATACTCCCCGGCCTCGCCATACGTCCGCAAGGTGCTGGTCTGCCTGCACGAGACGGGGCAGGCAGACGACATCGAGATGGTGCAGGTCAAGACATCGCCGGTGGCGACAGCCGATGACGTGGCCGCGGCCAACCCGTTGGGCAAGATCCCCGCGCTGGTCCGCGATGACGGCCCCGCGATCTATGATAGCCGGGTCATCACCCGGTTCCTGGATGCCCGCGCCGGGGCCGGCCTGTATCCAGAGGCGCGCATATGGGAGACGCTGACGCTGGAGGCAACGGCGGATGGCATCATGGATGCCGCCGTGGGCATGATATACGAGGTGCGCCTGCGCCCCGAGGACAAGGTTTTCGATGGCTGGCTCGATGCGCAATGGGCGAAGGTGAGTCGCGCGCTGGACGCCCTCGATCGTCGCTGGATGAGCCACCTGTCAGGACCATTGGACATGGGGCAGATCGCGGTTGCCTGTGCCTTGGGTTATCTTGATTTTCGCCACGGCGCGCGCGATTGGCGCAAGGGGCACGACGGTTTGGCCAATTGGTATGCCGGTTTTGCCGAGCGCCCCGCAATGGTGGCGACGCAGCCGCGGGATTGATGGGGCAGGTGTCAGGGGCCGCCGTGCCGGGTGGGGCGTGTAGTGGCCCGTTGCGGACGTTGAAGGCATGGCAC
>CAZTLW010000177.1:0-3584 GCA_964614585.1 uncultured Acidimicrobiia bacterium | reverse complement strand
TGGCGGCAGCGACCGCGGTGGCCCTCATCGTGAACATCTGGCGTCGCGGCTGGACCCTGCCGATCGTGTCGCTCGGACTGTGGATCGTCGTGGCCCTGGTGGTCGGCACCGGCGTGCCGGCGCTCTACCAGCGCCTGGCCGTGAATCCGAACGAATTCGATCGCGAGTCGGAGTTCATCGTCCGCCAGATGCAGAGCACGACGGAGGCCTTCGGTCTGGCCGACGTCGAGGCCCGACCGTTCGCGGGGACACCCGACCTCGACCAGGACGACGTCATCGCCAACCAGGAGACACTCGACAACATCCGCCTGTGGGACCCGCCGGTGATCGCCTCCACGTTCGACCAGCAGCAGGCGATCCGCCCGTACTACGAGCTCGGCGACGTCGACGTCGACCGGTATGAGATCGACGGCGACCCGACCCAGGTCATGCTCACCTCGCGCGAGGTCGACGTCGGCGGGATCCAGAGCCGGACCTGGGTCATCGACCACCTCGTGTACACCCACGGGTTCGGCGGCGTCGTGAGCACGGCAGCCGACGTCGTCAATCGACTGCCCAACTACCTCGTCTCCGACGTGCCGCCGCAGACCGAGGTTCCCGAGCTGGAGACGACGCTCGAGGGCAACCGCATCTACTTCGGCGAGACCTACGATCCCGACTCGTTCGTGATCGCCGGATCGGAGACCCCCGAAGTCGATTTCCCGCTCGACGGGGACGCGACCGAGACGCACTCGTACACCGGCGACGGCGGTGTGGCGGTCGGCAACATCTTCCGCCGAGCCCTGTTCGCCCTGCGGTACTCGGACTTCAACATCCTCATCTCCCCCCAGATCGGCGATCGGGCCCGGATCCTCGTCGAGCGGAACGTGCAGTCGCGGGTGGCCGAGGTGGCCCCGTTCTTCAGCCAGGACTCCGACCCCTACCTGACCATCCAGGACGGGCGCCTCACCTGGATCGTCGACCTCTACACGGTGAGCGACAGCTACCCGTACTCCGAGTCGGCCCTCTCCGCCGAGGCCATCAGCCGACTCCCTCGGGCGTTGCCTGGGACCAACCCGTTGCCCAACCAGTTCAACTACATCCGCAACTCCGCCAAGGCCACCGTCGACGCCTACACCGGCGAGGTGACCGTCTACGTCATCGACGAGGATGACCCGCTGGCGAGTGCCCAGCAACGGATCTTCCCGAACTCGTACCGGTCGGAGGCCGACGTCCCCGACGAGCTCCGGGACAACTTCCGGTACCCCGAGGACCTCTTCCGGGTCCAGTCCGACGTCTGGGTCCGGTACCACGTCCCCGCCGAGGCACCCGGTCAGTTCTACAGCGGCGAGAACGTGCGGGAGATCCCCAACGACCCGGCCGACCTCGTCGCCGGCGGCATCGTCCGCCAGGCGCTGCGGGGCGACGTCACCGCGGGGACCCGCCCGATGGTCCCCTACTACCTCCTCATGAAGCTGCCGGAGGAGGACGAACTGAGTTTCGTCATCCTCCAGCCCTTCAACCCACGCGAGCGGCCGAACATGCAGGCGTTCCTCGTGGCCGAGTCCGACCCCGAGGAGTACGGACGCCTCGTCGACTACCGGCTCGGGCGCCAGACGCAGGTCGCGGGCCCCAGCCAGGTCCGGGCGAACATCGACGCCAACGACGCGGTGGCCCAGCAGCTGACCCTCTGGGACCAGCAGGGCTCCGAGGTCATCCGGGGGAACATCCTCGTGATCCCGATCGAGGAATCGTTCATCTACCTGCAGCCGCTCTACTTGCAGTCCGAAGCCGAGCAGTTCCCCCAGCTCGAGCGGGTGGTCACCGTCTACGGCGACGACGTGGTGCTCACGAACACGTTCGAGCAGGGTCTCGAGCAGATCTTCGGCGAGGGCACGATCCCCGATGCCGACGACGACGACGCCGGCGAGGAACCGGACGACGGCACCGACGGCGAGATCCCGCCCGACGCCGAGCAGCTCGTCGCCCAGATCGAGGCCGCCTACGACGCCGCCGACGCCGCGCTGGCCGCCGGCGACCTCGGCGAGTACCAGGCCCAGATCGAGGAGGCACGCCGCCTCACGATCGACCTGCTGGAGTTGCTGGCCCAGGCGGCCGGCTGAGCGGTCCGGCCTCAGCCTGCGAGGTCCGCCGCCACCCGTGCCGCCCACGCCTCGATGGCGTCCCAATCCCGGTAGTCGCCGTCGTCGGCATTGAGTGACTGGGCGACCGCCTTGTCGCCCATGAGCAGCTGGCGGTGGTCCAGGCGGCCGGGGAACACGGCATGGTCGCGCGGGGCGAAGGGAGCCAGTCGCTCCTCCATCAGCGCCGGCGGGACCAGCTCGGCGTCGCGACTGAGGGGGCCGCTCGAGAACGCCCACAGCTGTGTCCCGGCCAGCGCCTCGGCAGCCCGATCCAGCAGTTCGCGGGCGTGACGCAGCCACTGGCCGGCGTACAGGCCCGATCCCATCACGACGGCGTCGGCACCGCCGAGGTCGTCGGGGACTTCCTCGGCCGCCCTGACGTCGATGGCATGACCGTGCTCGGCGAGCGTGCGACCGATGGCCTCGGCGATCTCCCGGGTGGCTCCGTAGCGGCTGTCGACGGCGATGAGCACCTGCATGGACTCGACGGTACGGGCGGCAGGTGAACGGCGGGCAACGGCAGGCCGTCCGGTGGGAGACGGCGTTCTGGGGTGCGTAGCCTGTCGCCCATGGCGGTGCAGGACTGGACCTTCGCTGGGACGTGGCCGCACGAACCGAGCTGGTTCGAGACGGCCGACGGCCGGATGGCCTACATCGACGAGGGCGAGGGTCGGCCGGTGGTGCTCGTCCACGGCAACCCCACCTGGGGCTACCTCTGGCGGCGGTTCATCCCACCGCTCGTGGAGGCGGGCTACCGCGTCATCGTCCCCGACCACCTCGGCTTCGGCCGCTCCGACAAGCCGACCGGTGACGCCGACGTCTATCGCGTGCCCCGCCACGCCGACCGCCTCGAGGGCTTGTTGGAGCACCTGGACCTCACCGACGCCACCCCCGTCGTCCAGGACTGGGGCGGCCCGATCGGCCTCGCTTGGGCGACCCGACATCCCGAGCGGGTGCACAGCCTGTTCATCCTCAACACGTTCGCCCACCGACCCCGGACCGAGACGTCGCTGCCCCTCGTTGTCCGACTGTTCCGGACGCCCGGCGTGGGCGAGGCGATGATCCAGGGTGGGCACCTGTTCGTCAGGGGGTTCCTGTTCCAGGCGGGGGTCGTCCACAAGGACCGACTGACGGACGAGGTCAAGGCCGCCTACCTCGAGCCAAACGGGTCGTGGGGCGAGCGGCTGCCGATCCTCGTGTTCCCCCGGGAGATCCCCTCGGGTCCCGAGGGCCCGGTCGCCGACTTCGTGGGCGACGTGGAGACGGGCCTAGCCGAGCACTTCGCGGACAAACCGGTCGCCCTCGCCTGGCCGATGCAGGACCCGGCGTTCACGCCCGAGTACCTCGACCGGTGGCTGGAGACGTTCCCCGACGCCGAGGTGACCCGGATCGAGGAGGCGTCGCACTACGTGCAGGAGGACGCCCACGAGGTGGTGATCCCCCGGCTGCTCGAGTTCCTCG
>CAZTLW010000176.1:0-3766 GCA_964614585.1 uncultured Acidimicrobiia bacterium | reverse complement strand
GCACCATGGCGACGATGCCGACCGGGAGGCCGATGCCGATCCACTTGCCGACCTCGGCCCCGAAGCTGGCGTCTCCGTCGTCCTCGGTGGTCTCGTCCTGCACGTCGCTCATGGGCCGCAGGGTAGTGGGCGGGCCCCTTCGGTGGAGGCCGTCACACCCACCGACCACACTGTCCCCATGCCGCTCGACCCGCCCCCGGTGCTCGTCGCCCACGCCGTGGTGGCCAACGCCCACGACCGACGCCTGCGCGAACGCTCACGGGACCTCGACCTGCTCCTGAGGCTCCGGGCGCTGCGCACCGACCGGGACGGGGCCCGGGCCATCGTCGCCGCCGCCTGCGAGCGGCTCGGGGTGCCCACTCCACGGGTCGGCACCCACGCCCGCCGCCGCCCCGAGACCGGGCACACCCGGCCTCCGGCCCGGATCACCGCCGGGCGAGGCCTCGACCCCGCCCGCTACCCGCCCGAGGGCCACCTGCAACTCTCGGCCACCCCCACCCTCGGCGTGATCGCCCACGAACTCGGCCACCACCTCGTCTTCCAACTCGACCCGCCCGGCACCCCCGCCCACGGCTACCGCTGGGTCGCCCGCCACGACCAGGCCGCCGCCGTCGTCGCCGACCTCTGTGGGGTCTAACGTCTCGAGGGTGGACATCGTCGACGCGGCGCCCGAGCACGCCGCCGGCATCGCGGCGGTCTACGCGCCGGTCGTGGCCGACACGGTGATCTCGTTCGAGTTGGAGCCGCCCGACGCCGACGAGATGGCCCGCCGGATGGCGGCCTCGCCGCTGCCGTGGCTCGTCGCCCTCGAGGGTGAGAGCGTCATCGGCTACGGCTACGCGGCACCCTGGAAGGACCGGGCCGCCTACCGCCACACCGTCGAGACGACCATCCACGTCGCCGAGGGCCACCGTCGTTCGGGCATCGGGCGGGCGCTGCTGGGCGCCCTCCACCGCCGCCTCGCCCACCTCGACGTGCACCTCGCCGTCGCCACCATCGCCCTGCCCAACCCCGCCTCGGTCGCCATCGCCGAGGTGGCCGGCTACCGGCCCGTCGGCACGATCCCCGAAGCCGGCTTCAAGCACGGTCGGTGGGTCGACGTGGGGATCTGGGCGCGGCGGATCTGAGCCTCGGCGGTGCCGAGGGCGCCCCGGTACCGTCGCCGGGTGCGTCACGTCATCGTCCTGGTCGCCCTCGCCGTGGCGGTCGCCGCCTGCGGCTCGCCCGCCCCCGCCCCCGAGGCGGCCGATGTCTCGGTGCCGGACGGCTTCGAGGTCGTCGAGGTCGTGACGGGCCTCGACGGGCCCACCCAGGTGGTCGTCACCGAGGACGGCGACCTCGTCGTCGCCCAACTCGCCGGCGGCGAGCGCGACGGCACCGGCCAGGTGTTGCGGATCGCCGCCGACGACCCGACCGAGCCCACGGTGCTCGTCGATGGCCTCCTCGTCCCGACCGGCGTGGCGGTGGTCGGCGACGAACTGTGGGTGATGGAGCAGCGCACCCTCACGCGGGGGCCGCTCGGCGCCGACGACCGCGTCGTGGTGGCCGAAGAGCTCCCCTACAACGGCCGCTCCAACGGGACGCTGACGGTGCTGGCCGACGGGTCGGTGCTGTTCAACACGTCCGGGAGCGAGCGGGGCGGCGGGGTGGTCGAGGACAGCGGGCGGCTGTGGACGGTGACCGCCGGCGGCGATCCGGTGGAGCTGGCCTCGGGCTTCAAGCACGCCTATGCCCACGTCGTCGACGACGACGGCACGCTGTGGGCCACCGAGGTCGGTGACGGCCGCTTCGACGGGGAACCCCCCGCCGACGAGGTGGTGGCGGTCGAGGCGGGCGTCGACCACGGTTGGCCCCGCTGTGTGGGCGACAACCGCCCGGTCGCCGAGTACGGGGTGACCGAGGCCGACTGCGCCGACGTGCCCCGCTCGCACGCGGTGTTCGAGCCGGGGGCGACGCCGACGTCGGTCGCCGTGGCCCCCTGGGACCCCGACACCCTGCTGGTGGCGCTGTGGACCCGCGGCGAGGTGGTGGCCGTGCCGATGGCGCCCGGGGACGCCCCGCACGCCGGGGAGGTGTTCCTGACCGGGATCGACCATCCCCAGCACCTGGTGGCCGACGGGGACCGCCTCCTCGTCGTCGACCACGGCGGCGGCCGGATCCTGGCGGTCACCGCCGAGGGCTGAGGGGATCTCGAGCCGTTCCTGTCGGCCCCAGCCACCCCTGAGTAGGCAGCCCGACAAGAACGGGGTCGGAGGGGGTTTCGTGCCGATGGCGCCGTCGCCGCCCCCCTCCCACCGGCCTCCTGCGTCGGCCGGCGGGTCCCATCCCCCCGTCGGGGGGATCTCTTCCAGGGATCCGACGGTCAGTCGGCGCCCACCCGGCGGCGGAGTTCGTCGAGTTGGGCCGCGACCGACTCGAACGAGCCGCCACCGGGCGACACCCTGCGCCGCACTGAGCCGACCGGGTCGACGAGGGCGACGTCACCGGGCTGGAAGCGCTCGTCGGCGTCGGCGAGGTCGGCGGGGGCCACGTCGGCGAGATCCCGCCCCTCGGCGACGAGCGCCGACACGAGCCGCCCGACCGCGTGGTGGGCCTCCCGGAACGGCACCCCGCGGGTCACCAGCACCTCGGCGAGGTCGAGGGCGCACACCCACGACGACGGCTCGGGCGGGTGGAACTCCGCCGAGGCGACCAGGGCCGGGACCGCCTCGAGGGTGGCGGCGAGCAGGTCGTCGGCGGCGAACAGCGGCGCCTTGTCCTCCTGCAGGTCGCGGTTGTAGGCGAGCGGCAGCCCCTTCTGGAGCGCCAGCAGCGTGGTGACGTGGCCGATGGCGGCCGCCGACCGGCCCCGGGCCAACTCGGCGATGTCGGGGTTCTGCTTCTGGGGCAGCGCCGACGAGCCCGTCGTCAGGTCCTCGCCGTACGTCGCCCAGCCGAACTCGTCGCCGGCCCACAGGATCAGCTCCTCGGCGAGGCGGGAGACGTGCACCATCGCCTGGGCGGCGCAGAAGGCGTACTCGGCGGCGACGTCGCGGGCGCCCACCGCGTCGAGGCTGTTGGCGAAGTACTCGCCCCAACCCACGAGCGCCGCCGACGTCGCCGGGTCGAGCGGCAACGACGAGCCGCCCGAGGCGCCGGCCCCCAGCGGGGAGACCTCGATGCGGGTCAGGGCGTCGGCGAACCGCTCGGCGTCGCGCAGCAGCATCCACGCATAGGCCAACAGGTGGTGGGCGAGGGGGACCGCCTGGGCCTGCTGGCCGTGGGTGTACGACGCCACCACGATCTCGCCGACCGACTCGGCGGCGTCGCACAGGACCCTCACCGCGTCGTGCAGTTGGCGAATCCGGGCGAGGCCCTGGTCCGACAGGTACAGCCGCAGGTCGAGCGCCACCTGGTCGTTGCGGGACCGGCCCGTGTGGAGCTTGCCGCCGACGGGGCCGACCAACTCCACGAGCCGTCGCTCGACGGCGGTGTGGACGTCCTCGTCGCCCTCGGCCCAGACGAACGAACGGCGGTCGGCCTCCTGGCGGACCTGCTCGAGGCCCCGCAGCATCGTCTCGACCTCGGCGGGAGGGAGGATGCCCGTCCGCCCGAGCATCGTGACGTGGGCGATCGAGCCGCGCACGTCCCACGGCAGCAGGCGCCGATCGACGTCGTCGGCGGTGTACCGCCACAACACGTCGGCGGGCCCACCCTCGAAGCGCCCGGACCAGAGGGTCACGGCAGGTCCCCGGCCGGGGCTTCGCCGCCCCCCTCCCACCGGCCT
>CAZTLW010000175.1:0-3776 GCA_964614585.1 uncultured Acidimicrobiia bacterium | reverse complement strand
GTCCCGTTCGTGTTCCTGGTCGTCGACTACGTCTGGGGAGTCGCCGGTCTCATCGACGCGATCCTCGGATGGGCCTACGGGACGTCCGAGCCCGAGCCGTTCGAACTGCGCGAGGACCTCCTCGCCGCCCTCATAGGGGTGGTCGGTGGCGGGATGGTGCTGTTCGGGCTGAAGGAACTCGTCGCTCCCCGCCGACTCCTCGTCGCCGACACCGACGGGATCCGCCTGCCGCTGTCGGGCCCGTTCGGACGTCACACCCCCATCGGCTGGACCCAGATCCGCGACCTGGAGGAGTCCGGCCGGTGGTTCCTGCTGCACCTGTCCAATGCCGGCGGGATCCCCCAGGACCCGTGGGGCGCCAGCTGGGACGGCGACCGGATCCTGCGGCTCAACACCTGGTGGTGGGACCGACGGCCCACCCGGGTCATCGACCTGATCGCCGAGTTGGGCCTCCCCGACGAGGCCCGCCGGCGGCAGGAGGAGCGCCTGCTCGAGGAATCGAAGGCGCACGCCGCCGCCATGGAACTGGTGTCCGGTGACGCGGTGATGGCCGACCCCACCGTCGACGAGGCCCCGAAACCGCTCGTGGCCTTCCCGACCGGGAAGCTCGGCACCGAGGAGGCGCCCTCGGCGACGCCGTCCGATGCCCGGGCGGCCGACGAGGCCCCCGAGCCCGTCACCGGCGAGCCGCCCGCCGAGGAATCCCCCGCCACGGCCGAGGAGCAGGCGACCACCGACGACCCCTCCCCCGCCGAGCCGGCCACCGAATCGCCCCCGGACGAGCCGGCCGCCGAGGCACCGCCGCTCGACGAGTCGCCCGACGACCGCCCGTAGTGCCGTCGTTCACCTGCGCCGACTGCGGGACCACCTTCGAGCTCCCCCAGCCCGTCCTCGACCGCTACCCCGGCTGGACGCCCCGGCAATGCCGTTCCTGTCGGGACGCTGGTGGCGGACGTCGCCGACAGGGCGCCCCGACGCCACCGGAGACGTCGCCCACCGACGGGGTGTTCACGGACGGCTCCGCCGACCCGAACCCGGGGGCCGGCGGATGGGGGGCCGTGTGGGTCCACGACGGTGAGGTGGTCGACGAGCGATCCGGCGGCGAGCCCGCCACGACCAACAACCGCATGGAGCTGCGGGCACTCATCGAAGGGGTACGGATGGTGCCCGAGGGCACGCCCGCCGTCCTGTGGTCGGACTCCAACCTGGTGGTCCGCACCGTCAACGAGTGGGCGGCAGGCTGGGAGCGTCGCGGCTGGAAGCGCAAGACCGGCCCGGTACAGAACCTCGACCTCGTCCGGGAGGCATACCACCTGCTCAAGGAGCGCCCCGAGCTCGAGGTGCGGTGGATCAAGGGCCACGCCGGCCACGAATGGAACGAGTACGCCGACCGACTCGCCAACGAGGGCCGCGACCGGTACGGACGGGCGTAGCGTTCGTCCCGTGTTGCGGTTCACGGTCGTCGACGTCCCGGCCGACGTCCGGGCGGAGGCCCGGGCCCACGCCGAGTCGGTCACCTTCGACGACCCCGGCCCGCTCGAGGCCGAGGCCCTCCGGGCGTCGTACTGGGTGACCAACCAACCGGTCCCCGGCGACGGGCTGGCCATCGACGAGACGATCGCTGGCGTCCGCTGCCGGGTGGTCCGCCCCGACGAGCCCCGGGCGGTGTACCTGCACGTCCACGGTGGTGGCTTCGTCCTCGGCGAGCCGGCCGACCAGGATCGCCAACTCGAGGGCATCGCCGCCAAGACCGGGGCGGCGGTGGTATCGGTCGCGTACCGGCTGGCCCCCGAGCACCCGTACCCGGCCGGCCTCGACGACTGCGAGGCCGTGGCCCACGCCCTGCTCGACGACGATGGCCTCGCCGGCCTGCCCTTCCTCATCGGCGGGGAGTCGGCGGGCGCCAACCTCGCCGTCGCCACGCTGCTGCGGCTCCGAGACGACGACCGGCACAACCGGTTCGTGGCGGCCAACCTCGTCAACGGCGTCTTCACGACGGGATCGCTCCCGTCCCGGGAGGCTTGGGGCGACCGCTACACCGTGCTGTCGCTACCGCTCATGTCGTTCTTCCACGAGGCGTACGGCGGCGATCCGCTCGACCCGCTGGCGTCGCCGCTCGTGGCCGACCTCGCCGACCTGCCGCCGGCGCTCTTCACGGTCGGCACCGAGGACCCGCTCCTCGACGACTCGCTGCTCATGGCCAACCGCTGGGCGATGGCCGGCAGCCACGCCGAGTTGGAGGTGTGGCCGGATGGTGTGCACGCGTTCGATGGGTTGCCGACCCGACTCGGGACGATGGTTCGCCGCCGCCTCGGGGCCTGGCTCGCCGATCGGGTCGCGGCAGGTGGCCGGGATGGATGAGTTCGACCTGCTCGTCGACCTGCACCGAGACGGCACCCGCCAGGGACCGGGCGGTGACGAGGAGACCCGGCTCGCGATCACCCTGTCGGGCCTGCGCGACGCCCACGGCCTGGCCATCGCCGACCTCGGCTGCGGCACCGGGGCATCGACCCGGGTGCTCGCCGAGGAGTTGGACGCCTCGATCGTCGCCGTCGACCTCATGCAGCCCTTCCTCGACCGGTTGGAGGCAACGATCGGATCGGAGCGGGTCACCACGTTGGCCGCTTCGATCGACGACCTGCCGTTCCCCGACGAGGGCCTCGACGCCATCTGGTCGGAGGGCGCCGTCTACAACCTGGGCTTCGCCACCGGCGTCACGGCGTGGCGGCGCTTCCTCAAGCCGGGCGGCGTCCTCGCGGTGTCGGAGTTGACCTGGCTCACCGCTGATCGCCCCGCCGAGCTGGAGGCCCACTGGGCCCAGGAGTACCCGGAGGTCGACACGGCATCGGCCAAGCTGGCAGTCCTCGAGGCGGCGGGCTACTCCCCGATCGGCTACTTCACGCTCCCCGAGCGGTGCTGGCTCGAGCACTACTACCGACCGCTGCAGGCACGGTTCGATGCGTTCCTGGCCCGCCACGACCACTCGGAGACTGCCCGAGCCATCGTCGAGGCCGAGCAGGAGGAGATCGATCTGTACGAGCGACACGCTGCCTACGTGAGCTACGGCTACTACGTCGCCAGGCGCGTCGACTGAGGCTCAGAACACCGGCGGCAGGAACCGCCAGCGGACCTCGCCGTGATACAGCTCCGCCGCCGGCCCGTAGGTGGCGACCATCCGGTGGTCCTCCACCCGCGCCCGACCGGCGAAGCCGAGGGTGATCACACCCACCGCCACCCAGGCGAGCGCCGACGGCCAGAGCAGCGCCGAGCCGGCGGCGAGGAGGATCTGGCCGAGGTACTCGGGGTGGCGCACCCGTCGGTAGGGCCCCGACGTGGCCGGCTCCTGACGGATCGGCGTCGGCGCCCACGTGACCGAGTCGAGCACGACGAGCGCCCAGACGGCGAGTGCGACGCCGCCCATGGCGACCGTGGCGCCGAGGGCGGTCATCGACGGCGAGGCGGGCCCACCCACGGTGAGGTGGGCAGCGCCGAGCAGGCCGAAGCCGGTGACCTGGAGGGTCGGCCAGATCCAGTCGGGAGCGCGGGTCATGTCCGTGTGTTCGGCATCCGGGACGGCGGCTTGAGCGGACGGTCACGAGCCGTATGCAAGAAGGTCACCATCCGGGGTCGGGATCGGGGGCGTAGTAGGGGCGTCGCTGGACCTATTCGACAAGGACTGGGAGGTACCACATGCGACGTTTCCTGACCACCCTGCTCGCCGCCCTCATGGCCGTGAGCCTCTTCGCGCTCCCTGCGAGCGCCTCATCGAACGTCGA
>CAZTLW010000174.1:0-3836 GCA_964614585.1 uncultured Acidimicrobiia bacterium | reverse complement strand
CTTATCTACAAGCTAAGTGACCGGGATACCTCCAAGTACGAGGGGATGTCGATGGACGATGAGTTGACGATTGAGGAAGCCATCAAAATGTACAGAGCTATCACGGGGTCTTGTGAAAGGGAGACGAAGCGATTCGTGGATGGAATGAAAGACAAGAAGGACAAGTACACCGTCCGGGAGGTCTGTGAGATCACACGAGGCCAGTACGGTAGCGATTATTTCGAGGCATTCTTTGCTTGAACCCTCCCGGAAGTGTTTCCGGGAACTGAAATGAAAGAACTATGAAGGATCAAACCATCAACATCAAAGACCTTACATCTGAACAGATCCAAGATCTCAAGCGACAACTGGAAGAACTGGACAACAAGCCCACGCCGGAGGAAAGGTTCTGGCAGTTGGCAGACCTGGAATCCGTAACTCCTTACGTGGACTTTGAAAAGTACCCCGGAAGGCTTTTTTGGAGGAACAAGGAGGGAAAAGCCGTTATGGAATACGCTCAAAAAAGTGGAGATATGTGGGTAAGTTTCCTTTTTATATGGAAATTTTTGGAGCAGGAATATTCATACAACTATGATGAAATCAGCGAATTAATAAAGAAAGAGGTGGAGGGACATTTCAATTTAAAAACCAAAAACAAATGAGCAACGACGACAACTACTACACCCCGACCATCGACGAACTCCACGTGGGGATGGAGGTTGAATATCGCGACCCTTTGAAGGGAGGATGGCTGCCCTCGAAAATAGCTGGTATCAGCAATATGGAGTTTGTATATATACTTGGGTCTGGTCGGGCTACCCCTATTGATGAAGTCCGTATCCCTTACCTCACCTCGGAAGACATCGAAGCGGAAGGGTGGGTTTTTTGTGATGATACAAAAGATCTCGAGTATGAAGGGACTGAGGATGAGGAGTTGTTGATGCACGAAAGGCATTACCTACATACTACATATAGCTATACTGGATTAGAAATTTTCTTCTATGAAGATGATCTATCAGTTACTATAAGAAAGAATGGTGAAATTGTATTCAACGGAACCATCAAGAACCGCCACCAACTCAGGCAAGTAATGGAAATGGTGGGGATAAAAAAGGAGGGGTCATGAAAAAAGAACTGAGCAAGAAAACTCGAATGAGGTACAAAGGCACCATGATCTTCGATGACCTATTACCTCAAGGTATTGAGGATGACGATGCCTTTTCGGCCCAGGTCAAATACTTGATAGATGAGGTGTTCGCGGAGCCTTTCGTCTTCAACAAAGAAAAAAGGAAGAGGTTCCCCAGGTTGAAGATCGAGCAAGAGTTGGAAACACCTGTGAGCCTTGATAACCCTCGGACGTTCAAGGTCTACTACGATGACGGCAGTAAGGACGGGCTTGTTATCGTGAAAGCTGAAGTAGTGCCAGAAGGAGGGTCAAAGGTCAAAGCGGATCTTTACTGCCTTAGCAGTGAATAGAAAAAAAACAAAAGGAAGTATGGAACTGACAAATAACAAGGACAATGAGCAAAGAAGCCAAGAACACCAGAGAGTATTGCTACCGCTGTCATCGATACAGCCCTTTTCATTTCCATGTCCCGGACCATATTTGGGAAAAGGTCGTTCCCGAGAGATGGAGGAACGATATACTATGCCTTGACTGTTTCGCAAGGATGGGCGATGAGAGACTCGTCGAATGGAGCGAGGATATCACGGTCCACCCTGTTTCGTTAGCGAAGAACAGGGGGTTGAAAGACCATGTAACGCCAACAACCTTTTAAAAGAACGCTCCAATGAACCCGCTACACCAAGCCCTAAGATAACAAAAGAATGAAACACTACATAGGAATAGACCCGGGTAAGGACGGGGCCATAGCGATCATCGGAGATAACATCGAAACATCTCTGTTCCCCAAGATAGGGAAAGAGTACGATATTAAGTCCATGTACCGGATGATAGATGGAATGGACGTTGGGATGGTCGTCATCGAAGACCTAAAAAGCATCAAAGGGGTATCGGCTAATACGAATTGGGCTATGTGCCGGGGCAAGACGATATGGGAAGTGATAGCCGAAGTAAAAGAACTGCCCTATACATTGGTCCATTCCAAGACATGGCAGAAGGAGATGTGGTCCGGGGTTCCGGTGCAAAAAAAAGTATCCAAGAAAAATAAAAGCGGATACGCCACCGACACCAAGGCAACATCACTAATAGCGGTAAAAAGACTGTTCCCTAACGTTGACCTGACCCCGACGGAAAAGGCAAAAAAAGAACACGATGGGATAGTCGATGCGCTCTTAATTGCAGAGTACGCAAGAAGGAAATTCTCATAAAAACAAATGAACGATGGAAAAAGACCTACAAAATGAAAAGGAATTGGTTCTATCAATGTTGGATTTGAACAGGGTTCAGCGAGTAATGGAACTTTTGAATTGGGGATACTACGATTCTGATACTCCTCCCTCGAAGGAAAGACTCTCTGAAACCGTTATAAGACTTATTGATGGCTCGATAAAGGATTTTGAGAGGAGTGGGGAACGGGTTGAGAATTCCGGCGGGGGATTCAAGGTAACAATAGATGAAAGGGAAGAACTTTGGGTCACCTTCGAGATAAGCATTATTACTTGAAGAGGAGGACCGCACCACCGAACCCGACGGCGGTCCCTACCCCGAACCACTTCCACCTGTTGCAACTGCACTCTATCTGAAAAGTCCTCATTGCCCTTGTTCTGGTATTGGGGTTCTTGTTGAGTATAGTTGTCTCCATATAAGGCTTTGAGAAGATGTTCTTTCTTTTTTGGACCGTTGATATATCGTACTCGTTAAAAGTCGTTATATGTCGCTCTATTGAATCATGAGAGGCTAATATCCTCCCTTGGGTCCATCTGTTATTCCACGTGGTGTGATAAACGGGCCATATTTTTTCTTTGATAGTGTCATAGTCCATTACGTAGACAGGTGTCGTCCCCGTATCATGAGTAACGGAACTGATATGAGCGGCCATCCTTACGTTCTTCCGTTTCAAACTGTCAAGTATCCTTTGTAACTCCTGAACAGAGCTGTCCTTCGACCTCAGTTCTCTTATAGTTGAAGCACTCGAAGCTGTCAGAGTGGCTATGCTCGCGGCCTGGTTTCCCGACCTTGTTCTCCAAGTTATAAGAGAATCTTGCGTGGAATTATGTAGAGATGTGGACTCGTTCTTCTTCTCGCACTGCCTCATCATCAAAAGACAAAGAACGACGATGGAAGTTACATAGATAATATGGTACACGACCCTCACTTATCTTGGTCTTTGGACAGAAGAGCGATGATAGAGCTTATCCCTCCTAAGAGTGCTATGAACCCCTTGGGCTGTATCTGGTCGAATAGTAAAAGTATCGTGAAGACGGCTATGAAAAGACCGGCCAATGATGTCTTCCAGTTGTTCTTGCAATCACTTATTATCTTCCTCATCATCATCCTTTTTCTTTTTCCAACCATTTTTTATATCGACCATCCTGAAGATGTTATATATGATGACCGTGATTATCATGACCATTGTCGCCAACCACTTCGGATCATCATAATTAAAGTTGGACACGAAATTATACAGCGTTATCAGTACCGATACGGTGTTTATGGCGACCATTTCTGTTATCTGCTTTGCTATCATAACTCTAACTTTTGGACTATTCTCTCCAAATTAACCGACCTTAAAGCCTCATGCACGCTCTTGAATTGCTTTCCACCTTCAGGCTTATCGACAAGCTCAAAGATGTAGCACTTCTCTCCGTTATTGATGGAAAATTGGTTTTCTAACTGATCGAACAACTCCCTGTTCCTTTTCCCTCCTCCGGCCCTAACGGCCTTCCATCTTTCC
>CAZTLW010000173.1:0-3843 GCA_964614585.1 uncultured Acidimicrobiia bacterium | reverse complement strand
CATGGGAGGGGGAGCCAACGATTGCGGCCACCGTCGATCGATTCGTGGCCCTCGTCCCGGTGCCAGGTGCCCGCAGCGTTCGGACGTGGACGTCGCCGGACGGGGCCGTCTGGGACCAGGGTGCCCCGATCGTGGGCGGCCGGGTGGGCGACATCGACACGGTGGAGGCCGTCGGTGGCGGGGACGTCGTCATCGTCCGGTTCTGCTGGGGCCGCTGCCTGACGAGGTACGGCGACGGCCAAGGGACCTGGAGCATCCCCCACGCCCTCGCCGGACGCCCGATGCCCGTCTGGGACGGCCGCCGCTGGGCGACCGTCGACGGCGACGTGCTGCGCCTCTCGGCGACGGCCGACGACTGGGGCGAGGTGGCGCTGCCCCGTTCGGTCGGCCAGCCGATGCGGGTCGCCTCCGACGGGGCCCGGCTGGTCGTGACCGGCGTCGACGGCGGGACCTGGGTCGGCGAGCGGCGATAGGCGCCGGGGGTTGGGTCCGTCCCTCCTCGTTGTCCGCCCCGTACGACCAGCATGCGTGACGTGGACCACCACGACGACGAGCCGCTCTTCACGGTCGGCGCCGACGACGACCTGCCGCCGGGACCCCCGGAGGTCGGTGCCTCCCGGCGCCGATGGCTCGGCCTCGCCGCGGTCGCCGTGCTGGCGGTGGCCGTGGTCGCGCTCGGGTCGGCCCTCGAAGGCCCTGAGGGATCGACACCGGACCCCGCCGACGAACCCCTCACCGTCGACCTGCCTCCCGAGCCCACCCTGCCGGACACCGGCTGGACGTGGAGGCCGGTCGCCGACGTGCCCGTCGGCCAGCTCGCCTTCTCGGTCGGCTCGGGGCTGGTGCTCGTCGACCGGGCCTGGGAGTCCGACGCCACCTGGGCGTTCTCGAGTGACGGCGAGGTGTGGTCCGAGCCGGCCGAGTTGCCGTTCGACCCACTCGTGGACGTCGTCGGGCAGGGATCCCGCAGCTGGGTCGGCGGCGCCGAGGGCGTCGCCTCCCGCACCGGGCTGCCCGACGCCCGGTCCAGCTGGGAGCTGCAACGTCTTGCCGGCGTGCCCAACGGCGTGTCGGTCGGCTGGGTCGCCGACTTCGAGGGGGTCGTGGTCGCCGGGTCCCGTGCCTCATGGGGACGGGTCGACTGGTCGCCGCTCGGGTCGCTCGTGGACATCCGCGCCGAGGGAGCGGAGGTGGTCGTCTTCGACCCGCTCGACAACACCGAGCTCAGCCGGCTCACCGCCGTGCACGACGCCACGGCGGTCGAGGTCCGCCTCGTCGAGCCAGACGGCACGGTCCGCCTCACGGTCCCCGGGCTCGGCGTCGCCCCCGAGAACCTGGATCGGCCTGCCGAGTGGATGCACCACGGCCTCGTGCCCCAGACCGTCTGGGTGGGCACCGCCGGTACCGGCGACCTGCGGCCGTTCACCACGCCGTGGTTGGGGGAGGCGGCGATCACCGCCGACGAGGACGGCTTCATCGCGGTGGCCGTCGACGACGACGCCACGGTCCTCGAGGTGTGGCGGTCCACCGACGGCATCGAGTGGGAACTCGTCAACGGCGCCCTCGTCGCCGATGTCCCCATCCAGTCGGTGCGAGCGGCGGCGGGCGCCGGGTCGCTGGTCGTGGAGTACTGCGGACCGGTCACCTGTGACCGCCTCGTGGGCCGAGGAGTGTTGTGGTGGGACCTCGCCGGCGAGCAGACGGCCTTCCCCACCTTCAACGGGAGCGAGTGGTGGACGTCGACCCAGTGGGGACCCCAGGGCGGGGCCACCCTGCTCGTCAGCGACGATGCCACGGTGTGGGAGGAGGTGCCGTTGCCCAGCCTGGCCCTGGAGTCCGACGAGTACGTGCGCCCGGTCGTGCTCCCCGGCCGGCGGGTGGTGCTCGCCGTCGTCCCACCCGGCGACCAAGTGGAGGTCATCATCGGCGAGCCCGACCCGCCCCGGGTGACCGCCGGCCCCCGCCCCCCGGTGGGCCCCGCCTACGAGGGCTCGGGGTAGGGCTGCGGCCCAGAGCGGCCGAACTCGAACCGCGGAACCACGGAACCGCGGAACCCGATCCGGGTACTCGGTACTCAGTACTCGGTACTGCCGCCCCCTAGGTTGGGCCCATGCGCATCGCCGTCATGGGGGCCGGGAACGTCGGCCGGGCGCTCGGGCGCCGCTTCGCCGGCCTCGACCACGAGGTCGTGTTCGGCGTCCGTGACCCCGGCGCCGAGAAGCACGCCGCCATCACCGACGACGCCCCCGGTGCCCGGATCGCCTCGGTGGTCGACGCCGCCGCCGACGCCGACCTCGTCGTGCTCGCCGTGCCCGTTGCCGCCCTCGGCGACGTGGTCGACCAGGCCGGAGACCTCGCCGGGTCGGTGGTCGTCGACGCCACCAACGTGCTCGTCGGCCCGATCCCCGGTGGGCACCCGTCCGTCGCCCACCACGTCAAGGCGCTGGCGGGCGACGTCCTCGTCGTGAAGGCGTGGAACACGATCGGCTGGGAGACGATGGTCGACCCGAGGTTCGGCGACCAACCGGCGGTGCTGCCCATCGCCGGCGACCCCGATGGCCGGCGAGCCGTCGCCGAGCTCGCCGAGGCGATGGGCTTCGAGGTGCTCGACGTCGGCGACCTCGATGCTGCCCCGCTCGTCGAGGCGTTCGCCCGCATCTGGATCAAGGCCATGCTGTCGGGGCTGGGTCGCGACTGGGCGTTCGGCATCCTTCGCCGATGAGGGCGCGGTGAGCGAGGAGGCGGTCCTGGTCGTCGGTCTCGACGACGAGCCCAACCCGCCGCCGCCACCACCGCGTCGGATCGGCTGGGCGGCGCTGGCCGTCGTCGCCGGGCTGGCGATCTGGCTGGGCGGCTCCTTCGAACTCGAGCCGACGCCCACCGACGATCCCGCCCCGCTGCCCGTCGCCGAGCCGCCCCCGGATCCCACCGGGGGTCGGACCTGGGTCGAGGTGGAGGGCGGTGGCGACGGCGTCGTGGATGCCGGGGGACCGGTGCTGCTCGGCATCCGGTCCTGGGACCCCGACGGCGGCAGCTGGCGGCTGCTCGTGGGCGACGACGTGCTCGACCTCGGCGAGCTCCCCCGCAACCCCGTTGCCACCGTCGACGGCGACGGCGCCGTCCGGGTGGTGGGGCGCTCGGGCGAGGCGCTCGGCACCGTCGTGGTCGACCCGACCACCGGCGAGCGCCGCGACGCCGACCTCGTGCCCGAGCCGGGCCGGCGCCCACCCGAGGCCGTCGCCGAGGTGGCCGGGTCCCTGTTCGTCGATGCCGGGGACCGGGTGTGGACCCGTTCGGCGCCCGGCGAGCCCTGGGACGTCCACGAGCTCGTCTCGGCGGTGGCCGTCAGCGGCGACGGCGTGTTCGGCTTCGCACCTTCGTACGAACGGGTGCTCGTCTACCGCTGGGATGGCTCGGGATCCTTCGAGCCGGTCGGGACGATCGAGATGGAGGACGAACACCCGGCGACCGTGACCACGACCTGGGGTCCCGGGTGGGCGTTCGTCGAGGCCTGCCGCGGCTCCGACTGCCGCCGGTTCGCCCGTCCCGACGGCGGGCGGTGGGGGACGGCCCCCGACCTCCCCGCCCTACCCAACTGGAACGGCGAGCGGTGGTGGAGTGCTTCCGTGTTCGCCCTGCGGTCCCGCCCGCCGATCCTGGTGTCCGATGACGGGTCGACGTGGGAGGAGCTGCCGATGCCCCCGTTCTGGCTCGGCGCCGACGAGCAGGCCCGGGCCGTGGTGCTGCCCGACGACCGCATCCTCATCGCCCTCCTCTATCTCATGTGCCGCCAGCAGGACGTGGTAGGGGCGATCGCTTTCGACCGCAAGATCCGCTTCCACG
>CAZTLW010000172.1:0-3852 GCA_964614585.1 uncultured Acidimicrobiia bacterium | reverse complement strand
TACTAAAGGTCGGACACAAATATTATTAATTATTATTTAATTTATAAAACCATGACAAATTGGTATGATGTTATGGGAAGAGTGTTTGAAACCTTTTGGGAGAACTTTATGCTTTTTCTTCCCAGTTTAGTCGCTGCTCTTTTTGTTTTTATTGTCGGTTGGTTTGTTGCACTTGCTTCTGGAAAAATTATTTCCGGACTTCTTTACCGATTAAAATTTAACGATTTTTTTGAGGGTGAGAAGTGGGAAAAAGCAATGCAAAAAGCAGAGATAAGAATTAACCCATCAGAGTTTTTAGGTAACGTTATAAAATGGGTAATCTTTATCATCGTTATTTGGATGACAGTAGGAATCTTAGGGCTTAGTCAGTTTGCACACTTTATGACTGCTGTGGTTGCTTATCTTCCTAATGTTATTGTAGCAACACTTATCTTTGTTGTTGCAATCATGATCGGTGACTTCTTGTCTAAGCTTGTTATTGCAGCAACAGAACGCTCAGATTTCCCTTATTCGGTTACCGCGGGAGCATTAGTTAAAGTTGCTATTTGGGTTTTCGCATCCTTTGCAATCCTTGTACAACTTGGTATTGCTCGTGAACTTTTGCTAACAGCATTTCAGGGATTAATTTATTTCTTTGTTATTGCTGGAGGTCTTTCTTTCGGTCTTGGAGGAAAAGATGCAGCTGCAAAGTTCATCGACAAGATGAAGAAAAAGATAAAGTAATTTTAATTACAAATCACGTTAGAAAAGAGGGGATTTTCTCCTCTTTTCTTGTTTATACTTGACATCTTTTTTTCTTCTGCTAAAATGCACCTAGTTTAACGCAATTAATGACTAAAAATACATATACCTAAAATAATTAAAAACGGATGAAAGTAGATTCTTGTCTGCTCGCCGTGAGCGGTTCTTTTTTTCTAAAGGAGTTTAACAACAATATATCTCAGGAAATGTCTTGAGATATGCGGTTGTTAGAAAACGCATCGGACATTAAACAACTGAATAGTTTTCTTACTTGGTGAGCCATAGAAAGTAAGAAAACAAATAGTAATCATCAATTACTAGCCAAAATGCATTTACAGGCTAATGGTGGATGCCTTGGGATGTTCAGGCGATGAAGGACGTGGCGTGCCTGCGATAAGCTTCGGGGAGGTGGTAAGCAACCTTTGATCCGGAGATTTCCGAATGGGGAAACCCATCTAGGGGTAACCTTAGATACTTAAGCTGTTGTGGCTTAAGAGCGAACCCGCTGAAGTGAAACATCCTAGTAAGCGGAGGAAAAGAAAAAAAGTTAGTCTTGTACTAACAAATTCCCCAAGTAGCGGCGAGCGAAACGGGAACAGCCCAAACCTTATTCTTTAGAGTAAGGGGTTGTAGGGTAATTACGTCTGATTTATCAGAGAGAGTTTAGAAGTAAAGTGTTAGTTGAACACTCCTGGAAAGGATGGTCATAGAGGGTAAAAACCCCGTAAACGAAAACACTTTTCGCTCTTTGTAGTTATTCCTGAGTACCGTCGGGCACGATAACCTGGCGGGAATCTGGCAGAACTATACTGCCAAGGCTAAATACTAGAACATCACCGATAGTGAACCAGTACCGTGAGGGAAAGGTGAAAAGTAGCCCTATTAGGGCGGTGAAATAGAACCTGAAACCATTAGCTTACAAGGAGTCGGAGCTCTGCTTGCAGGGTGACGGCGTGCCTATTGAAGAATGAGCCAACGAGTCTGTTGTACCAGTTTGCCTAAGTTCTTACGGAACGGAGGCACAGGGAAACCGAGTGCGAAATGCGCGAACTTTATTGGTGCAGCAGGACCCGAAGCCAGGCGATCTTACCATGACCAGGATGAACTCTGCTGAAAAGGAGAGGGAGGTCCGAACCCGTAGACTGTGCAATTTCTTGGGATGAGTTGTGGTAAGCAGTGAAAAGCTAATCGAGCCTGGTAATAGCTGGTTCTCTCCGAAATAGCTTTAGGGCTAGCGTCTTTGGATGTTCTGGGGGTAGAGCACTGGATGGAACTACGGGGGCTTTTGCCTAGTTTTTCCAACCAAACTCCGAATACCGGAACTATAAGCCAAAGGCAGTCAGAACATGGGGGCTAAGCTCCGTGTTCAAAAGGGAAACAGCCCAGATCTCAATCTAAGGTCCCTAAATCCAAACTAAGTGTAAAGAAGGAAGTGATCTTCCTCTGATAGTCAGGAGGTTAGCTTAGAAGCAGCTACCCTTTAAAAAGTGCGTAACAGCTTACTGACTAAGGAATTTTGCACCGAAGATGTACGGGGCTCAAGTTTGGTACCGAAGATGAGGATGCCGATGTTTACATCGGCGTGGTAGGAGAGCGTTCCTTATTCGCTGAAGCTTACGGCGTGAGCTGGAGTGGAGAGTAAGGAAGTGAGAATGTTGGCATGAGTAACCGCAATTCCGGTGAGAACCCGGAACGCCGCAAACCTAAGGGTTCCTTGGCAATGACAATCATCCAAGGGTTAGGCGGGCCTAAGGAAAAACCTAAAGGTGTATCCGATGGACAGCCAGTTAATATTCTGGCCCTTCGTATTGTTTTTCTTTAGAAAGACGGAGATTTGTAATTTAAGCAGGTTATCGGATTCCTGTTCTTTCTCTGAGGGGTAACCCGATGGAGCGAGAGGAAGCTCTGTACGCAGAGTGAACTTAAATGAGCAGTCTTCCTAGAAAATTTCTAAAGGAGCTAAGCAGTACGAACCCGTACCGAAAACCGACACAGGTGGGTGGGTGTAAGTGTACCAAGGCGAACGAGTGATTCCTCGTTAAGGAACTCGGCAAACAAGTGGTCGTAACTTCGGGATAAGACCTCCCTGCTTTATACTTGTATAAAGTGGGGCGCAGCGAAAGTTCCCCTGGCGACTGTTTATCAAAAACACAGGTCCCTGCTTAACTCGAAAGAGGATGTATAGGGGCTGAGGCCTGACCAGTGCTGGAACGTTAAGCTCGCCGGTCTTCGGGCTGAGTGAGTGAAGCGCCAGTAAACGTCGGCGGTAAGGTAATAGTTGCCGCCCTTGGAAGGCAACTTCCAAGAAGAAAAACTCGACTATATGCTGGAAACACCGCGTATATTGAACTACTCACTATTATTTGTATAATTAATAATGGAAGTAAAAATGTTTAATCGAAGCGGTCAATCAGCAGGAAAGACTTCTAATAGAAGTATTGGCTACTATCTAAGTGGTTTTGCAGATGGTGAAGGGAGTTTTAATATCTCCATAATTTGTCGGAAGTATGACTACAAAAAAGGATGGAAAATTACACCTTCGTTTAATGTATCTCAAAAGGACGATACTATTCTAATTCTTTTTAAGAATTTTCTTGAGTGCGGGAAAATTCGTTATAGAAAAGATGGAATTTGCTACTTTGAAGTTCGAAGGATAAGTGATTTATACTACAAAGTAATACCATTCTTTAGAAAGTACCCTTTACTCTCAAAAAACAAAAATCTTGTTTTTAGAAAGTTTTCTAAAATAATTTTTTTGATGGAGAACAAAAAACATCTTCAAGAAGATGGTTTCAGGGAAATTCTTGAAATCAGAGAAAGCATTGAAGTTAAAAGAAAAAGAAAATATTCAAAAAAAGAAATTTTAAAAACTTATTAGAAGAATCCTCAGAGACTATACGTCGAGCCCCTGTGAAGGGTGAAGATATAGTCCATGCCCTATGGCGACATAGGGAAAGGTTATGAACTATAACCGTCTTAAAGTAGCGTAATCCCTTGCCGGGTAAGTTCCGGCCCGCACGAAAGGCTTAACGACTGGGGGGCTGTCTCAACGAGGCGCTCGGTGAAAATGCAATACCGGTAAAGATGCCGGTTACCTGTGGCTAGACGGAA
>CAZTLW010000171.1:0-3926 GCA_964614585.1 uncultured Acidimicrobiia bacterium | reverse complement strand
CGCCGCGGCCGATATGGTCAGGGGCATGTTCCGATCCTGGTCACGCTCGGGCATCCCGGTCCTGTCCCGGGGCAAGCATCGATGGCCGCGGTCGGGGGCCTGCTTCATGGAGTACGCCTCCTTCCTCGCCGGCCATCGCTGGACCGACAGTCCCGCCTGCACCCATTCACTGCTCGCCGGTCTCGCCCGGGGCGTCAACGACCAGATCTCGGATCGAGGCCGCGTCGGCCTCGTCGACCTCGTGCCGGCCGTGATCGGCGTGGTCGGCGACGACGATGCCGATGCCGCCGCCCTCGACGTGATCGTGGCGGTGCGCAGCGCGGCCGCCGCCCTCCCGCACGCCTCGGAGCCCCGGCAACGTGCCCTGGCGGTGGGCATCCTCGCCGCCGAGCGGCTCACGATGGACGGTGACCTGCCCACCCTCCCCGACGACGTGCGCGACGAGGCTCGCCGGGCGTTGGCGGCGGCGCCCGATGCGTGTGCCCGGGCAGAGACCCTGGTCGCCGATCACCGGATCGACGTCCGCGGGTTCCGGCGTCGCTCGGCCCCGGTGATGGTGCGGGTCGCGGTCGAGGGCCTCGCCGAGGCGTGCATCCCTGATCCCGATGCCGCGCTCGCCGACCTCCTCGCCACGGCCATCGTCGACTGTCGGACGTGGCTCGGGCGGGACGAGCGAACGACGGTCGACGTCCCCGAACCCGTCGCCTCGGCCTAGCCGATCAGTCGCACGGCGATGAGGCCCGTTGCCAGCAGGACATGGGCCCACACCAGCAGGCGCAGCGGCCGCTCCCACGTCGCCAGCAGGTCGGCCTCGTCCCACTGCTCGTTGCCGATCGATGCGCCCGCCGCGGCCACATCGCGCCTGACGTGGCGGGCAGGGGTGGAGAGCGACCGCTGAGCCATGCCGAGGACCGCGGCCGCCGCCGCCACCACCAGGACACCGATCGAGACCGACTCCGTCTGGGCCCAGTACCCGACGAGCACCGGGAAGGCACCCCAGGCAAGGCCGAAGCCGACGGTCGAGTGCACCAATGGCGACCACTCCAGCGAGTAGGCCGCCGCCAGCAGCACGCCGATGCCTCCCCACACAAGCGCCACGGGGGAGATGACCCAGGCGGCCGCCACGGCGAACGCCCCGCCTGCGGCGAGGCCGCCCCACCCGAGGAGCCACAGCAGCCGGTCAGAGAGGCCGGTTCCGAGTGGCCGGTCGAGCACCTCGTCGAGGGCATGGGCTCCGACGCCGAGTCCGAGGGCGAAGGCGGCGATCGTGCCGGCGAGGACGACGAGGTCAACCTGCGGTGCCAGCGCCGCGCCGATCACGACGTACGACAGGTGCCACAGGGTGTAGGGGAGGTGGAGCAGCGTCACGAGGTCGGCGACTCGCCCTCCGGGGCGGGCGTAGTAGGCCCGCCTCGTCTCGCTCATGGCTTGCGGGCCCACATGATGAGCCCGCCCCCCAGCGAGAGCCGACGGATCTCCACGTCGATGAGCCCGGCCCCACGCCAGTCCTCGGCGAGCGCCGCCGGTGGGTGGGTGGCGGCGAACTCATCGATGTTGGGGCCGAGGAACCGGCCGACCTCCCACCACCCCGAGCGGATGAGTGCCCCGGCCGCCGGCAGCAGGGCCCGCGTGTACAGCCACCACGCCGGTCCCCAGATCCCGGTCGGCCGGCCGAACTCCACCATCCCCACCCGGCCGCCCGGCTTCACCACCCGGGACAGTTCTCCGAGGCACCGTGGCACGTTCTCCACGTAGCGCAGCAGGTACCCGAAGGTGACGGCGTCGAAGTGGTCGTCGGGGAACGGGAGTTGCTCGGCCGTGGCCACGACCGCGGTCGCCCCCCGTTCGACGGCCCGGGCGAGCATCGGCTCGCTCTGGTCGAGCGATGTCACCCGGGCGCCGGTGGCCTGGAGCAGACGGGTGATCGAACCGGTGCCGGCGGCCACGTCGAGGACCTGCGACCCGGGGGCCAGGTCGAGCCCGTCGACCATCGTCCGTCGCCACCGCGGGTCCTGGCCCATGCTCAGCCAGGTGGCCCATCGCTCGTAGTCGGTGGCGATGGGGGCGAAGAGCCGTCGGGCGATCTCGGGCGGTGGCGGATCGGTTTGGTCCACCCACGTGACCCTATGAGGTGGCCGACGGGAGCGAAGAGGGATCGCCCCCGAGGGCGGTGTCCGAGCGGTCTAGCCGGGTCGGGCGCCCGACCTGCGGTCCCGCGCCCAACGGGCCAGGGCGCCGCCGGCGCCCGTCGACCACAGCGCCCATGCCACGAGCACCGGTTGGAAGAACAGGCGCGCGAAGCGTTGGCCGTCGGTGTCGAGGCCGAAGGCGTCGGTGCCCTCGATCCACTGGGCGACGTTGCCCGGGAAGATGAGCACGAAGAAGGCCGCCGTCGCCAGGCCGATCGCGACCCGCCGACCGGGCAGGGCGATGAGGGCGGCGCCGAGGGCGATCTCCACGACGCCAGACACGACGACGACCAGATCGGGATCGGCGGGGAACCAACTCGGCACCTGGGCCTGGAACTCCTCCCGCTGGTTCGTCAGGTGTCCGACCCCCGCGAAGATCAGGCCGGCCCCGAGGAGTAGGCGGCCTGCGACCTGTAGGCGAGACGTCGGGTGGTCCGAGAGCATGGGATCACGGTACCTGCGACCCCACGAGACGAGGCCCGGTGTCGACCCGCTCGACCCGTCCGTTGCCCCGATGGATCCCGTACCCGTACCGATGCCCCCACCCGACAAGCTCTGTGCCACCTGTGGCCGTCGCTTTGCCTGGCGGCGGAAGTGGGTCGACGACTGGGACGCCGTGCGGTACTGCTCGGCCGGGTGCCGACGCCACAAGCCCGGCGACCTCGATCGCCGCCTGGAGCAGGCGATCATCGACCTCCTGGCCGAGCGGGACGGATCGATCTGCCCGTCGGAGGCGGCCCGCCGGGTCGATCCCGAGGGCGGGCGGGACCTGCTGGAACGCACCCGCCGGGCCGGTCGTCGTCTCGCGGCCGAGGGACGAGTGTCCGTCACCCAGCAGGGACGCCCTGTCGACCCCAGCGACGCCCGCGGGCCGATCCGCTACGCCCGCTTCCGGTAACCCGCCCGAGGTCGATCGGTACCCTGCCGGGCCGATGTCTCGCCTTCCCCGGCTCCTGGTCCTGCTGTTGGTGCTCTCGGCCTGCACGGATGTCGTGGTTCCGACGGGCACGTCGCCGACCGCCTCGACCGTGCCGGCGACGACCACGACGACCATCGATCCGGCCGAGGCGGCCACCCGCGTCGAGGTGGAGGCCCTCGCCGGCGACGTGGAGCGACTGCGCGGTCTCGAGTTCGTCGCTCCTGTCGTGGTGGACGTGGTGGCGCCGGGTGAGATGGACGAGCGGTGGGACGCCCTCGTCACCGCCGAGCTCGCCCGTCAGGACCTCGACACCGAGGAGGCGCTGCTGCGCCTGCTCGGGGTCCTCCCGGCCGGCGTCTCGCTCGAGGCCGCCTACCGGGAGGCCTACGCCGACCCGGTGGCGGGGTGGTACGACCGGGTCGAGCGGAGGGTGGTCGTGGAGCTCGCCGAGCAGCCCCGGAGTGCCGCCGATCGAGCCCTCCTGGTGCGCGAGCTCGCGTTGGCGCTCGCCGACCAACGGTTCGCGACCACCGAGGCGGTCGCCGAGTCGTCGGACGGCGGTGACCTCGACGAGCTCCTGGCGCGGGAGGCGCTCGTCGAGGGTGAGGGGGCGTATGTCGAGTCGGCGTGGATCGCCGGCCTGCCCCCCGAGGAAGCCGGGGCCCTGGCGGCGTCCGCCGGCGCCACGAGCCGCTTCGACCGCCTCCCGACCTTCCTTCGCCGCCAGTTGCT
This sequence comes from uncultured Acidimicrobiia bacterium, assembly GCA_964614585.1. GTDB lineage: Bacteria > Actinomycetota > Acidimicrobiia > Spongiisociales > JAENVV01 > JAHEFX01. Next base: position 86 of record CAZTLW010000171.1, on the reverse strand, counting down.
GTTCCCGTACCTCGGTGGGCTCGCGTTCCTCCGGGCCGTGGCGCCGACGCTCCCCGAGGTCGACGCCGTCCACGAGCGGCCCCCGG
>CAZTLW010000170.1:0-3953 GCA_964614585.1 uncultured Acidimicrobiia bacterium | reverse complement strand
GGATGACGTTGTCGGTGGTGCCGGCGGCGAACCGTCCGAACGTGACGACGGCGGGGTCGAAGGGGTTCATGGCCCGCGTGAGCGCGGTCTCCACCGCGAGGACCGTCTCGGCCGCGGCGGGAATGGGGTCGGCCGCCAGGAACGGGGCCGACGCGTGGCCGCCCCGTCCGGTGACGGTGACGTGGATCGTGTCGGCGGACGCCATCTGGGGACCGGCGAGATGGCTCACCGTGCCGGGGGCGAACCACGAGGTGACGTGGATGGCGAAGGCGCCGGAAGGAGCCGGGTCGACGACGTCCAACAGCCCCTCGTCGAGCATGAAGCGGGCCCCGTGGTGGCCCTCCTCGCCGGGCTGGAACATGAAGACGACGTTGCCGACGAGCTCGTCGCGACGCTCCGACAGGAGTCGGGCGGCGGTGGCGAGCATGGCCGTGTGGAGGTCGTGCCCGCACGCGTGCATCGCCCCATCGACCTCGCTGGCGAAGGGCAGGCCCGTGTCCTCGGGCATGGCGAGGGCATCCATGTCACCCCGCAGGAGGACGGTCGGGCCGTCGGTGGCCCCTCGCAGGACGGCCGCGATGCCGCTCGTCGTCTCGTGGAGGTGCAGTTCGAGCGGCAGCCCCTCGAGGGCGCCGAGCACCGTCTCCCGGGTCCGGGGGAGGTGGTTGCCGATCTCGGGGTGGCGATGGAGTCGGCGTCGGAGGTCGATGGCATCGGGCAGGAGCGTGCGGGCATCGTCGAGCAGCGTCATGTGGGCCAGCCTACGTCCGCCTGCCCCCACCGGCGCCGCCGTAGCATGGCCCCATGCGCCGATCGGCCCTCCTCCTCGCCACGGCCGTCGTCGTCACCGCCTGCGGCTCCGGGCCCGTCGCCACCACCACGTCGTCGACGACCACCACCACGACCGCGCCCCCGGTCACGACCACGATCGCACCCGTCGAGCCGATCCCCTTCGCGGCCCTCGCCACCGACACGGCTGCCGTCACCGGCCTCCCGGACGGCCCGAGCCTCACCAGCGGTTTCGGTCGGCGGCTCGGGATCGCCCACGACGACCTCGCCGGTGGCATCGTCTACGAGGAACTGGCGGACGAGGTCTGGCAGGTCTGGCTGCTCGAGGCCGGACGGCGGGACCCGGTCGCGATCGGGGTCCCCGGCGCCAGACTCGGTGACGTCGACTTCCTGGCGGATCGTCCGGTGACGGCGGTCCTCTGGACCGACGAGGCCCTGCTGCTCCAGACGGTCAAGGGCGGCGCCCCCGACGTGCTCGTGCGCAGCGATCTCGCCCTGGGGGACGACCCGATCTCGGGCATCAGCATCGGGGGGTCCCTGCTCGGGGTGGCGACCGTCGCCGACGAGTGCCACGACCTCACGATCCTCTCCTCGGGTGGCGACCCGGTCGGCGAGCCCTTCGGGCTGTGTGCCGCCGCCCCACCCCAGCTGACGCCCGATGGCAGCCTCGTCGTCCACCTCGAGGTGGGAGCGTCCACCCGGGTCGTGTTCCTCGACACGGAGACCCGCGGGGAGGTGGCCCGGCACCAGGTGCCCACGGACGTCGTCGGCTTCACCGCCGACGTCGGCGCCGCGGTCGTCACCGTCCCCGACGCCGTCCTCCGGGTGTCGATCGCAGGCACCACCGAGCGCCTCGACTGGGACCCGGTCGGGAACCCCGTCGTGGCCACCGCCCTGCGGGCCCCCCTCGTCGTGTCGGACCTCGCCTCCCTCGGCGGCACCGAGTTCCCCACCGACTGCTCGGCGAGCGAGCTCGCGGCACCCGAACCGGTCAGCGGCCTCTCCCCTGCCGCGGACCGCACCCGCACCGTCATCATCGGGGCGGCCCGCAACTGCGACTTCTACGGCCTCGCCACCGCAACGTCGGGGGCCTTCTCGGGCCCCGACGACCTCGCCGACACCCTCATCCGGTCCGAAGTGGACGGCATCCCGGTCATGGCCGACCTCGTTCGCACGCTCGAACTGCCCTTCGCGACCGCGGTGGACGCCGGGGCCACCGAGTTCGTGTGGCCGTCGGTCGCGAGCACCGACGCCGAGGTCGACGACGCCGACTGGGAGGCACTCGAGGCCCTCTACAACGAGGAGCGGATCGAGGAGTGGCGCACCGGACGGACGCCCTTCGACGGCCTCTCGGTGACGATCACCGAGGACGGGGCCTGGGTGGCACTGACCGGGATCCCGACCGCGGACGCCGGCTGATCAACCCCGGGCGAGCCCGAGCACGATCTCCCACTCGGCTTCGGTGACCGGCTGGACGCTGAGGCGTTGGCCCCGCTGCACCACGGCCATGTCCTCGAGGCCGGGTGTCGACTTGAGGACCTCCAGTGGCACCAACTCGGGGAAGGTCTCCACGTACTCGACCTCCACGCAGATCCACCGGGGGTCGTCGGGGTCGCTCTTGGGATCGTGGTACTTCGAGGAGGGGTCGAACTGCGTCGGGTCGGCCACGCCGGTGCGGTGGATGCGCATGATCCCGGCCACGCCCGGCGGCTTGGCGTTCGAGTGGTAGAAGAACGCCAGGTCGCCCACCGCCATGTCGTCGCGCATGAAGTTGCGGGCCCGGTAGTTGCGGACCCCATCCCACACCTCGGTGCCGTCGCGCTCGAGGTCATCGATGCCGTAGACGTCGGGCTCGGATTTCATCAACCAGTACGCCATCGTCCGACCCTACCGCGCAGGTCGACGGCGCCATCTAGCGTGTCGGCATGCGCGCCGTCATCGCCGGGAGCGGCATCTCGATCCCTGACCGTGTCGTCACGAACGACGACCTCACCCGCTTCATGGACACCGACACCGACTGGATAGCGTCGCGGACCGGCGTGCTCGAGCGCCGCGTCGCCGAGCCCGGCGTGTCGACGGCCGATCTGGGCGCCCGGGCGGCCACCGCCGCCCTCGCCGACGCCGACATCTCCCCCGGCGAGGTCGATGCCCTCATCGTGGCGACCATGACGCCCGACTACTACGCCCCCGGCCCGGCCCCGATCGTGCAGGACCAGGTCGGCCTGCGCACCGACATCCCCGCCTTCTGCATCCGCCAGCAGTGCTCCGGCTTCCTCTACGGGCTCGACATGGCCGATGCCCTCATCCGCTCGGGCAAGGCCGAGACCGTCGTGGTCGTGGGCGCCGAGGTCCACGCCGGCGTGCAGCCCTGGATCACGGCCTTCGACCGGTGGCTGGAGTCCGGGGAGGGACCAACCGACCAGGAGTGGGACCTGTCGACCCGGAATCGGGCGTGGGCGGTGCTCTTCGGCGACGGGGCAGGCGCCATCGTGCTCCGGGCGTCCGATCGCGACGACGTGGGCCTGCTGGGAACCAAACTGTTCACCGACGGCTCCCTCTTCGAGCTCATCCACGTGCCGGGGCTCGGATCGAAGTCCCGTCCGCTCGTCGACGTCGCCCAACTCGAGACCGAGGGCCACATCCCCACGATGCAGGGGCCGCTCCTCTACCGCCAGGCCGTGCGCCAGATGCCGGCGGCGGCCGAGGCGCTGTTGGCCGAGCACGACCTCACCGTCGACGACGTCGACGTGGTCATCGCCCACCAGGCCAACGAGCGCATCCTCGACGGCGTCCGCAAACGCCTCGACCTCGACGACAAGAAGGTGCCCCAGAACCTGCAGCGGTACGGCAACACCACCGCCGGCACCCTCCCGATCCTCTACCACGAGTTGGTCGAGGCCGGCGAGGTGGCCGAGGGCGCCACCACGCTGTTCGTCGCCTTCGGCGCCGGCGCCCACTGGGGCGCTGCCCTCCACCGAGCCCCGTTCTAGGGGAAGCCACGAAGGAGATCCCCCCGCAGGGGGGATGGGCCCCACGAGCGGAGCGAGTGGGAGGGGGGAGCCGCAGCACCTGCGACCGACTCCGACCGTGGTTCCGTGGTTCGGGTGCCGGTCGGCTCAGCCGACCGGGCGGAAGCTCCGGTTGCGGGCTTCGTCGAGGGTGTC
>CAZTLW010000169.1:0-3988 GCA_964614585.1 uncultured Acidimicrobiia bacterium | reverse complement strand
CTGCTCGCCCTCGCCACCCTCGCGCTCGGCGTCGTCTCCGCCCTCCCCGCCGCGGCGGCCGAGTGCCCCGACGTCGACCCGGCCATCCTGCTCGCCGACTCCCAGGCGTCGTTCGTCGGCCTGCTCCTCGACCAGACCGGTGACCGGGCCGAGTTCCTCGTCCAGGAGGTGGTGACCGGCCCGCTCGAGGAGGGCACCCTCACCGTGCGGGTGGTGGGGGAGCCCTATCGACGCTCCGACGACGCCGAGGGCGTGTACCTGAACCGGGCGGGCGGGGAGTGGCTCGGGGACGGCTGCGCCGTCACGACCGCCGACGAGTTGCGGGCGGTCGGACCGGGCGGGAGCGGGATTGCGGGCGGCTCAGAGTTCGACGAGCCGCCGTACAGCCTGCTGCTGATCCCGACGGGCGTCATCGTGATCGGGGTGCTGGTGACCCGCTGGCGGGCGCGCCGCACCGGAGGCGACGAGGCAGGCTGATCAGACCGGCCGGAAGCGGTGGTGGGCGATCCCCCACTCGTCGCCGTCGTCGTAGGCGAACAGGGCCGAGCACGCCATGAAGAACATGCGCCAACGCTGCACCCACCGGTCGAGGTCCTCGCCGTAGACGGGGGCGAGCACGGCCCGCACCTCGTCCATCCGATCGTCCATCCGAACGAGCCAGGCGTCGAGGGTGCGCTCGTAGTGGGTGCCGTCGACCCACCAGTCCCCCTCGAGTTCGAAGCCCGGGGCGGCGGCCCGGGGGAGCAGGTCGACGGACGGCATGACCCCACCCGAGAAGAAGGTCTCCGCCATCCACGACGCCGGGCCGTCCACCTCGAAGGGATAGGCGAAGGTGCGGTGGGCGAAGACGTGGACGAACACCGCCCCGTCGTCGCGCACCCAGCGGCGGAGGCGGCGGAACAGCTCGGGGTGGTTGCGGACGTGCTCGAGCATCTCGATCGAGACGACGCGGTCGAACCGTCGGTCGCCCGGGTCGAAGTCGTTGACGTCGGCGGTGACCACCTCGACGTTGTCGAGCCCCCGCTCGGCGGCGAGGCGGAGGATGTGTTCCCGCTGGCCCGAGGAGTTGGAGACCCCGAGCACCGCCGACCCGGGGAAACGCTCGGCGGTCCACAGTGTGAACGACCCCCATCCGCACCCCAGGTCGAGGACGTCCTGGCCGTCGGCGAGGCCGGCGCGGGTGGCGGTGAGCGCCAGCATGGCCTCCTCCGACTCCTCCAGGTCGTCCACCCCGTCGGGCCAGAGGGCCGAGGAGTACTTGCGGCGGGGTCCGAGGACGAGGTCGAAGAAGGCGGCCGGGACCTCGTAGTGCTGCTCGTTGGCCAGGTCGGGCACGAGGGCGATCGGCCCCTCGGCGGCGTCGGCCCAGAACCGCTCTCGTTCGGCCGGGTCGGTGCGCCGTTCCCGATCGAGGCGCACGCCGACGAGGCGGGCGGTCCCCCAGCGGATGAGGGGGTCGGGCACCCGGCCCTTCTCGGCGAGGTCGATGGCCCGGGCGACGAGTGATTCGGCGGCGGACATGTCAGGCGGGGTCCGGCGGCGTCCGCAGCCCGTCACAGATCCGGATGAGCTCCGCCCGGTCGGCGGCGCTGGTGCGGTCGCCGAACAGCGACCGGAGGTCGGCGAGATGCACCTCGAGGGCGTCGGCCAGCATCGTCCCGCCCTCGTCGGTGAGGGCCACGAAGTGCACTCGGCGGTCGTCGGGGCAGGGCCGGCGCTCCACGAGGCCCTCCTGCTCGAGGCGGTCGACGAGGCGGGTGGCGCCGCCCGAGGTGAGGGCCAGCTGGTCGCCGAGCTGGCCGGTGGCCATCGGGTCGCCGTGGCGGTGGAGACGGAGCAGCGCCTCGAACCAGCCCGAGGAGATCCCGACCTCCTCCCGCAGGGACCGGTCGAAGGCGCGTCCGAGGGTCGTCACGGCCTCGAGCGTGATCCCGAAGGCGTCCATGAGGGCGGCGTCGTCGGACTCGATGAGTTGGCGGTCGGTCACGGGCATGAGCGTAGGAGGGGGCTTGCGTCCTGTCAGTAGCTCAGATTACAGTATCTGAGCTTGCAACTACTGATTCAGGAGCGACTGCACATGCAGCAAACCATCACCCTCCCGACCGCCGGCACCTACGCCATCGACCCCACCCACTCCAACGTGGAGATCACCGCCCGTCACATGATGGTGACCAAGGTCCGCGGCAACTTCGAGAACGTCGCCGGCACCATCACCGTGGGTGAGTCGGTGGCCGACAGCGCCGTCTCGGTGGCGTTCGAGGCCGCCACCATCGACACCCGGGTGACCGACCGCGACGCCCACCTGCGGTCCGCCGACTTCCTCGACGTCGAGAACCACCCGACCATTTCGTTCGTGTCCACCGGCGTCTCCCCCACCGAGGGCAACCGGTTCACGCTCGACGGCGACCTGACCGTGCGCGGCGTCACCAAGCCGGTGTCGTTCGAGTTCGAGTACCTCGGCTCCAGCCAGGACCCGTGGGGCCAGGAGCGAGCGCTGTTCGGGGCCACGATGAAGTTCGCCCGCGAGGACTGGGGCCTCACCTGGAACGCCGCCCTCGAGAGCGGTGGCGTGCTGGTCTCCAAGGTCTTCGACGTCGAGATGAACATCTCGGCGGTCCTGCAGCAGCAGGGCTGAGCGGCTTCGCCGCCGTACCGAGTACCGAGTACCGAGTCCGGGCCCCGGCGCCGGCAGGCGTCGGGGCCCCGTCGCGTCGTACCCGGGTGGCACACTGGGATGGTGGCGCGGTTCCTCCATGCCGACCTGGATGCGTTCTACGCGTCGGTCGAGCAGCTCCTCCATCCGGAGCTGCGCGGCATCCCGATGGCGGTCGGCGGGGGCGTGGTCCTCGCCGCGTCCTACGAGGCGCGGCCGTTCGGGGTCCGTTCGGGGATGGCCGTCCCGACCGCCAGACGGCTCTGCCCGCACCTGACGATCGTCGGCGGCTCGTTCGGTCGGTATGTCGAGTTCGGCGATCGCGTGGTCGGGATCTTCGAGCGGTACACGCCCCTGGTCGAGCGGATCTCGATCGACGAGGCCTTCCTCGACGTGTCGGGGGCCCGGCGACTGTTCGGCGACGAGGAGGCGATCGCCCGACGCATCCGGGCCGACGTCCGGGACGAGATCGGCCTGCCGATCTCGGTGGGGGTGGCCTCCACCAAGCACCTCGCCAAGGTGGCGTCGGCCGCCGCCAAGCCCGACGGCCTGCTGGCGGTCCCCGACGGGGAGGAGGAGGCGTTTCTCCGACCCCTCTCCGTTCGGGCGCTGTGGGGCGTCGGTCCGGTCACCCACGCCCGGCTGGCCGAGATCGGGGTGGAGACCGTGGGGCAGCTCGCCACCGTCCCGGAGTCGCAACTCGCCGCTCGAGTGGGAGCGGGCGCCGCGGCGCACCTGCGGGCGCTGGCCACCAACCGGGATCCCCGGGAGGTGCAGACCCATCGGCGGGCGGGCTCGATCGGTTCGCAGTCGGCGATCCGGGCGACGACCGACCGCGAGGAGGTGCGCCACGTCCTGTTGGCGCTCGCCGACCGGGTCGGTCGCCGGCTCCGGGCCAAGGAGCGGATGGGCCGCACCGTCACGATCGCCATCCGGCACCCGGGCCCCCGACTCGTGTCGCGGTCGTTGACGGTGCCCCAGGCGGTCTCGTCGACCGACGCCCTCCTCGAGATCGCCCGCCCGCTCCTCGAAGACGCCCTCGCCGAGTCCGGCGAGCCGGTCTCGCTCGTGCGGATCTCCGTGGCCCATCTCGAGGAGGAGCGGCCGACCCAACTCGAACTGCCCGTCGACGACGGAACCGCCGCCCGCCCCGGGAGCGCCCGGGGGGTGGCCTCGCGCGACCTCGACCGCCAGGTCGACCTCGTACGGGACCGGTTCGGCCGCGACTCCGTCAAGCGGGCCAGCCTGATCGAGGACATCGACGACATCCCCGACGAGTTCCGGGAACTCGCCGAGAAGGACTGACCGCGGTGGGGAACCCAGGGTTCGCGACCG
>CAZTLW010000168.1:0-4029 GCA_964614585.1 uncultured Acidimicrobiia bacterium | reverse complement strand
GGGGGGACCACATCGTGTTCGAGAACTCGCCGGATCTTCTGCTCTTCGCCGCTCTCTGGCACCGCCCCCCTCCCACCGGCCTCCTGCGTCGGCCGGCGGGTCCCATCCCCCCGTCGGGGGGATCTCCACGACAGACCGGTACCCTCGGTCCATGTCCGTCGAGGCGCTTGCCGAGCGGCTCCGGCCCGTGCTCGGGGCCGACGCCGTCCTCACCCATCCGGTTGAGCGGCTCCTCTACGCCAAGGACGCCGGGCTCCGTCGGTCCGAGCCCGCCCTCGTGGTGCTCCCCGCTTCCACCGAGGAGGTGGTGGCAGTGGTGCGGGCCGCCGCCGAGGAGGGCGTCCACGTGGTCCCCCGCGGGGGCGGGTCCGGCCTCACCGGGGGCGCCGTGCCGTCGGTGCCCGCCGTCGTCGTCGCCCTCACCCGGATGAACGAGATCCATGCCGTCGACGCCGAGGCCGCCACCGCCTGGGTCGGCCCGGGCGTCATCAACCTCGACCTCTCGGTCGCCACCGAACCGGTCGGCCTCCACTTCGCCCCCGACCCCTCCAGCCAGTCGGTCTGCACCATCGGCGGCAACGTCGCCAACAACTCCGGCGGCCCCCATTGCCTCGCCGAGGGGTCGACGGTCGCCCACGTCCTCGGTCTCGAGGTGGTGCTCGCCGACGGCGAGGTCGTCACCGTGGGCGGCGCCGCCCCCGACCCGCCCGGGCTCGACCTGCGGGGCGTGCTCGTCGGCAGCGAGGGGACGCTCGGGATCGTCACGAAGGCGCTCGTGAAGCTGACGCCCAACCCGCCGGACGTCCGGACCCTGCTCATGGAGTTCGACGACGTGCGGTCCGCGGCCGCCGCCGTCACCGGCATCATCGGGGCCGGCATCGTGCCGGCCGCCCTCGAGATGATGGACCGCAAGACCCTCGAGGTCCTCGAGGCGTACCTCCACATCGGCCTCCCCACCGACGCCGCCGCCGTGCTCCTGTGCGAGACGACCGGCCACCCGGCCGCGGTGGAGGCCGAGGCCGAGTTGTGCCGACGGGTCGCCATCGAGGCGGGGGCGACCGCCGTCCGCCTCGCCGCCGACGATGCCGAGCGAGCGACGCTCTGGCGGGCCCGCAAGGCCGCCTTCGGTGCCGTGGCCCAGTTGGCCCCCGACTTCTACCTCCACGACGCCGTCGTGCCCCGCACCCGCCTCCCCGAGGTGCTCGAGGCCGTGTACGAGATCGCCGACCGACACGGCCTCGCCCTCATGAACGTCTTCCACGCCGGCGACGGCAACCTCCACCCGATCATGGGCTTCGACCTCGCCGAACCGGGCGTGGCGGAGGCCGTCTTCGCCGCCGGGGACGAGATCATCGACCTCTGCCTGTCGGTGGGCGGGGCGCTCACCGGCGAGCACGGCATCGGGACCGAGAAGCGCGACCACCTGCCCAAGGTGCTCGACCCGGTCTCGCTCGACGCCCAGGCCCGGCTCCGGGAGGCGTTCGACCCCGACGGGCGTCTCAACCCCGACCACCTGCTCCCGGCCGGCGCCCGCTGCGGCGAGTTCGGCCGGCCGATTCCCGAAGGGGCATGGGTATGACGGGCAGGCCCATGACCGACCGAACCCTCCCGTCGGTCCTGGCCGCCCACGAAACCGATCCGCCTTCCGGTGCCCCGGACGGCATCCCCGCGATCGCCCCACCCACCCGCGACGCACTCGCCGAGGTCCTCGCCGCTTGCTCGGCCGACGGGCTCGCCGTGGCGGTGTGGGGCGGCGGCACCCACCAGGGCATCGGGCACCGGGTCGCCGCCGACGTCGTGCTCTCCACCGCCGGCCTCGACCGGGTCACCGACCACCAACCCGAGGACCTCACGCTCACCGTCGAGGCCGGCGTGACCCTGGCCGGGGTCGCCGACGTCCTCGGCCCCCACCGCCAGTTCGCCGTCCTCCCCGAGACCACGCCGGGGGCCACCATCGGCGGGGTGCTCGCCGCCGGTGCCTCCGGCTACCGGCGCCTCCGCTACGGGCCGACCCGCGACCACGTGCTGGAGGTGACCCTCGTCACGGGCGACGGCCGCCTCGTCCGGGCGGGTGCCCGGGTCGTCAAGCACGTGCAGGGCTACGACCTCATGCGGCTCGCCTGCGGGTCGCTCGGCTCGGTCGGCGTGGTCGTCGAGGTCTGCCTGAAGCTGTGGCCGGAGCCGCCGGCGCTCGCCACGGTGGCGGTGGCCGACCCGACCGCCGCCCTGGCCACCGCATTCCGGCCGCAGGCGGTCCTCGAGACCCCGGCCGGCACCTCCGTCATGCTGGCCGGGACCCCCGAGGAGGTCGCCGCCCAGGCCGCCGACCTCGGTGGCGAGCCCGACGAGGGACACCGGTGGCCGGACCCGCCCGACCCCGACGGCGAGCAGGGTTGCTGGTCGATCAGGGTGCCCGCCCCGGCCGTGCCCGACGTCGTCTCGGCCCTGCCCGCCGGATCCTCCTTCGTGGCCGAGCACGGGGTCGGCATCGTGACCGCCGCCCTCGGTGGCCCCGCCGCCGCCGATCTCCGGGGCCGGGCCGAGCGGCTCGGCGGCTCGGTCGTGCTGCTCGACGGACCCGACCACCTGTACGCCGACCCCGGCCCGTGGGGTGCCGACCCGCCGGGCCTCGGCCTGCAGCGTCGGATCGTCGCCCGCTTCGACCCCGACCGGGTGCTGAACCCGGGCCGACCCGCCGGGGGACCGTGATGGGCTGGGTCACCGACCACCCACCCTCGGGGGCGGCGATCAACACGTGCATCCAGTGCGGCCTCTGCCTCCCCGCCTGCCCCACGTTCCGGATCACCGGCCGGGAGGACCAGTCCCCCCGGGGCCGGCTCACCGCCATGGCGGCGGTCGACGCCGGGGCCGAGCTCGACGACACGGTGGCCGGCATGATCGATGCCTGTCTGGGATGTCGGGCGTGCGAGGCCGTCTGTCCCTCGCTGGTGCCCTACGGCGAGATCCTCGAGTCGGTCCGGGCGGAGGTGGCAGCCACCCGACGAGGCCCCACCGACGTCGCCCGGCGGGCGGTGCTCGGCCGGGCGCTGGCGAGCCGCCGGGCGCTGGGCGTCGCCACGGCTGGCGCCGGCGCCCTCCAGCGAGTCGGCGCCGAGTGGGCGGTGCCGCCTCGGCTCCGCAGCGGGTTCGAGGGCCTGCGGCCCCTCGGGGGCCGGGGTCCGCGCTTCGCCGGCCGCTCGTGGTCGGCCGACGGTGAGCCGGTCGGGACGGTCGGGTTGTTGGCCGGCTGCGTGATGGACGAGTGGTTCCGGCCGGTGCACGAGGCGACGGTGGCGGTGCTCACGGCCGCCGGTTGGCGAGTGGTGGCCCCCGCCGACCAGACCTGCTGTGGGGCGCTCGCCGCCCACGACGGGGACCGGGCGGCGGCCGAGCGGCTGGCCGAGGCCAACGTCGCCGCCTTCGCCGACGTCGACGTGGTCGTGGCGAACTCGGCCGGGTGCGGGGCCCACCTCGAGGGCTACGGGCACCTCGTCCCCGGAGGGGACGGCCTCGCCGCCCGCGCCCGGGACGTCACCGAACTCGTGGCCGAGGCCCTCGACGACGGCCGTCTCCCACTCCTCGCCGGCGCCGGCGACCCGGTCGCCATCCAGGACCCGTGCCACCTCCGTCACGCCCAACGGGTGGTCGCCGCCCCCCGAGCGGTCGTGGCCGCCGCCGGTCACACCCCCGTCGAGATCGACCCGGCCGCGCTGTGCTGCGGGGCTGCGGGCACCTACTCGCTGCTCCACCCCGAGGCGTCGGCCGAGCTGGGTCGGCGCAAGGCCGACCAGGTCAGGACGTCGGGAGCCCCGGTCGTGGCCTCGGCCAACCCCGGTTGCGAGTTGCAACTGCGGGCCCACCTCGGCGACGAGGTGCGGATCGCCCATCCGGTCGAGCTCTACGCCGAGGCGCTGATTGCCGCACGAGCCGACCGGTATCGTCCCGGTCGATGACCGACGAGCCGACCAAGGAGCCGACCGACGAGGCGCCGAGTCCGCCGACGGCGCCGTCGCGGGACGAACTGCTCGA
>CAZTLW010000167.1:0-4135 GCA_964614585.1 uncultured Acidimicrobiia bacterium | reverse complement strand
CGGAGTGGTTCCACCCCGCCGTGGGCCTCGCGGGTGAGCGCCTCGTCGAGGGGGAGCCCCCATTGGCCGATCGACGACGCCCGGTCGGCGCGCAGGCACACCTGGGGGAAGGCGGCGATCTCGTGGGCCAGGGCCACCGCCGCCTCCCGGGCGCTGCCGGCCGGCACCGCCCGATCGGCCAAGCCCCACGCCAGGGCCTCGTCGGCGCCGACGCCCCGTCCGGTCAGGATCATGTCCATCGCCCGGCCGTGGCCCACGATGCGGGGCAGGCGCACCGTGCCGCCGTCGATGAGCGGTACGCCCCAGCGACGACAGAACACCCCGAACACCGCCGTCGCCGACGCCACCCGCAGGTCGCACCACAGGGCCAACTCGAGCCCGCCCGCCACCGCGTAGCCCTCCACCGCGGCGATGAACGGCTTGGTGGTGGTCGTGCGGGTGATGCCGAGCATCGCCCGGCCGTCGGGGTCGTAGTCGACGCCATCGGCGGCGAGCGAGAGGTCGAAGCCGGCGCAGAACGAGTCGCCCGCCCCCGTCAGCACGGCGGCGTGGACCCCGTCGTCGGCCTCGACCGCGTCGACGGCGTCGACGAGGGCGGCGGCGGTGGCGAGGTCGATGGCGTTGCGGACGTCGGGCCGCTCGATGGTGACGACGGCGACCCGCCCGTCGATGGTGGTGGAGACCGTCATGACGGCGACGCTACGGCACCCGACGGCGATTACACGTCCCGAAACTCCCCATCGAGGCGTGGCGATTGCCGCTCGGGCGCCCATACCCTGCCCGCCATGGACGTCTCCCGCCTCCGCGCCGCCCTCGCCGGGGCCGTGGCCGCCGGCCTCGGCCTGGCCGTCGCCGGCGTCCTCCCGCTCCTGCTCGGCGGTCGCTCCCCGCTGCTGTCCATCGGCGACCTCGTCGTCGACGGGAGCCCCCCGTGGCTGAAGGACTGGGCCATCGACACCTTCGGCACCGCCGACAAGGCGGTCCTGTTCTGGTCGATGGTCGTCACCGTCGTGGCCCTCGGCGCCGTCGCCGGACTGCTCGCCCGCCGCTCGTTCCTGGCGGCGCTGGTGGTCATCGACGTGGCCGCCCTCGGCGCCCTCCTCGCCGTCCTCCAGGACCCGCTCACCGAACCGGTCCCCGCCATCGTCGGCATCGCCGTCGGCGTCGTGGTCGCCTCGCTGGCCCTGTGGGGGCTGCTGCGCCTGGCGACTCCGGCGACGGACGAGGCGTCGACCGAAGCCGTGGCCGTGCCCGACGACGGTGCGAAACCGCTCGACCCCCTCACCCGGCGCCGGTTCCTGGTGGCGGCGGGGGCCACCGCCGGGGCGGCGGTCATCACCGGTGTCATCGGCAGCCGCCTCTCGACCCGCCTCGTCGCCAACGCCGACCGGGCCGACATCGTCATCCCGATGGCCGGCGACCCCGCCGGGCCGGTGCCCGCCGGCCTCGCCCCGGCGCCGACCCCGCTCATCGTTCCCAACGGGGACTTCTATCGAATCGACACGGCGCTCTCCACGCCGATGGTGCCGATCGCCGACTGGCGGCTCGAGGTGACCGGCCTCGTCGACAACCCCTACACCCTCACCTACGAGGAGCTGCTGGGCCTGCCGATGATCGAGCGCCACGTCACCATCGCCTGCGTCTCCAACGAGGTCGGCGGTGGCCTGGTCGGCAACGCCACCTGGCAGGGCGTCCCCCTCGCCCGGATCCTCGACCGAGCCGGGGTCCAGCCCGAGGGCACCCAGATCGTCGGCCGCTCGGTCGACGACTTCACGGTCGGGTTCCCCACCGAGGTCGCCTTCGACGGCCGCGACGCCATGGTCGCCATCGCCATGAACGGCGAGCCGCTGCCGCCCGACCACGGGTTCCCCGCCCGGCTCATCGTCCCCGGCCTCTACGGCTACGTCTCGGCGACGAAGTGGCTGGCCGAGATCGAGCTGACCACCTGGGAGGGCTACGACGCCTACTGGATCCCCCGGGGCTGGGCCAAGGAGGCCCCGATCAAGACGCAGTCCCGTGTCGACCGGCCCGGTCGCGGGGCCGAGGTGGGCGCCGGCCCCTACGCCTTCGCCGGTGTTGCCTGGGCACCGACCCGAGGTGTCGACCGGGTCGAGGTGCGCCTCGACGGCGGCGAGTGGGTCGACTGCGACCTGTCCGAGTCGATGGGCGCCGACGCCTGGCGGCAGTGGTCGGTCGAGCTCGACGTGGCGCCCGGCGACCACGTCGTCGAGGTGCGGGCCACCGACGGCGACGGGGTCACCCAGTCGGCCGAGGAGGTGCCGCCCCGCCCCGACGGTGCCGAGGGCTACCACACGGTCAGGTTCACCGCCGCCTGAGGGCAACCGGCGTCGTGTCGCAGCCCCCGGATACGGTGGCCGTGGCGCACGATCGATGGGTTGACACGGTTGACAGGAGGGACAGCCTCATGGTTGACATGGTTGACACATCGCCCGGAGGACGCCGGGACCGGCTCATCGCCGAGTTCGAGCGCTCCCTCGATCTCCTGGACCCCGGTGGCGATCGACTCGCCGAGGTCGTGGACCTCGAGCGGGCCGCACGCCGTGCCGCCGAAGGCGTGGTCGGCTCGTCGGCGTCGTGGACGGAGACGGTGGGGCCGTTCTACTCCACCGAGGGCGTGCGCCACCTCCTCGGCGGCGACGAGGGACCGGTCTCGCGGCAGGCGGTGACGAAACGCAGGGGGCTGTTGGTCCTGCGATCCGGCAACGGTCGCCTCGCCTACCCGACCTTCCAGTTCGACGGCGACCAACCCGTCCTCGGGTTGGCCGAGGTGCTGGCGGTCCTCGACGAACGACTGGTGAGCCGGTGGACGGTGGCCTCGTGGCTCGTGACCGAGAACGACGAGCTCGGCGTACGCCGGCCGATCGACCTGCTGTTCGAACGGCGCACCGGCGAGGTGCTCGCAGCGGCCCGACGGTGGGCGGCGGCGCTCGCGGCGTGACGCGCTGGGCAGCGGCGCTCCGCCGGGCCGGCCACCTCGGGCTCCGCGGCCTCATCCGACACGACCCGACCCAACGAGCCGGGCTCGTGGCGTGGTTCGGGACGGCCGGGGACGAGCCCCCGGGGTTGGAGTGGTTGGTCGCAGGAACTCGCCGTCGCCCACGACCTCCTGGGCGAGGCGCAGGCCCTCGGCTTCCGATTCGCGGCCGAGCCCGACGCCGTCGAGTACGTCGACCCGCGGGTGATCGATCGCCCGGGCCCAACCGGTTCCGCGCCGCCCGGGCCCTAGTTCGGCCAGGGGGCGAACGCCGACGTCCACGGCGCCCGCACGGGCCGCTCGACGGCGGCTGACAACACCTCGGCGACCGGCGCCGTGGTGGTGGGATCGGGGGGTGGCGCCGTGGTCGTGGTGGTGGGGTCGACGGTCGCCGTCGGCGTGGTGGTCGGCGGAGCGCTGGTGGCGGTGACCGGCTCGTCACGGGTCGACGACACCTCCTGCCACACCCAGAACCGGTCCCCGACCGCGTAGTAGAACGCCGTGGTGGCGGTCCGTGCCCCGTCGTCGGCGTCGACCACGACCTCCCATCCCTCGGCGGGGAGGGCCAGGCCCTCGGGTGCGAGGGGGGCGTCGGCCGGGACGGTGATCGACGTTGACGACACCGACACCGTCGCCCAGTCGTCGCCGTGCCGGGCGGCGAAGTCGGCGCGAATCGCCTCCTCGGGCGGGCCGCCGGCCGTGGCGGGCAACCCGCTCGCGAGCGCGCCCGCCAACACGACCCCGGCGGTGATGATGCGTCCCCGTGCCCCCAGCATGTCCTCGACGATATGCGGCGCCCCGGCGCGCCACATCGTCAGTCTTGGGGGATCTCCGGGGAGCGGACGGCCGCATCGTCACCGCCGCCCGTACCCCCACGGCGCCGCCCGTCGGTTACCCAGGTGCATGGCGGGTGGGAGGCCGTGTGCGACGAAGGAGAGATGCGTGTTCCGGAGACTGAGAACCCGCCTCGGGTCGAGGGTGGCGGCCCTGGTGTTCGCGATGGCCCTGATCGGGGGCGGCGCCGCCCTCGCCATGCCCGGGGTCGTCGAGAGCGTCGGCCTGGCCATCGCCGAGGAGCGGTCGCCACTCGATGAGGTCCCGCCGACCCAGGCGTTCGCCGAGGAGGAGACCGAGGAGGAG
>CAZTLW010000166.1:0-4158 GCA_964614585.1 uncultured Acidimicrobiia bacterium | reverse complement strand
CGAGCACATCGACTGGGCACTGGCCCAGCTGCTGGGCGCACCGGCTCAGGCCCCGCCGTGAGCAGGCGGGCGCAACGCCCACCGCGCAGAACCGTGGCTCAGCTTGTCAGGCGGGCGGGTCAGCCGCGGACGAACTCGATCGTGAACGGGTACCGGTACGCCTCGCCGCGGGAGGCGGCCACCGAGGCGACGATCACGAGGACGAACCAGGTGATCGCGACGATCGGGAGGGCCACGAGCCCGACGAGGACGATGACGGCCAGCGCCGAGGCGAGCCCGTACAGGAGGAACGACAGGTTGAAGTTGAGGGCGTCGCGGGCCTGGGACTCGACGTAGGCGTCGTCGCGGCGGAGGAGCCAGACGACGAGCGGGCCGAGCAGCGACGGGATGCCGAACAGCCCGACGAAGGCCGAGAGGTGGGCGGCGACCGCCCAGTCCTGCGACTCGCGGGTCACGGCGATGGTGTCGGTGGTGGTCATGTCGATGGCTCCTGTTTCCGTCGGGATGTGTGCCCCCATCGTGCGTCGGTCGGCCCGGTCGTCGCCATCGGGGGTCCCCCCGGTTCTCCCCCGAGTCCCCCCGAGACCCCCTCAGGGTCGCGGTGGCGAACCCAGGGTTCGCGACGCCGGGTCAGGGGGTTCTCGGGGCCCGAGCGCGTCGATTCGACGGTGGCGAACCCAGGGTTCAGGACGTCGGGGTGCCCCAGGTGCGATCGAACGTGTCGGCGATGGCGTTCGCCAGCGCCGGCTTGCGCAGGAACCACATCGTGGCGTGACCGCCGGGGAGCACCCGGAGCTGCGAACCCGGCCAGTGGGCGTGGAGGACGTGCGCCTCCTCCGACACCACGAACCCGTCCTCCTCGGCCGTCACGAGCACCGCCGCCGCGTGGTGGGGGAGTGGCTCCGAGTGGAGGGCGCTCGGGGCGTCCAACAGATCGAACAACCGTTGCCGCGCCGCCTCGTCGAAGCGGTCGGCGAGACGTGCACCGAGGATCTCCCGGGTGAACGTCCGCGCCGGCGACGGCGCCGCTGCCAGGGGTGTGATGGCGGCAGGCCAGGGCAGCAGCACCGAGGTGGCCACCGTGTAGCCCGCTCCCATCGAGAACCCGGCCACCCCCACCTCGTGGGTCTCCCGGAAGCCGGCCAGCAGGGCGCGGGCCTCGCGCTCGGTCACGTGGGCCTGGAGCGCGAACTCGCCGACGGTGCGGAGCGGGAGGCCGTCGGGGTAGGTCCGTCTCGGCCCGTAGAACGCGACCATGACCGAGACGGCGGCGATACCGCGGCCTGCCAGCAGTCGGGCGAGCTGTCGCCGCCCCGTGAAGTCCTCATGACCCCAGGCCGGCAGCAACACGACGAGTCGTCGAGCACCGTCGACCGGCTCCACGAGCTCCACCATGCCCGTGGCCGCCGCGTCCGGGAGCAGGTCGGCCCAGGGCGAGACGAAGGTGCCGATGGACAGCCGCTCGGTGCCGGCTTCGACCGGGGGTGACCACCGCACCCCGAGGTCGGGGATCGGTTCGCTGGGATCGGCGGCGATCTCGAGGAGTTCGAGGTGGTCGGGGTCGCCGAACCCGTCGGGGAAGACGACCCCGCCGGGGAGCACCTGCATCGTCGTCTTCGCCAACCGGTCGACCAACTGCACCCGCCCAGTGTGGCCGACGGGGGAACCGCCCCCGCCGCCGGCGTAGCCTCGGGGCCCGGAAGGGACGTCGCATGACCGAGCCGACCGGGGAGGAGACCGGCGCGCAGACCGGGTCGCCGAGGTGGGTCGCCCCCCTCGTGGCGGTGCTCGCCGTCGGCGCCGCGATCGCCGGATGGCTCGTCGCCCCCGACGACTGGCCCGCCGGGGACGGCACGGCCACGCTCACCTTCCGGGGCTCCGTCGTCGCCGAGGGGCCCGTCTCGTTCGGGTCGCCGGAGCCGGGTCGCATCGACGGGGACGGGTTCGCCGTCGACTTCCCGGCCGGCCTGTCCCTCGACGGGGAGATCGCCGCCGAGATCACCGCCCCCTCCCGCCCTGCCCTCGACGAGGTGTCGCTCTCGCTCACGCTGCCCGACGGTCGTGACGAGTTGGTGCCGGTCGTCCGATGGGACCCCGACGAGGGGCACCTCGAGGCCGCCCGGCGGCCCGCCGAGGGGGCCGAGGTCGTCCTTGCCCTGCTCGGGGCGGTCGTGGTGTTGTGGGTGAGCGGGATCATCCCGCTGTGGGTGACCTCGGTGGCGGTGCCGGTGGTGCTCGTCGTCGCCGGGGTCGCCACGGCCGGAGAGGCGACCGCCCCGTTCGCCAATCCGATCATCGTGCTGTTCTTCGCCGGGTTCCTGATGGCCGAGGCGATGCGGCGCTCGAAACTCGACCATCACGTCTCGGTGGCGATCGTCGCACGGGCGGGGCGATCGGGGGTGAGCCTCTTCGCGGTGCTCGTCGGGTTGGCAGCGTTCCTGTCCATGTGGATGTCGAACACGGCCTCGGCGGCGGTGCTGGTGCCGATCGCGCTGGCGGTCTCGGCGCCGATCCGCCACGACGGGTTCCGGCGGGCGGCCGTGCTCGGCATCGCCTATGCCTCCACGATCGGCGGGGTGGGCAGCGCCATCGGCACCCCCGCCAACCAACTCGCCATCGAGTTCCTCGACGGGTTCGGGGCCCGGCAGGTGTCGTTCGTCGAGTGGTTTGCGTTCGGGCTGCCGATGGTGGTGCTGTTCCTGCCGCTCATGGCCGCCTACCTCTGGTGGCGCAGCGACGTGCGCCTCGAGCCCGGGCGGCTCGCCGAGGTCCGACGCGTGGCGGTCGCCGAGGCGGAGCGACTCGGCCACCTCGACCGGGACCAGGTGACGGTGCTGGCGGTGTTCGGGCTGGTGGCGGTGGGGTGGCTGACCCAGACGTTCCACGGCATCCACCCGGGGATCGTGGCGCTGGGCGGCGCCGTGCTGCTGGCAGTACTCGGGCGGATCGAGCCCGTGGACCTGCAACGGATCTCGTGGCCGTCGTTGCTCACGTTCGGCGGGGGTCTCACCCTCGGGCTGGCGCTCGTGACGACGGGGGCGTCCGACCACCTGGCGACCCGGCTGACCGGGCTGGCCGGGCTGCCGACCCTCGTCGCGGTGGGCTCGGTGGCGCTGCTCACCCTGGTGCTCACGACGGTGGCGTCCAACACCGCCTCGGCGGCGATCCTCATCCCGGTGGCGATCCCCCTCGCCGGGGTGCTGGGCGTCAATCCGGTGACGCTCGTGGTGATCGTCGCCATCGCCTCGTCGATCGACTTCGCGTTGGTCATCGGCACCCCGCCGACGATGGTCGCCTACTCGACGGGGCTCTTCACCCCGGGAGAGGTCTTCCGTCGGGGCATCGTCCTCGACCTCGTCGGCATCGTGCTGTTGGTTGTCGCCGTGACCCGGATCTGGGAGTGGCTCGGCGTCGTGTGACGGCAGGGTTCCCATGCAGGCCCGAGCAGGGACGTGTGGGCCGCCGTACACGCTGGGCGGGCATGGGGGCCCACGGTGGGGAGATGGCGTTCGCCGGGGGTGCCCCGGTCAGAGGCTCCGGATCGACTCGAGTGACGCGCCCAGCACCCGTCGGGCGGTGTCGAGCTGGGTGGCGGCCCCGCCGAGATCGGCGCCCTCGCCGGCGATGGACCTCGCCCGGGCCGTCACGTACCCGTCGAACGCCCGGCGGAGTGCCGACAAGGCATCGGCGGCCGCCACGACCGTGCCGCGGGCGGCCTCGGTCGTCGCCGTCGCCTCGAGCCGGGACAGGCTCGTCTGGGCGGCGACCGTGCGGTCGGCGATGGCGGCTAGGGCCTGGGCGCGGGCATCGGATGGCCCCGGATCCTCGATCCGTCCCGCGTCGACTTCGGCCTTGAAATCGGCGAGGGGGGCGGTGAGGGTGTCGAGCAGCCAGCGGCCGTCGGCATAGGCCTCCGCCTTGCGACCCGGGTCCACCGGCGCCGTCGGGGCGGGTGCAGCCGCCGGGGGTGGCGAGGTGTCGCGGCGGGGACGGAACGCCACCGCCCCGAGCGCCACGAGGGCGATGGCGCCGAGGATCCACACCCACACGGGGACGCCCTCGTCCTCGGTGCCCTCGTCGACCGGCTCGCCCGGTGCCTCCGTGGTGGGCGGCGCCGTGGTCGCCGGGGCCTCGGTGGTCTCGGGGGCCTCGGTGGTT
>CAZTLW010000165.1:0-4184 GCA_964614585.1 uncultured Acidimicrobiia bacterium | reverse complement strand
CCATGGCGAGCGCCAGGTGGACCGAGACCAACAGCGCCCGGTCGGCCTGGTACCGCCGCTCGGCCAACGCGTCGGCGAGCTCGTCGATGGAGGCGGGGATCACGGGTCAGACAGTACCGAGTACGGAGTACCAAGCACCGAGACCGGCCGTCTCGGTACTCGGTACCCGATACTCGATACCGCCTCCGTCAGGAGGCGTTCGCGATCGCCTGCTCCAGCGCCCGTCTCGTGAAGACCTTCGCCAGGTGGGCCTTGTACTCCTCGGAGCCGTAGAGGTCCTCGAGCACCGTGATGCCCTCGGTCGCCCGGGCGGCGGCCTCCTCGGGGGAGGCGCCACCTCGGAGCGCCTCCATGACGCCCACGGCCAGCGTCGGCTTGGTGCCGACCCCGTTGATCGCCACCCGCACGTCGGACATGCCGGCGTCGGCCACCCAGGCGGCCACCCCGGCCACCGCGTAGTCGGTGTGGCCACCGCGCCGCCCGAGCTTGTCGTAGGCCGAGCCACCGCCCCGCTTCGGGACGCGGATCTCCGTGAGGATCTCGTCCGGCCCGAGCGCCGAGGTCAGCGTGTCGACGAAGAAGTCGTCGGCGGCGATCTCCCGGGTCCCCGAGGCCGACTGGGCAACCATCGTCGCCCCGAGGGCCAGCACCGCGGTGGGCGTGTCGGCGGCGACGTCGGCGTGGGCGATGGCCCCCGCCAGCGTGCCCCGGCCCCGCACCTGCACGTCACCCGTCTGGCTCGACGCCGTGGCCAGGGCCGTCGGGACGAGGTCGCTGGCCGCCACCGCGTCCTGGCGCACGAGGGCGCCGATCGCGATGTGGTCACCCTTGTCCTCGATCCGATCGAGGCCGGGGATCCGGCCGATGTCGACGACCATCTCGGGGCTGAGCAGCCGGAGCTTCATCATCGGGATGAGGCTCATCCCGCCCGAGAGCACCTTGGCCCCCGGGTTGTCGGCGAGCAACTGGGCCGCCTCGGCGACCGATCCGGCCGCCACGTACTCGAATTCGCGTGGGTACATGGGTCAGGCTCCCTTCGCGGCCTGGATCGCCTCCCAGACCCGCCGGGGTCGGAGCGGCATGTCGATGTGCTTGACGCCGATCGGGGCGAGGGCGTCGACCACTGCGTTGACGACGGTCTGGGCCGAGCCGATCGTGCCGGCCTCGCCGATGCCCTTCACCCCGAGCGGGTTCACGCCGGTCGGCGTGACCGTCCGGTGCAGTTCGAAGAACGGCATCGTCGCCGCGGTCGGGATCAGGTAGTCCATGAACGACGTCGTGAGCAGGTTGCCCTCGGCGTCGTAGATGGTGTCCTCGAAGAGCGCCTGGCCGGCGCCCTGGGCGATCCCGCCGTGGAGCTGGCCGTCCACGATCATCGGGTTGACCACGTTGCCGCAGTCGTCCATCCCGATGTACTTCAACAGCCGGACGTCGCCGGTCTCCGGCTCGACCTCCACCATGCAGAGATGCGACCCGAACGGCCAGGTGGCGTTCTCCGGGCTGAAGACCGCATGGGCCTCCAACCCGCCTTCCATACCCGCGGGCAGGGTGTGGGGCTGGTAGGCCGCCTTGGCGATCTCGGCCCACGACACCGACGTGTCCGGCGAGCCGGCCACGTGCGCCCCGCCGTCGGCGAAGCGGATGTCCTCGTCGCTCGCCTCGAGCAGGTGGGCGGCGATCTTCGCCGCCTTCGCCCGCACCTTGCCGGCCGCCTGGTGGGCGGCGGCACCATCGACGGCGAGCGAGCGGGACCCGAACGTGCCGATGCCCGTCGGGGACTCCTGGGTGTCGCCGTGGATGACCCGGATGTCGTCGAGCGGGATGCCCGTCTCGGCGTTCACGACCTGGGCCCAGGTGGTCTGGTGTCCCTGGCCGGAGGGGCCGGTGCCGATGGAGAGCACCGCCTTGCCGTCGGGGCCCACCCGCAGGAGGCCGGACCCGTTGAACGACGACGGCAGGTTGTACTCCGACCACGAGAAGCCAAGGTCGGCGAGGCCGGAGGGCCCGAAGCCGCAGACCTCAACGTACGACGAGACCCCGATGCCGACGAGGCGCCCTTCGGCCCGGAGTCGGTCGCGCTCGGCCTTCAGACCCTCGTAGTCGGCGGCCTCCACCAGTGCGTCGAGATTGGTGGCGTAGTCCCCGGTGTCCATGGCGAAGCCGATCGGGGTGACGACCGGCTCGTCGAACTTCGGGAAGAAGTTCGCCTTGCGGACGTCGACCGGATCGACGTCGATCTCACGGGCGAAGGCGTCGATGATGCGCTCGAGGTAGTACTCGGCCTCGGGGCGCCCGGCCCCGCGATAGGCGTCGGTGACGACCGTGTTCGTGAGCACGCAGTCGATCTTCCACCAGGTCGGGACGTCGTACTGGCCCGAGCCGATGAAGAGCCCGAGGAACGGGATCGCCGCCGTGAAGTTCTGGGTGTAGGCGCCCATGTCGGCGATGCCCTCGAGCTCGTAGCCGAGGATCTTGCCGTCGCGGGTGCCGGTGACCGTGGCGGTCGCCACCCAGCCGCGCCCATGGATGGTCGACACGGCCGTCTCCCGACGGGTCTCGGTGAACTTCACCGGCGCCCCGAGTTGCTTCGCCGCCCACGGGACGAGGATCTCGTCGGGGTAGTGGCAGAGCTTGGCCCCGAACCCGCCCCCGACCTCGGGGGCGATCAGGTGGACGCTCGAGTTCGGCACGCCGAGCACCTTGCCGATCGACCCGGCGATGGCGTGGGGGATCTGCGTCGACGAGTGGACCGTGTACCGGTCGTAGCCGGGGCTGTACTCGGCCACCACCGAACGGGGCTCGATGGCGGTCGGGGTGAGTCGCTGGTTGACCATCTCCAGCGAGACGGTCACCGTGTCGTCGCGGGCCTTGGCCGCCGCGATGTCCTCGCGGACCTTGGCCTGGGCCTCCTCGTCGCCGAACGGCGCCGCCCACGAGATGATGACGTTGGAGTCCATGTCGTCGTGGGCGAGCACGTCCCCGGCGAGGGCCGCCTTCAGGTCGATCACCGGGTCCTGGGGGTCGTAGTCGACGAACACCGCCTCGGCGGCGTCCTGGGCCTGGTAGCGGCTCTCGGCCACCACCATCGCCACCGGCTCGCCCGCGAAGGCCACCTGATCGGCGGCCAGCAACGGGCGTGTCCGGACCGGCACCTGGGCGGGCAGGTGGCCGAGGTGGGCCACGTCGGCGCCCGTGTAGACGGCCCGGACCCCGGGCATGGCGGCGGCCTCGGCGGTGTCGATCGAGGTGATCCTGGCCTTGGCGAAGGGGCTCCGCACGAAGGCGACGTGCAGGCAGCCGGCCGGGTTGAGGTCGTCGGTGTACAGCCCGGTCCCGGTGATGAGGGCCGGGTCCTCGCGACGGCGGACGGCCCCGCCGAGGACGCTGGTCGTCTCCGCCATCAGACCGTCTCCCACTCGGCCGGCTCGGGCTCCTCGCCGCGGGCCTTGGCGGCCGCGTACTCGATCGCCTTGACGATGTTGTGGTAGCCGGTGCAGCGGCAGAGGTTGCCCTCGATGCCGTGGCGGATCTCGTCGGAGGTGGGGTTCGGGTTCTCGGCGAGGATCGCAGCGCCCGCCATGATCATCCCGGGCGTGCAGTAGCCGCACTGGAGTCCGTGCCGCTCCCAGAAGCCCTCCTGGACCGGGTGGAGGACGTCACCGTCGGCGAGTCCCTCGATGGTCATGACGTCGGTGCCGTCGGCCTGGACCGCCAGCATGGTGCAGGACTTCACGGGGCGGCCGTCCACGTGGATCGTGCAGGCCCCGCAGTACGACGTCTCGCAGCCGACGTGGGTGCCGGTCAGACGCAGGTCGTCGCGTAGGAAGTGGACCAACAGGGTCCGTGGCTCCACGTCGGCCGTGATCGGTTCCCCGTTCACGGTGAGTGTGATCTCCATGCCTCGATTCCTCCTGCGACTAGCGAGCTGCCGGGCACCGGCCTGCCGGGACGTTACGCGCGTGTTTCCCTGCCGTGGGGTGCGAGTTGGGGCGACGGGCCACGGCCATCTGCCGCTCTCTGGCACCGCCCCCCTCCCACCGGCCCTTCGTCGGGAGATCCCCCCTTCGGGGTGTTCTGTCGCGGTTCGTGCCCGACACATCCACGCCAAGAAGCATCACCAACGAAGGACATCCCCCCGGAGGGGGGATGGGACCCGCCGGCCGACGCAGGAGGCCGGTGGGAGG
>CAZTLW010000164.1:0-4307 GCA_964614585.1 uncultured Acidimicrobiia bacterium | reverse complement strand
GACATCCCGTCACCGTTCGCCGCCATGCCTGCGCAGCAGGTGCCCTTCTACGACGGTTGCGAGTTGCTGCTTCCTCGTGAGGACAACAGCTACTTCGGTGACTGGATGGCCTACTCCATGACGGCCGAGTCGTTCATCCCGTCGGAAGTCGTCGAGGCGATGACCTGGTACGACCTGACCCCGGAAGAGGAGGCCGCCTACGACGCCCCGTTCCCGAGCCGCACCTACATGGCTGGGCCACGTGTCTTCCCCTCGCTGGTCAATCAGCTCGGCGGCAACACCATCGAGGCTTGGAACGGCCTCACCTCGTTCGAGAAGCCGTTCCTCACCCTGTGGGCCAGCAACGATCCGGGCCAACTCGGTTCCTGCGAGGCGCAGCAAACGCTCATCGACAACATCCCCGGCGCTGCCGGCCAGCCCCACGATCGCCTGCCCGAGGCCAGTCACTTCCTCCAGGACGACCAGGGCACCGAGATCGCCACCCGCCTCGTGGACTGGTATGCCTCGCTCGATGCCGGCGAGACCGAGTCCGGGGCCGCAGGGGCGTTTGCGGCGGCCACTGACACCGCCGCAACGGCGGAGCTCAGCGCCGAGATGCAAGCCCGCCGCTACTGCGAGGTCCTCCTGGTGCACCAAACCGGCGACGGCCTGCAAGCGGAGGTCTGGGGAACCCAGGGCCTCAGCCGCTGCCCGTCCGAGAGCTGGGAAGCCCTCGATCCGGACGCCATCCGGACCGAGACCGGCTCGCTGGCCGTCAAGATGAACGGCCCGCGCTACGGGCTCATGCATGTCGAGGGCTCGATCTTCGAATCCGAGGAGCGGCGCACGTTCGGTGACCTCGAGACACGCCTGCTCACCAAGGTCGACCTGAGCAACCTCGCCGATGGAGCCCGAGGCGTCGACCCCTACACCGAGTCGACCGTCTTGCGAGCGACGACCTTCGTCTTTCCGGCCGGCGGCGAGGTGTACGAGCTCACCTCGGCCGAGGGAGAGGTCTACGTCATGCAGTCGATGTCGCAGATCGTCGACCCGAACCTCATGCTCGAGGACCTCGCCGATCTCGGATCCCGGCTCGATCTCCCCGACGGCTGGACCTACCAGGCTCGCACCCTCGGGGAGGACCTGGTCCTCGTCACCGACTACGACGCCGTCGTCCTCCAGGACGAGCTGGAGAACTCGTATCAGAAGCGGACGGCATAGGCGCCCGGGCCCCGCGTGCTCCGAACACGCACGATGCATGCCCCACCCAAGATTCACAGGGAGTTCCCAGGCAACTCCCAGCAGACCTCCAGCACTCCGGCGGAGGATCGACCCGTCAGAAAGCACCCGCGGCGGCAATACCTTGCAGCGGGCCCAGGTACGCAGTGAGAGGGACGTGACGTGAACAAGCTTCTCGACGGGTTCGCCGCCGCGGTTGCAGGGCGACCGCGATTCACACTCGCCGCCCTGCTCATCGTCACCCTCGGCCTCGCCGCCGGTTCGGGGCTGATGACCGAACAGGCCGACAACACCGTCTTCCTCCCCGACGACGGCGAGGTCTCGGCCGCCCTGGGGACCCTGTCGGAGGAGTTCCCGGACTCCGCCGGGCTGACGAACGTCACGATCATCCACCGCGGCGACGTGCTGACGCCGGCCGGGCTCGCCCAGGTCGACGCGGTGATGTCGACGGTTCTCGCCGAGCCGGACGTCAGCGAACGACTGGCCCTCTCGAACCCGGTCGTCTCGATCGCCGAGATCTACAAGCAGGCGCTGCAGACGTCCGATCTCTCGACCGTCTCCCAGGCCCAGATCGACGCGGTCACCGCTGCGCTGGCGGGCAATCCCGAGGTTGGTCCCGTGCTCGACGGACTGGTCGGCGGGGCCGACGGCGAGGGTCTGGCCATTTCGTCGCTCCGGCTCCGCTCGCTCGGGGACGCAGACGCACTGGCGGTGGTCGAACTGAAGGTCGCCGACATCGTCGCCGACGTGGACGGCCCGCTCGAGGTGCGGAGCCTCTCGCCAGAGACCAGCAACCAGGAGTCGGCGGATGCCGCCTCGTCCTCGACGAGCGTGCTGATGATGATCGCACTTGCGGTGATCGTGCTCTTGCTGTTCGTGTTCTTCCGCGCCGGCTCCGACGTCCTGCTGTCGCTGATCGGGCTCGGCATCACGATCGTCGGCACGCTGGGGTTCCAGGGAATCATGGGCCCCGACGGCATCGGTCTCATCGGCCAGCCCAACCGGATCACCACGCTGGTGCCGATCATGCTGATCGGCCTGGTGGTGGACTACGCGATCCAGTCCGTGGCCCACTACCGGGAGCTGCGAGGTGAGGGAACCAGCGTGGCCGAAGCTGCCCGGGGCGGGTTGCGCATCGTGGCGCTGCCGCTCGGTCTCGCCGCCGGCACCACCATCATCGCCTTCCTGACCAACTTCGCCTCCCCGATCCCGGCCACCCGGGACTTCGGGATCGTCGCCGCCTTCGGTGTGTTCTTCGGCCTCCTGGTGATGCTGACCCTGGTGCCCGCGGCACGGGCGATCCTGGATGGGCGTCGCGAGGCCAAGGGCACGCTCCGTGCGCCCAGGCCGATCTCCGATGCCATCCCGGGCGCCGGGCCGGTGGTGGAGCGGGTCGGCGTGTTCGTCGCCCGCAGGCCCATGGTGGTGCTCGCCGGGACCGCCATCGTCACGATCCTGTTGGGGACGGCGGCGTTCAACATCAACACCGTGTTCGACTCCACCGACTTCCTCCCCTCGGGCGGGGAGACGCTGACCGACATCGAGGCGCTGGAGGAAGCGCTCGGCGGCCAGACCGAAACGGTCACGGCGCTGGTCGAGGCCGAACTCACCGACGACCGGACGCTGCGCAATCTCCTGGAGGTCGGCCAGTCGTTCGCCGACGATCTGTCGCGGCCCACCGGTGCCGCCGGCGGCATCAGGGCGTCGCTGGGCACGCTGTTTCAGGATTGGGTCGAGGACAGCGGCCAACCCGGTGACAACTACGACCCGGAACTCATCGTCCTGGCCGAAGGACTCGACCAGGGATTGACCCTCGACCAGGCCGGCGTGCAAGCGGTCCTCGATCGGCTCGAGTCGTTGGACCCGATCGGGTTCGCCCAGGTGGCCACCAACGATCCCAACGGGATCGATCGGACCCTGATCCAGTTCGACGCCCTCACCGGCGACCAGGATCGGACCCGGCAGATGGTCGAGGACATCGAGGGGCTGTGGTACGGCGATCGGGACCAGATCACGGTGACGTCGGGCGACATCATCAGCCTCGAGGTGACCGACTCGATGACCGAGAGCCAGACCGGCTCGATCGCGATCACCATCGTGGCCGCCCTGATCGTGCTGATGCTCTTCTTCTGGTCCACCGAGTTCAAGCCGATGCTGGCAGTCATCGCCGTGTTCCCGATCGTGCTGGTACTGCTCTGGGTGCTGGGCACGATGACGCTGCTCGGCATCCCCTACAACGTCGTCACCGCCCTCATCACCGCACTGTCGATCGGGATCGGCGTGGACTACACGATCCACGTGATCCACCGCTTCACCGAGGAGTTGGAGCACCTCGGGTCGGTGGAAGGGGCGACCACCAAGACGCTGGCCACCACCGGATCGGCCCTGCTCGGCTCGGCACTCACCACGGCGCTCGGCTTCGGCGTGCTGCTGTTCAGCCCGCTGATCCCGTTCCAGCAGTTCGGCCTCGTGACCGGAATAACGATCCTGTACGCGCTCGTCGTGGCCATCGTGGTGGTTCCCCCGCTCATGGTGGTGTGGGCCGCCTATCACGAATGGCGCCGATCGGAGACCTCCGACAGCGAACTCTTTGCCGGCGCCGGGGGAAGCCACTCGCTTCCTACGGAGGTGGCGACCTAAGCCAGGCACCCGAGCCCGACTGCCGTGCGAGCCGCTGACGTTTGGGATTCCCAGCGGACTCTCAGCAAGCTCACAACGAGCGTCCAGCGCCACGAACGATGCTCCCCGACATCACCAAGCGATAGAAGGAACCCACCATGCCCGCCGAAATCGCCATCAGCAGCACAAGGAAGCCAGGCCGGCCACGCCTCCGCAAGCTCCTGGCGCTTGGCACTGCGAGCATGCTGCTCCTCGCTGCCTGCGGGGGCGCGGAAGCCGACACTGAGACGAGGATCTCATCAACCACGACGCTCCAGGCGACCGAGGGCGGGGCAGCCACCTCGGGGTCGTGCACCGCTGCCACCCCCGGGGTATCGACGCTCACCCTCAACTCCGGCGGCAATGACTACGACGTGCGCGTCTACGTGCCGTCATCCTTCGACGGAGCAACGACCCTCCCGCTCGTCCTG
>CAZTLW010000163.1:0-4315 GCA_964614585.1 uncultured Acidimicrobiia bacterium | reverse complement strand
CGGGAGGTGCACGCCCGCCGGGCGGCGACCCGCAGCCTGACCGAGCGGGCCGAGCGGGCCGAGGCGGAACGGGAGGCCCGGGCGGCGGCCGCCGTCGCCGAGGAGCGGTCCCGCATCGCCCGCGAGCTCCACGACGTCGTCGCCCACCAGATGGTCGTCATGACCGTGCAGGCCGAGGGCGCCGCCCGCCTCGCCGGCGACGCCGACCCCCGGGTGCAGGAAGCGCTCGGGACGATCCGCGACACGGGCCGGGAGGGTCTCGCCGAGATGCGCCGCATGGTGGGGTTGCTGCGCGAGGACGGTGGGGTGGGCCTGTCGCCACAGCCTGGGCTCGGCCGTCTGGACGAACTCGCCGACCAGCTGCGGGAATCCGGCCTGCCGGTCGTGGTCGAGGTCACCGGCGAGCCGCGCCGACTGCCCGGGGGCGTCGACCTGTCGGCGTACCGGATCGTGCAGGAGTCGCTCACCAACGCCCTCAAGCACGGCGGCCCCGACGTGACCGCCACCGTCCGCCTCGACTACGGCGACGACCGCCTCGACATCCGGGTGGTCGACGACGGTCGCGGCCAGGTGTCGGCCCATCCCAACGGCGGGCACGGGATCGTCGGGATGCGGGAACGCACCGCCCTCCACGGCGGCGAACTGGCCGCGGGCAACCACCCCGGGGGTGGCTTCGAGGTCCACGCCACCCTCCCGGTGGACGCGTGATCACCCTCGCCCTGGTCGACGACCAGGACATGGTCCGCACCGGCTTGCGGATGGTGCTGGAGGCCGAGCGGGACCTGCAGGTCGTCGCGGAGGCCGCCGACGGCGAGGAGGCCGTGCGGGTGGTGGGCCGGGAGCGGCCGGACGTCGTGCTCATGGACGTCCGCATGCCGGGGATGGACGGCCTCGAGGCCACCCGCCGCATCACCGAGGCCCACCCGGAGGTGGCGGTGATCGTGCTGACCACCTTCGACCTCGACGAGTACGTGTACGGGGCGCTGCGGGCCGGGGCGTCGGGGTTCCTGCTGAAGGACGCGCCGGCCGAGGACCTCGTGGCGGCCATCCGGGTGGTGGCGGCCGGCGACGCGCTGCTGGCGCCGTCGATCACCAAGCGGCTCATCGCCGAGTTCGCCGCCCGGCCAACGGCGACCCCGCCGTCGGGACTCGACGACGTCACCGACCGGGAACGGGAGGTGCTCGGTTTGGTGGCCCGAGGCCTCACGAACGCCGAGATCGCCGAGGAGCTCTTCGTGGGCGAGACGACGGTGAAGACCCACGTGAGCCACCTGCTCACCAAGTTGGGCCTCCGCGACCGCGTCCAGCTGGTGGTGGCCGCCTACGAGAGCGGCCTCACCCGCCCCGGCACCTGAGCCCGCGGTTGCGAACCCAGGGTTCGGGACCGCGGGATTCGGCGTTCCCTGGGCCGGAGACCGTCGGATCGACGCGCTCCGGCCCAAGGTTCGAGTGGCCTACCAGGTGGCGTCGCCGCGGATGACGGCGTCGGAGCCGCCATCGACGAAGACGACCTGCCCGCAGAGGTGGCTGTTCTCCTCGCTCACGAGCCACACCAGCAGGTCGGCGACCACCTGGGCCTCGGCGATCCCGTTGAGCGGCATCGGCACCATCTGGAGGAGCTCGGCGCGGGCCTCCGGGGTGGCGGTGAGCTCGGCCGTCATCGGGGTGGCGATGACGCCGGGGGCCACGGCGTTGAGCGGGATGTGGGCGCCCGCCCAGTCGGGGGTGGGGGCATGGCGGCGGACCCACCGGGCGAACGCCTGCTTGGTCGACGAGTAGATGAGGTTGCCCGTCTCCTCGCTGCCGGCGAGCACCTCGGCCCGGGCGAGGGCGGCGGGTTCGTCCCCGGCGTCGAGCAATCCCACGAGCTCGTCGTCGATCGGCATGAGCGAGGCCATCGACGCCACCCCGGCGGCCCGGGGTGCGTCCGACCCGACGAGCAGCGGCCGCAGGTCGGTCAGCGTCGACACCATGCCGAAGTAGTTGACGCCGACGGTCTTGGCGATCGGCTCGGCGAGCCCGGCGATGGCGACGACGGCGTCGAGGGTGCCGCCCGACAGGCGCCGGGCCTCCTCGACGAGGTGCTGGCGACCCTCGATCGTGGTGAGGTCGGCCTCGATGTCGGCGTCGTGCAGGTCGGCGCCGATGACCGACCAACCGCGGGCGGTCAGGGTCTCGGCAGTGGCCTTGCCGATGCCGGAGGCGGCGCCGGTGACGAGTGCGGTGCGTGCCATGGGGTCTCCCGGGGTGGTGTCGGGCCGACCCTATGCCGAGCCCGGCGTCGCGGCCCGGATTCGTCAGGCGGTGCGACGGGAGAAACGGAAGGCCCTGCGACGTCCGAAGAGTCGTCGACGGCGCCACCGGCGCTCCGAGCGCATGGTGGGGAGGGGTGGGTTGGCCGTTCGTCGGCGGTTGCGGCGAGGCCGTCGATCGTCGGTGGTCACGGGTGGGGTCGCAGCTCCACGGGGAAGTGCGGGCGTCGGCCAACCGTAGGCGGCTCGGGTGACGCAGGGGCGCAGGGATTTCGCGACTCCCGAACATTCATCCGATCCACCCTGTCGGGTCGTTTGTGAACTTCGTAGCATGTACGTATGACACAGGCACCGCCCTCCGACGCGGTGCTCTCCGAGGAGCGCCGCAGCCGCCCGGCCCGCCAGGCGGGGTACGTGGTGGCCATCGTCATCAACGCCCTCATCCTGTGGGTCGCGAACAACCTGCTCGCCTGGGGGTGGTTCTCGTGGCTCACCGACGGCTTCGTCGACGTCCTGCCGGCCATCAACGCCTCGCTGATCGTCACGATCATCGCCTACGCCCTCTACGTCGCCTACGACGGCGAGTGGTTCCGGGCGCTCGGCGACATCGTGACCGGCATCTACTCGTTGCTGGCCGGGATCGCCATGTGGCAGGTGTTCCCGTTCGACTTCTCCGCCTACGCCTTCGACTGGGCCCTGGTGGCCCGGATCCTCGTCGGCCTCGGCATCTTCGGGGTGTCGGTCGGGATCCTCGTCAACGTCGTCAAGCTGCTCGCGATGTTGGTCCGGGGCGGCCGATGATCCGGCCCGGGCACGTCCCTCCGTTGGTGCTGCCGGTCCACCCGGCCGCCCGTCACCTCCGCACCCGATTGGCGGTCGACGAGTGGGTGCTGCGGTGGGACGTGCCCCGGGCCCTGCTCGGCATCGTGCCGTTGGGCACCAAGCACGTGGAGGTGCCGCTCACCGAGCTCGCATCGCTGGCGCTGGTCCGGCTCTCCGTCCGTCCGCTCCGGCTCGTCGCCGGGGTCCTCATCGCCTTTGGGGCCTTCGCCCTCGACGTCGCCTGGTGGGGGACGATCGGCCTGCTGGTCCTCGGTGCGTGGGTGTCGTTCCGCTCGCTCGTGTCGGGCCTCGAGCTTCGCACCACCACCGGGCGGGTCCACCACGCCGGGATCTGCTTCGGCCACCTCTTCGACGCCGAGGTCTACGCCGTGGCCGTGGACGACCTCCTGCGCCGCGACGTCGGCACCCCACCGCGGAGGGAGTTCCCGTGATCACCACCCACACCATGAACGTCCCCGGCTGGGCCGACCTGTCGACCCCCGATCCGGCCGCCGCCCGCGAGTTCTACGCCGCCCTGTTGGGCTGGCACGTCGAGACGACCGACACCCCGATGGGCGAGTACCACATCGGCAAGCTCGGCGACCTCGACGTGGCCGGGATGATGGCCACCCCACCCGGCGAGGAGTCGATCCCGCCGGCCTGGACGATGTTCGTCGTCGTCCCCGACGTGGCCGAGTCGCTGGCGGCCGCCTCGGCCGTCGGTGCCACGGTGCTGCAGGCGGCCACCCCGATCCCCGACGGGCAGGTGGGCGTCGTCGCCGACCCGAGCGGGGCGATGTTCGGGGTGATGTCGTACGACGAGCCGCCCCCCGACGTCGCCTGGCTGTCGCACCGGCCCGGGTCGGTGTGCTGGTTCGACCTGCTCACCCGGGACCCCATGGCGGCGGTGCCCTTCTACGAGGCAGCCTTCGGCTGGGAGGCCGAGACCCACCACGGCCTGCCGTTCACGACGTTCTCGCTCCACGGCGACGCCTTCGCCGGGATGCTGCCGATGCCCGAGGAGGTGCCCGCCGACGTGCCGTCGCACTGGTCGGTGTACTTCGCCGTCGAGGACTGCGCCGCCGCCGAGGCGCGGGCGATCGACCTCGGGGCCACGGTGACGCGACCGACGTTCGCCGACGACGCCGGACCCGGCCGCATCGCGGTGCTCTGCGACCCCCAGGGCGCCAGCTTCGACCTCCTCGAATCCCCCGACTGACGCGGCTGGGAACCCAGGGTTC
>CAZTLW010000162.1:0-4370 GCA_964614585.1 uncultured Acidimicrobiia bacterium | reverse complement strand
GATCGTGACCCCGTAGTCCTCGATGATCTGCCACAGCCGATCGGGGCCCGGCTGGTTCGGGGCGCCCTCGTACATCACCCCGGTGGTGTGGTTGGCGAGCGGCCCGTAGACGATATAGCTGTGGCCGGTGACCCAGCCGATGTCGGCGGTGCACCAGTAGACGTCGTCGGGTTTGATGTCGAAGACGTAGTGGTGGGTGGTCGCCACCCCAGTCAGGTAGCCGCCCTGGGTGTGGACGATGCCCTTGGGCTTCCCGGTGGTGCCCGAGGTGTAGAGGATGTAGAGGAGGTCCTCGGCGCCGAGCACCTCGGCCGGGCACTCGGGGTCGGCATCGGCCATGAGGTCGTGCCACCAGAGGTCGCGGCCGTCGGTCATGTCGACGCCGTGGTCGGTGCGGTTCACCACGATGACGTGCTCGACGCTCGACGTCTTGGCAAGGGCGACGTCCGTGTTCGCCTTCAGTTCGGTGATCGAGCCGCGCCGCCAGGCCCCGTCCTGGGTGATGACGGCCTTGGCCTGGGCGTCGTTGATGCGGTCGGCGAGCGAGTCGGAGGAGAACCCGCCGAAGACGACGGAGTGGACGGCGCCGATGCGGGCGCAGGCGAGCATGGCGATCGGCAGTTCGGGGATCATCCCCATGTAGATGGCGACCCGGTCGCCCCGCCCGACGCCGAGACCCTTGAGGGCGTTGGCGAATTGCTGGACCTCGACGTGGAGGTCGGCGTAGGTGATGGTTCGCTTGTCGCCGGGTTCGCCCTCCCAGTGGTAGGCGACCTTGTCGCCACCGCCGGACTCGACGTGGCGGTCGAGGCAGTTGTAGGAGAGGTTCAGTTCCCCGTCGGTGAACCACTTGAAGAACGGCGGGTTGGAGTCGTCGAGCACCACGGTCGGTTCGGTGAACCAGGTGATGCGCTCGCGGGCGTTGCGCTCCCACCAGCCGAGCCAGTCGGCCTCGGCTTCGTCGTGGATGCCGGGCTGGCCATTGGCCTGGGCCACGAACTCGTCGCTGGGGGGGAACGTGCGGTCCTCGCTCAGCAGGTTCTCGAGGGTCTCCGACACCGTGGGCTCCTTCGGTCCGACTCCCGGGCGAGCCTACGCGGGTGCCCGCTCGCTGCGACCGCCGGGGCGTACCCTTCGTCCATGACGCCGCATGCGCTCGCCGACGAGTACGTCGCCTTCCGCAAACAGGTCGATGTCTGGCACAACCTCTGGGCCGGTGACCTCGACCACCTCGAGCGCTGGGACGATCCGACCCCGGCCGGGGCGGCGGCCACCGAGGCGCGCTACGCCGACTTCGCCCGGCGAGCCCTGGCCATGGCCGAGGGCGCCGACGACGCCGACCGTGCCCTCCTCCACACCGTCGCCGCCACCGCCGGAGTGGACCGCTTCAAGGGACTCGGCTACGACATCGACATCCCCAACCCCGAGACCGGATTGCTCGGGTACCTGATCCCCTTCCTGCCCCGCTACCCACTGGTCACGGCCACCGATGGCGAGCGGTACCTCGAGAAGGTCGCCGCGTTCGAGCCGTTCGCCCGCGCCATGGCCGAGCGGATGGCCGACGCCTGCGCTCGCGGCGTCACCCCGCTCAGCTCGCATGCCGACCGACTGGCGGCAGCGTTGGCGGTGCGGATCGCCGACCCGTCGCACTGGTACGGCCAGCCGGCACCGACCGAGGGGTTCGACGGGTGGGACGAACGCCTTCGGCAGGCCGTGGACGGCCCGTTCGTCGCCGGCCTGACCGCCTACCGACGGGCGCTGATCGATCACGCCGCACCCAACGGACGGGGTGACGACCAGGCCGGGCTGCTGCACCTCCCCGATGGCGTCGTCACCTACGACGCGCTCGTCAAGGCCCACACCACCCTCGACTTGTCGGCCGAGGAGGTGCATCGGATCGGGCTCGAGCAGGTGGACCGTCTCGCCGACGAGTATCGGGAGATCGCCGGGCCGGTGCTCGGCACCATCGACGTCGACGGGATCCTCGAACGGCTCCGCACCGATCCCGCCCTCCACTACACCGACGGGCAACAGGTCGTCGACGATGCGCTCGCCGCCCTCGCCCGGGCCGAGGCGGTGGCCCCGGAGTGGTTCTCTCGGACCCCGGCGACCCCGTGTGACGGCGTCGCCATCGACGGCGGCGCACTCGCCTTCTACTCGGACCCGCCCGAAGGCGGCGGCAACGGCACGTTCTTCTTCAACGTCGCCGACCCCACGGTGTGGACCACCTTCGGGCTTGAGGCGATCGCCTACCACGAGTCGGTTCCCGGCCACCACTTCCAGTTGGCCCTCGCCATCGAGGATGCGTCCCTCCACCACGTGCAGCAGCGCCTGTATGTGGCGGCCTTCAACGAGGGGTGGGGGCTGTACTCGGAGCGACTCGCCGACGAGATGGGCCTGTACACGAGTGACCTGGCCCGAGTGGGCATGCTGCAGGCCGACTCGATGCGGGCCTGCCGGCTGGTGGTCGACACCGGGATGCACGCCCTCGGCTGGAGTCGTCAGCGGGCGATCGACTACATGGTCGCCAACTCGCCGATGAACCGCCAGGAGGTCGCCGCCGAGGTGGATCGTTACATCGGCGCCCCCGGCCAGGCGCTGGGCTACATGGTCGGCCGACTCCACATCGACCGGCTGCGGGCACGGGCCGAGCAGTCGATGGGCGAGCGCTTCGACATCACGGGATTCCACGAGGCGGTGTTGGGCGCCGGGACGATCACCCTCCCGATCCTCACCGAGCGTGTGGAGGCTTGGGCCGAGTCGGCCTGAGGCTCCTCCTCGCGGAGGACGCCGGGTCCGTCGCCCGGCCGATGACGGCCGAATCGCCATGGGCCATGCTGATCGGAGGAGGTGTGACGATGTACGTCGACGAACGAGGCCCCACCGAGGGGACGCCGATCCTGTTCCTGCACGGGTCGATGGTGGCCGGGTGGATGTGGGCCGAGCAGGTCGAGGCGCTGTCGGCCGACCACCGGACGATCGTGCCCGACCTACCGGGGCTGGGCAGGAGCGGATCGGAGGCCTGGACCGGGTTCGCCGGGGCGGCCGAGGCCGTGGCCGCCGAGCTCCGTGAGCGGGCGCCCGATGGTGCCCACGTCGTCGGGCTGTCACTGGGCGGGATCGTGGCGCTCCACCTGGCCATCGCCCATCCGGAGCTGTGCCGGTCGGTGCTCGTCTCGGGCGTACCCGAAGGGGCGCTGCCGAGCGGGATGCGGCTGCTCAACCGGGCGATGACTGGTCTCTACGGCACCCGCGTCGGCTCAAGGATCATCGGGCGGATGTTCGGCATGCCCGACGAGGAGTCGATGGAAGCGTTCGTCGCCACCGCCCTCGAGACCGACCCGGCGGCCATCGCCGCCATCGTCGACGAGGTGTCGACCAAGCCGCTGCCCGACGGCTTGGAGGGGATCGATGTGCCCGTGCTCGCAGTGGTGGGGGAGAAGGACACTGCGCCGGCCCGGCGGGCGGTGCCGTTCCTCGTGACGGCTCTCCCCGGTGCCCGAGGTGCCGTCGTGCCCGACGTGGGCCACCAGTGGAACGCCGAGGCTCCCGACCGGTTCACGGAGATGGTGCGCGCCTGGGTGGACCACGGCGTAGTCGTCGACGGTCTTGACGTCGTGAGTGCGTAGTCATGCGGCCGAACGCCAGCGGGCGGACTGGCCCGGTCAGCCGGGTGGGCTCCGTGTCTGGCCGGGTGGGAGGAGGCGGCGCCGTCCGGGTGGGCTGGTGCGGTCGATGGTGAAACCCCGGCGGTGGACCCCCACGTGATGATGGAACCAGCAGAGGGTCGTGAGGTTGTGATCGTCGTGCTCGCCGCCCTGGGAGCGGTGGGTGATGTGGTGGACTTCGAGGCGGTGGCGGCTGACGCAGCCGTCGATCGTGCAACGATGCTGATCCCGATAGAGAATGCGCCGCCGTTGGCGAGGTGACACAGTTCGGCGGGTCTCTCCCGAGCCGTCGCCCGCCTCCACGGCACCCACGCAGGTGGCGTGCTCCAGATCGCCCCGGGAGGCGGCCACTCCGTCGATCTCCACGGAGCCTTCGGGGTTGTGGTGGACCGACACGACCGCTTGGCGGGTGCCGCCCTCGCACAGCGAGGTGAGGGCGTCGGCCCGCAACGCCGACCGGGTCGGCCGCTCGGTGGCGGGCACGCCATCGCAGAGGCGGTCGGCTTCGGCCTCGAGCGCCTGGGTGACCACCGATCCCTGCACGGCGTCGAGTCGGCCGTGGAGTTTGTAGCCCGCCTCGTCCAACTGGGGTTGGACCACCAGGTACCCCTCCGTCGACACGGGTTCCTTCCGTCGGCGGCGGCACAGATGCCGGACTCCGGCCAACTCGAGGCCGTCGAGGAGGTCGACGGTGATCCCCGC
>CAZTLW010000161.1:0-4438 GCA_964614585.1 uncultured Acidimicrobiia bacterium | reverse complement strand
TCCCCCCTGGCGGGGGGATCTCCTTCCGTGGTTCCGCGCTCAGCCGCCCAAGGCCTCGGCCACCAGCGACTCCTGTTCCACCTGGTGGCGGGCGGAGGAACCGGTGGCGGGGCTGGCGCTGGCCGCGCGGCCGACGAACCGTGGCTCGCGGCCCGACAGGCGGCGCAGGCGGTCCCGGAGGAAGCCCCAGGCACCCATGTTCTCCGGCTCCTCCTGGCACCACACGAGGTCGGCCTCCGGCGAGCGGTCGAAGATGGCTCCCAACTCGGTCTCGGGCACGGGGTAGAGCTGTTCGACCCGGACGATGGCCACGTCGGCGGGAGCCGCCTCGGCGAGGTCGTAGTAGACCTTCCCGGTGCAGACGACGAGCCGCCGGGCCCCGGCGACACCGCGGGGGTCGTCGATCACGGGGGCGAACCGGCCATCGGTGAGGTCGTCCACGGTCCCGAAGGTGTCGGCGGTGCGCAGGAGCGACTTCGGGGTGAAGACGATGAGCGGCTTGCGATGCGGCAGGAGGGCCTGCCGTCGCAGCAGGTGGAAGTGGTTGGCGGCGGTGGTGGGGACCACCACCCGCATGTTGTGTTCGGCACACAGCGTAAGGAACCGCTCGATGCGGGCGGACGAGTGCTCGGGCCCCTGGCCCTCGAACCCGTGCGGCAGCAGCAGGACGACGCCCGACCGCTGGGCCCACTTGTCCTCGCCCGCCGAGATGAACTGGTCGACGATCACCTGGGCCCCATTGGCGAAGTCCCCGAATTGGGCTTCCCACATGACCAGCGTCTCGGGCGACTCGACGGCGTAGCCGTACTCGAACCCGAGCGCCGCGTACTCGCTCAGCAGCGAGTCGTGGATGCGGACCCGGACGTCGTCGTCCTCCAACACCGCGATCGGCATCCAGTCCTCGGCGGTGCGGTGGTCGACGAAGGCGGCGTGGCGATGGCTGAAAGTGCCTCGAGCGACGTCCTCGCCCGCCAACCGGATCGAGTGACCCTCGGCGGCGAGCGAGGCGAGGGCGAGCGCCTCGCCCATCGCCCAGTCCACCTCGTCCCGTTCCATGAGCGTGCGTCGCGCCTCGACGAGCCGCTCCAGCTTCGGGTGGATCTCGAAGTCCTCGGGGAACGTCGTGAGCACGGTCACGAGGTCGGCGACGGTGTCCCGGTCGACCGTGGTGTCGATGTGGTCGGGGTCGGGGTCCGGCACCGACCCCGGGCTCGCCGGTGGTGGCAGGTCCTGGGTGGTGGCGAAGGCCGACGCCAGCCGCTCGTCGAACTCGGCGACGATCTCATCGGCCTGCTCCCGCGACAGCTCGCCGGTCGTGACGAGCCGATCGAGGTAGAGCTCGCGCACGGTGGGATGGGACTCGATCGCCCGGTACATCACCGGCTGGGTGTAGCTCGGCTCGTCGCCCTCGTTGTGGCCCCGCCGCCGGTACGAGATGAGGTCCACCACGACGTCGGTGTGGAAGGCCTGCCGATAGGCGAACGCCAGCTCGGCGGCCCGCACGACCGCCTCGGGATCGTCGCCGTTCACGTGGATGATCGGGGCATTGACCGTCTTCGCGACGTCGGTGGCGTAGTACGAGGACCGGGCCTCGACCACGTCGGTGGTGAACCCGACCTGGTTGTTCACCACCACGTGCACGGTGCCACCGGTCCGGTAGCCGGGCAGCAGCGAGAGGTGGAGCGTCTCCACCACCACCCCCTGGCCCGAGAAGGCGGCGTCGCCGTGGATCAGGACGGGCAGCACCTGGTACTGGCCGCCGGCGGGGTACCGGTCCTGCTTGGCGCGCACGATGCCCTCGAGCACCGGGTCGACGGCCTCGAGGTGGGAGGGGTTGGCCACCACGTGCACGCCCAGATCGTGGCCCCGCCGGGTCCGGGTGCCGCCCGCCCCGAGGTGGTACTTGACATCCCCCGAGCCCTGCTCGGCGTCGTCGTAGGCACCGGTGAATTGCTGGAAGACGGCCTCGAAGCCCTTGCCGACGATGTTGGCCAGGACGTTGAGGCGGCCACGATGGGCCATGCCGATGACGACGTCGTCCATGCCGTCGTCGAGGGCCGCGTCCAGCACCGCGTCGAGGGCGGGGATGAGCGACTCGGAGCCCTCGAGGCTGAAGCGCTTCTGTCCGAGGTACTTCGTGTGCAGGAACCGCTCGAAGCCCTCGGCCTGGTTCAGCATGGTGAGGATTCGCCGGCGCTGTTCGCGGGGGAGCTCGAGCCGGGCGCCCTCGAGGCGCTCCTGCAGCCAGGCCTTGCGATCGGGCTGCTGCACGTGGCTGTACTCCACGGCGAGGGTCCGGCAGTACGCGTCGCGCAGCACGCTCAGGATGTCCCCGAGTGGCATCAGGGGCCGGCCGATCAGTCCGCCGGTGGCGAACTCGCGGTCGAGGTCCCAGATCGTCAACCCGTGGCTCAGGGGGTCGAGCTCCTCGGGCATCGTCGGCGGGTCGAGTCGCAGGGGGTCGAGGTCGGCGATGAGGTGGCCGCGCTCGCGGTACAGGTCGATCAGCCGGAAGACCCGGGCCTGCTTCTCGGCCCACTCCGTCGACCCGACCCGGGGATTGTGGTCGGGCGCCCAGCGCGCCGGGAGGTACGGCACGCCCATGGAGCGGAAGACCTCGTCGAAGAAGTCGCCCTCGCCGAGGAGCAGCCCATGGACCCGACCCAGGAACTGGCCCGACTGGGCGCCCTGGATGACCCGGTGGTCGTAGGTGGAGGTGATCGTCAGGATCTTCCCGATCCCGGTGCGGGCCAGGTACTCGGGGTCGGCGCCCTCGAACTGGGGCGGATGGGAGATCGACCCCACCCCGACGATCAGCCCGTGGTCGTCCATGAGCCGGGGCACCGACTGGACCGTGCCGAGCATCCCGGGGTTGGTGAGCGAGACGGTGGTGCCGTCGAAGTCGTCGGGGGTGATCCGGTTGCGACGGACCCGGTCGATGACGTCCTCGTAGGCATCCCAGAACGCCCGGAAGTCGCCCTGGTCGGCGGCCTTGATGTTCGGCACCAGCAGGGCCCGGGTCCCGTCCTTGCGGGTGACGTCCACGGCAATGCCGAGGTTGACGGCGTCGTGGCGGATCACGTGGGGGGTGCCATCGACGACGGTGTAGGCGACGTTCATGCCCTCCATGTCCGCGATCGCCCGGACGACCGCCCACCCGATGAGGTGGGTGAAGCTCACCTTCCCCCCCGCCGGCGACCGGGCGAGGTGGTTGTTGATGATCCGGCGATTGACCTCGAGGAGCTTCGCCGGGATGGTGCGTACCGAGGTGGCGGTCGGGACCGAGAGGGAGTCGTCCATCCGCTCGGCGATCCGTGCCGACACCCCCCGCAGCGGCTCGGCACCGGGCGGAGGCGTCTCGGGACCCTCGGGTCCCGGTGCCTCGGGCGCCGAGGGCTCCTCGGCCGACGCCGGTGCCTCGGCCGGTCGGGGGGGCGTCGCCGGGGCCTCCTCGGTCGGCGTCACCGGCCGTGGCCCGTCGGCGACCGACTCGAAGTACTCACGCCACGCCGAGGCGACCGACGCCGGGGAGTCGCGGTACCTCTCGTACTGCTCGGCGATCAGCCAGTCGTTGGGCCCGAAACCGTCGACGTCGTCGGAGTGCACGGGCCCGATCGTACGCGCCGGGCGTCACGTCGCCGTGTCGCCGTGCGAGGATGCCGGACATGGACATCGACCACCGGGCGATCGCCGTCGCCACCTACAACGAGAC
The DNA here is from genome assembly GCA_964614585.1 of uncultured Acidimicrobiia bacterium. Classification (GTDB taxonomy): domain Bacteria; phylum Actinomycetota; class Acidimicrobiia; order Spongiisociales; family JAENVV01; genus JAHEFX01. The sequence continues at coordinate 726 of CAZTLW010000161.1, read as the reverse complement.
GTGGGAGCTCATCGACCGACCGGACCGGACGGCTGCCGACGACCGCGACATGCTCGGCCGGGCCCTCACCTCCCGCTACCACTGGCAGATCGCCGGCGACCCCCGCCACCACGCCATCTCGGACTGGCAGGTGAGCCGGGTGTGCTCGCTCATCGGCGAGGCGGGCCTCGCCCGCACCTTCGCCGACGCGGCGATGGACCTCTGCCAGGCCCACGACCTCGACGCCTTCGTCACGGGCTGCGCCGAGGAGGCACTGGCCCGGGCGCTGTGGGTGGGTGGCGACGCTCGGGCGGCTCGAGCCGTCATCACCAGCGCCCGCCGCGTCTGGGCGACCTTGGACGAGGGCGATGAACGGCAGGTGCTCGGCGCCGACCTCGACGAACTCGAAGGGTGGCTGGCGACCTCGTGACGTGGCATCTGGGTACGAGCCCCACCGGTGAGACGGTCGGGATCGACGGGGACGACCTGACCACCCACGGCGTCATCGTCGGCATGACCGGCTCCGGGAAGACGGGTCTCGGCATCGTCTGTCTCGAGGAGGCCCTGGCCGCCGGCATCCCGGTCCTCGCCATCGACCCGAAGGGCGACATGGGCAACCTCGCCCTCGTGTTCCCCGACCTGCGCCCGGCCGATTTCGAGCCGTGGGTGGATCCACCGGCGGGCTCCGACCGTCGGGCGGCCGCCGAGGAGGCGGCAGGGGCCTGGCGTTCCGGACTCGAACGAGCC
>CAZTLW010000160.1:0-4460 GCA_964614585.1 uncultured Acidimicrobiia bacterium | reverse complement strand
GCGGCGCTGAACTGCGTGCCGTTGATCAGGGCCAGTCCCTCCTTCGGGCCCAGAACCACGGGCGTCAGCCCCGCGCGCTCCAGCGCCTCGGCGCCCGGCATCCGCGTGCCGGCAACCTCGGCTTCGCCCTCGCCGATCATCACCGCCGCCATATGCGCCAGCGGCGCCAAATCGCCCGACGCGCCCACCGACCCCTGCGTCGGGATCACCGGCGTCACCTCCTGCGCCAGCATCGCCTCGATCAGCGCGATCACCTGCCACCGCACGCCCGACGCCCCCCGCGCCAGCGACGCCGCCTTCAGCGCCATCATCAGGCGCACGGTATCACGCTCCAGCGGCGCACCGACGCCGCAGCAATGCGACAGGATCAGGTTGCGCTGCAACGCCGCGGTGTCGTTCGGCGCGATCTTGCGGCTGGCCAGCTTGCCAAAGCCGGTGTTCACCCCGTAGACGGCCGCCTCGCCCCGCGCGGCGGCGCTCACCATGCCGGCGGCCTGCTCGACCCCCGCACGCGCCGACGGGTCGATCGCGGGCACCGGCGCGCCGCGATAGACCGCGCGCATCGCCGCCAGCGTCATGTTGCCCGGCTCGATCACCGACTTGATCACAGACATCCCGAGAATATCCTTCTGTTAAGGGGGTTGAACCCGATCCGATACGCCAGCTCCGCAGGCTCGCCGATGTCCCACACCGCCAGATCGGCCCGGCATCCCGGCGCGATCCGCCCCTGGTCCGTCAGGCCCAGCGCCCGCGCCGCCACCCGCGTCACCCCCGCCAACGCCTCGGCGGGCGTCATGCGAAACAGGGTGCACCCCATGTTCATCGCCAACAACGGCGAGGTCAGCGGCGATGATCCGGGGTTGCAATCGGTCGCCAGCGCCATCTCGACGCCCGCCGCGCGGAACGCCTCGATCGGCGGCGCCTGCGTCTCGCGCAGGGTATAGAACGCACCGGGCAGGATCACCGCCACCGTGCCCGCCGCCGCCATCGCCCGCGCATCCTCGGCGGTGGCATATTCCACGTGATCGGCCGACAGCGCCCCGTAGCGCGCCGCCAGCGCCGCGCCCCCCATGTGACTGAGCTGCTCGGCATGCAGCTTCACCGGCAGGCCCAGCGCCTCCGCCGCATCGAACACGCGCGCGATCTGGCCCGCATCAAAGGCGATGGATTCGCAAAACCCGTCCACCGCATCGACCAGCCCCGCCGCGTGCGCCGCGCGCAGGCCCGCAATGCAAACCTCGTCGATATAGGCATCCGCGCGCCCCTCGTACTCGGGCGGCAGGGCATGCGCGGCCAGCCACGTCGTGCGGATATGCACCGGCCGCTCGGCGGCAATGCGGCGCGCCACGCGCAGCATCCGCATCTCGGCCTCGACATCCAGGCCATAGCCCGACTTCACCTCGATCACGCCGACGCCCTCGGCGATCATCGCGTCAACGCGCGTCAATGCGCCCGCCAGCAACTCCGCCTCGCTGGCCGCGCGCGTATCGCGCACCGTTGACACGATGCCGCCACCGGCGCGCGCCACCTCTTCGTAACTCGCGCCCTCAAGGCGCATCTCGAACTCGCCCGCGCGGTCGCCGCCGAACACGATATGGCTGTGACAATCGATCAGCGCCGGCGTCACCAGGCATCCGCCCATGGCGCGGGTCCGCTCCGCCGCGGGCGCCTGCGCGCGCGGGCCGACCCACGCCACGCGCCCGTTCTCAACCATGATCGCCGCATCGCGGATCAGGCCATAGCCCCCCTCCATCGTCGCGGCGTCCAGTTCCGTCATCAAGACCCGGCTCATGGCGATTGATTCCTGTTTCATCTGCGCTTAATGTGTATATGTCTATACATAATAATCTCGAGTCAAGCATGAAACAGGTTCTCCACGCCACCACCGCCCTGCTGCCCGATGGCTGGCACACCGATGTCCGCATCGAGATCGGCGCAGACGGGCGCATCGCCGCCGTCGCCCCCGGCGTGCCTGCCGAAGGGGTGCGCATCGGCCCGGCCCTGCCCGCGCCCGCCAACCTGCACAGCCACGCGTTTCAGCGCGCCATGGCCGGCCTGAGCGAGCGGCGCGGCCCCGATCCGCACGACAGTTTCTGGACATGGCGCCGCCTGATGTTCCGCTTTCTCGATCAACTCACCCCCGACGACGTGCAGGCGATCGCCGCCTTCGCCCAGATGGAAATGCTGGAATCCGGCTTTGCCTCGGTGGCCGAGTTTCACTACCTCCACCACGCGCCCGGCGGCACCGGCTACGACGACCCCGCCGAAATGGCCGCGCGCATCTGCGCCGCCGCCGCGCAAACCGGCATCGGCCTGACCCTGCTGCCCGTGCTCTACCAGGTCGGTGGCCGCGACGGCCGCGCGCTCGGCCCCGGCCAGGTGCGCTTTGGCAATGACGTGGACAGCTTCGCGCGCCTTCTGGCCGCCGCGCGCCCCGCGCTCGATGCGCTACCGCAAGACGCGCGCATGGGCCTCGCCCCCCATAGCCTGCGCGCCGTCACCGATGACGGGCTGCGCGCCGCCATCGCGATGGCCGGCGACGGCCCCATCCACATGCACCTGGCCGAGCAAACCGCCGAGGTCGAGGAACTGCGCACCGCCACCGGCGCGCGCCCGATTGAGCACCTGTTCGCGCAAACAAGCGTCGATGAACGCTGGTGCCTGATCCACTGCACGCAAATGGAGCCGTTTGAGCGCGACATGCTGGCGCGCTCCGGCGCGGTGGCCGGCCTGTGCCCGATCACCGAATCCAGCCTGGGCGACGGTATCTTCGACGGCGTCGCCTACGCCGATGCCGGCGGGCGGTTCGGCATCGGGTCCGACAGCAACATCCGCATCTCCCTGCCCGAGGAAATGCGCACCCTGGAATATTCCCAGCGCCTGCGCGATCACGGCCGCGCCATGCTGGCCAGCGCCGAGCACTCCACCGGGCGGCGCATCTTCGACATCGCCGCCGCGGGCGGCGCACAAGCCACCGCGCGCGGCACGGGCACCATCGCACCGGGGCAATGGGCCGACCTGCTGGCGCTGGATGCAGGCGCGACCGACCTGATCGGTCGCACCGGCGACACGCTGCTGGACACGTTCATGACCTGCGGCGATTCGCGCATGATCGCGCATGTCTGGTCTGCGGGCCGCCACGTGGTAGAAGACGGCGCACACCCCCGCCGCGCCGCCATCACCGATGCCTACCGCGCCACGCTCGCCCGCCTGAAGGACATTTCATGACCCAGCCATCGCAGACCGCGTACACCTGGCAAAGCATCAGGGCCGAGGTGCTGCGCCGCATCCGCACCCGCGAATGGCCCCCCGGCGACATGATCCCGAACGAGGCCGACCTGGCGATCGAACTGGGCTGCGCCCGCGCTACCGTCAACCGCGCCCTGCGCGACCTGGCCGAGGCTGGCGTTCTGGACCGCCGCCGCCGCGCCGGCACCCGCGTCGCCGCCGCCCCGGTGCGCCGCGCCGTCCTCCAGATCCCCCTGATCCGGGACGAGGTCGCCGCCCTGGGGCAGGCCTATGGCTACCGCTTGCTGTCGCGCGAGATGGCCACGCCGCCGCCGCCCGTCGCCGCCTCCCTCGCCCTGCCCGAAGACGAGGCCGCACTGCACCTGCGCGCCCTGCACCTGTCCGGTGCGCATCCCTTCGTGATCGAGGATCGCTGGATCGCCCCCGCCGCCGCGCCCGGCATCCTTGATGCGGACCTGTCACAGGTCTCGGCCAACGAATGGCTGGTGCGCAACGCCCCCTTTACCGGCGGCACCCTGTCCTTCGGCGCGGTCTGCGCCGATGACGCGCTTGCCGCGCTGCTCGGCTGCCTGCCCGGAACGGCGCTGCTGCGGCTTGATCGGACCACGTCGGACGGCGCCCGGATCGTCACCGCCGCGGCGCTGACCTATCACGCCGGCTACCGGCTTCAGACGACGATCTGAGCCGCCGTACGAATCTGGCGGTTCAGGGCGCGAAACGCCCGTTCCGGGCAATTCGCCAATCGTTGACGCGGCGCGCGTCGGGGTAGGTATTGGCCGCCCTAGGGGCAGCCCGTCGCAGGCCTCGCGCCAGATCAGGCCGCAGGGTGTCAGCAGCGATTGACCCGAATTTGCCACTCGCCCCTCACCGCCTTGCGCGCGCCCCGCAATGGGCTGGGACCAAGAAAGTTTAAAACTTTCTTGACCGGAATCTTTCAAAGATTCCGGTCGGCACCGGCAGTTCAAGGCCAAATTGACCGCGCCTCAAACAGCCTCGACCGCATTTTTCAACTGAAAAAACCTAAAGCTGCGCCATCACCTCGTCCGAAGCCTCGAAGTTGGTGGTCACGCGCTGCACGTCGTCGTCGTCTTCCAGCGCGTCCACCAGCTTCATCAGCTTCTGCATCCCCTCAAGGTCCAGCTCGGTGGTCGTCGTGGGCCGCCAGACCAGCTTGGTCGATTCGGACTCGCCCAGCTCCTGCTCCAGCGCGG
>CAZTLW010000159.1:0-4494 GCA_964614585.1 uncultured Acidimicrobiia bacterium | reverse complement strand
CCGAGGTCCTTCACCCACGGGGCGAACAACCACTCGTGGAACGCCTCGAGGCGGTCGCCGTCGATGGGCGGGTCGAAGGTGGTGGACATGGCGGCGACGCTACCCGGGCGGGGACAGCGTCGCCCGCCCCGGTACCCTCCCGGGCCATGCCCGACGACACCCCCGTGGAGCCCGACGAAGGCGGCCTCGCCGGCCTGCTGGCGGCCCGCCGCCAGAAGCTCCAGGCGCTCCGGGCCGCCGGCATCGACCCCTTCCCGGTCGGGGTGCCCAAACCCGATGCCACCGCCGCCGGGCTCGCCGCCGCCCACCCCGACCTCGAACCGGGGACCGAGACCGGCGAGCACGTCACCGTGGGGGGTCGGCTGGTCGGCCTGCGGTCGTTCGGGAAGCTCCGCTTCGGGGTGCTGCGGGACCAGACCGGCGACATCCAGCTGTTCGTCCAGCAGAACGCCCTCGACGAGGACTCCTTCGCCCGGTTCTCCGGCCTCGACCTCGGCGACTGGGTCGTCGCCTCCGGCGAGGTGATCACCACCAGGAAGGGCGAGCTCAGCGTCAAGGTCGACGACTGGGTCCTCGCCGCCAAGTCCATGCGCCCCCTCCCCGACAAGTGGCACGGCCTTGCCGACCGGGGCGAGCGGTTCCGCCGTCGCGCCGTCGACCTCGCCATCAACCCCGAGGCCCGGGCGACCGCCTTCACCCGCAGTCGAGTCGTCTCGGCGCTGCGGCGCGCCTATGAGTCCCGGGGGTTCCTCGAGGTCGAGACCCCGATGCTCCAGGTGCAGCCGGGCGGGGCACTCGCCCGGCCGTTCGTCACCCACCACAACGCCCTCGACATCCCCATGTACCTGCGGATCGCCCCCGAGCTCTACCTCAAGCGGCTGGTCGTCGGTGGTTTCGAGCGGGTGTTCGAGCTCAACCGCAACTTTCGCAACGAGGGCGTCGACGCCACCCACAACCCCGAGTTCACGATGCTCGAGGCGTACGAGGCCTACGCCGACGGCGACGACGTGATGGCCACCGCCGAGGAGGTGCTGCGCGAGGTCGTCAGCGAGGTCGTCGGCGCCACCTCGTTCTCGCTCGGCGACCGGAGGATCGACCTCGCCGGCGACTTCGTGCGGCTGCCGATCAGCGAGGCGGTCTCGGAGGCGGTGGGCACCGACGTCGACCCGACGTGGCCCCCTGGTGAGCTGGCGGCCATCGCCCGCCGCCACGGCGTCGAGCCCGAGGAGGGCCACGGCTCCGGCAAGATCATCGAACGACTCTTCGAGGCGCTCGTGGAGCCCCACCTCTGGGACCCCGTGTTCGTCACCGAGTTCCCGACCGAGGTGTCGCCACTCGCCCGCGCCCACCGGTCGAAGCCCGGCGTCACCGAGCGCTTCGAGCTGTTCATGGGACGGTGGGAGATCGCCAACGGGTTCACCGAGCTCAACGACCCCGACGAGCAGCGGTCCCGTTTCGAGGCCCAGGCCGCCGCCCGGGCCGCCGGCGACGACGAGGCGCACCGGGTCGACGAGGACTATCTCGCCGCCCTCGAACAGGGGATGCCGCCGACCGGCGGGATCGGCATCGGCGTCGACCGGCTCGTCATGCTGTTGACGGGCCACTCGACGATCCGTGAGGTGGTGCTGTTCCCCCACCTGCGGCCGGACTGATCGGGATCCGGGGTCCCGTTCTCGGGGCTGGGTGGCGCGTTGGCGCGTCACCAAACCCTGGGTTGACGGTGGGGCGCGCCACCGAACCCTGGGTTCGGCGCTAGCCGGTCATCTCCCGCACCTCGAGGCCGTCGGCGCGCAGGGCGGCGATGACCTGGTCGGTGTGGTGGCGGTCGCGGGTCTCGATCTGCACCTCGATGAAGGTCTGGCGCACCGAGGCGGGGTCGAACAGCCGAGAGTGGGAGACCTCCACGATGTTGGCGCCCTGCTCGGCCAGTCGGTCGATGACCGGCGCCAGTTGGCCGGGACGGTCCTTGATGGTGATCCCGAGGGTCGCCATGCGCCCGTCCCGAACGAGTTCCCGCAGCAGCACCGAGGCCAGCACGCGGGAGTCGATGTTGCCGCCCGACACGATCACCCCGACCCGGCGGCCGAGGAAGCGGTCCGGTTCGGTCAACACGGCGGCCAGCGCCGCCGCCCCCGAGCCCTCGGCCACGGTCTTCTCCACCTCCACCAGCAACGCCACGGCGTGTTCGAGGGACCGCTCGTCGACGAGGATCATGTGGTCGAGGTGCTCGCGGAGGACCGGGGTGGTGTAGCGGCCGGGCACCTTCACGGCGATGCCGTCGGCGAGGGTCTCGGCGCCGAACTCGGGGATGGGGTCGCCGCGGAGGGCGGCGGCCATGGCGGGATAGGCCTCCGTCTGGACCCCCACCACCTCGACGCCCGGCAGCAGCGCCTTCAGGGCGGTGGCCATGCCCGCCGCCAGGCCACCCCCGCCGATCGGGATCACGACCGCGTCGAGATCCGGGTGGTCGAGCGCCAGCTCCAGCCCGCAGGTGCCCTGGCCGGCGATGATGCGGGGGTCGTCGTAGGGCGGGACGAAGACGAGGCCCTCGTCGTCGGCGATGCCCCTGGCGACCTCGGCCGACTCGGAGACGGTCTCCCCGGCGATGCGAACCTCTGCCCCCAGGTGGCGCGTGTGGGTGACCTTCGAGAACGGGGCGGTCTCGGGCATGACGATCGTGGTGGCGATGCCCATCCGGCCGCCGTGGTGGGCGACGGCCTGGGCGTGGTTGCCTGCCGAGGCGGCGATCACGCCCCGTCGCCGTTCCTCCTCGTCGAGGGTGAGCAACCGGTTGGCGGCGCCGCGGTCCTTGAAGGAGGCGGTGAACTGGAGGTTCTCGAACTTGAGCACGAGGTCCGCACCGGTGATCTCCGAGAGCGTCCGGGACCGCTCCGAGTGGGTGTGGGGCACGTGCCCCCGGATTCGACCGGCGGCTTCGAGCACGTCGTCGAGGGTGACGACGTCGGCGGCGCGCAGATCGGACCCGATCGTCACGGAGCCGCCTCGGCGGCCGCCGCCTCGAGGAGCTCGGCGAGCGATTCGTGGACGCAGTCGACGAAGGCCTCGATGTCGGGCACGAGGTCCCAGTCGCCCATGATCCCCCAGTGAACGGTGCCCAGGTACGAGAAGAGGGCGATGCCGAGCCCGTGGAACTGCCAGAGCGGCACGATCGGGTAGGTCGCCTGCAGGGGGGCGCCCTCGAGCCACAGCGGGAACTGGGGGCCGGGGACGTTGGTGATCGTGAGGTTGAAGGGGCGAATGCCCTCGGCTGCCTTCAGCCCGGCCGAGAGCATCCGGGTGGGCGTGGCGGCAGCACCCTGGACGAGGGTGGCCGCCCCCTCGGCATGGCGCTCCTCCTTCAGCGTCGCCGTCTGCTCGGCGACGAACCGGACCCTGGACCCCGGGTCTGGTTCGTGGACGGGGAGGTGCACGAGCCACATCGCCACCTGATTGGCGGACTCGCCGAAGGCGGCGTCGGCGCGGACCGAGACCGGGTTCATGGCCCGGATGTCGACGCCGTCGGCGTCGAACCCGCGGTGCTCGATGAGGAATCGTCGGATGGCCCCGCTGGCAACGGCGAGCACGACGTCGTTGACGGTGACGCCAAAGGCCCGGCGCACCGTCTTCATGTCCTCGAGCGGCGTCTCGGCCCAGGTGAACCGGCGGTTGGGGCCGATGCGTTCGTTGATCGGCGTCACCGACGAAGGGCTGAGCCAGCCGGACCGCAAGGAGGCGCCCACGGCCGACGAGCGGGAGGTCAGGCTCTTGCGCAACTCGCCGAGGTGGCCGGTGGCAGCGTCCTTGGCGCCCCGACCGAGGCCCTTGGCGAGTTCGATGGCGGTGCGGGTGAGGCGGGCGGTCTCGCCGACGACGAGCTCGGCGCCGCTCGGCTCGGGGCGCGGCGTCCACGGCACCGGCTCGCCGGGCTCATCGGTGGGCATGAGGTCCAACAGCACCGCCATGAGGTCGACGCCGGCAGCACCGTCGATCATGCAGTGGTGCACCTTGGCGATGAGGGCGAACCGGTCGTCGGACAGGCCCTCGACGAACCACATCTCCCACAGCGGCTTGGACCGATCGAGCTGCTGGGACATGAGTCGACCGACGAGCGCCTTCAGTTGCTCCTCGCCGCCCGGCCGGGGGAGGGCGGTGTGACGGACGTGGTAGTCGAGGCTGAAGTGGGTGTCGTCGATCCACACGGGGTACTGCTCGAGCGGGATCCACGCCAGCTTCTGGCGGTAGCGGGGCACGAGGTGGGCCCGGGCCCCGATGTGGCGCCGGATGCGGTCGAAGTCGAGGCCGCCCTCGGGGGTGGTGAGGTCGCCCATCCCGAAGATGGCGACCGAGGCGACGTGCATGTGCGTTTCGGGCGTCTCGAGCGCCAGGAACGACGTGTCGAGGAACGAGAGGCGCTCGTAGGTGGGGGCGGGCATGGCTGCATTCTGCCCGGCGCGCTCAGAGCGCGTCGAGGATGAGGTACTCGTCGACGTCGAT
>CAZTLW010000158.1:0-4530 GCA_964614585.1 uncultured Acidimicrobiia bacterium | reverse complement strand
TCGCAGCCGTCCGAGATCACTGCGCCGGTTGTCGCCGCATTCTGGCGCCGCCCCCTCCCACCGGCCTCCTCCGTCGGCCGGCGGGACCCATCCCCCCTTCGGGGGGATTTCTTTCGTCCGTGCGGTCGGGCCGGGCGGAGCCCGGCCCCTACGCCAGCAGCAGCTTCTGCAGTCGGGTCACCGCCACGAGCCCGCCCACCACGGTCATCCCGACGAGCACGAGGGCGTGGGTGATCATGTCGGGCCCGATGGTGCCGAGCGTGAAGCCCCGGACGAGTTCGGCGCCGTGGTACAGCGGCGAGAAGGCGGCGATTCGCTGGATCACCGGCGGGTACACCTCGAGGGGGAAGAACGTCGCCGAGAACAGGAAGAGCGGCAGGGTCACGAACGTCACCAGGTCGAAGTCCTGCCATGACCGCATGAACGTGGTCGCCGCCATGCCCACGGCCCCGAAGCCCAGACCGATGAGGAGTGTCGCCGCCAGCGCCCCGAGCGCCCACCAGGTGGTCGTCAGGCCCATGACGGCCATGACCACCAGGAACGCCACCGAGTAGAGCAGCCCCCGGCCCAGCGACCAGGTGATCTCGCCGAGGGCGATGTCGCCCGAGCCCATCGGCGTCGCCAGCATCGCCTGGTAGACGTTGCCGTACTTGAACTTGAAGAAGATGTTGAACGTCGACTCGTAGACGGCACCGTTCATGGCCGAGGCCGCCAGCATCCCGGGGGCGACGAAGGCGGCGTAGGAGACGGTGGTCCCGTCGGCCAGGGTCAGGTCGCCGATGAGCGAGCCGAGGCCGATCCCGATCGCCAGCAGGTAGAAGACCGGCTCGAAGAATCCGGCGACGATGAGCTTCCAGATCTTCCGGTAGACGAGGTAGTTGCGCTCGAGGATGTAGCGCACGCGGAAGGACGGGCGGGTCGAGGGAGGCGCCACCCGCAGCAGCAGGGTCTCGGGGCCGTTCATACGACCAACCTCGCGGCGAAGCGGCGTTGGGCCCAGATGGCGCCGGCCACGGCCCAGACCAGGAGGTAGGCGACGCTGATCCCCCACCAGAACGTGGTCGGCAGCCCCAGCATCGCCCCTCGGGCGAGCTCCACGCCGTGCCAGAGCGGGATCGCCCATGCCAGTGGCTCGATGAGGTCCGGCAGCTGGGAGATCGGGAAGAAGGTCCCCGAGAACAGGAACATCGGCACCACCCCGAACCGGAACACGTTGGTGAGGCCGGTCTCGTCCTTGAGCCCGGCGGTGAAGGCGACCATCGGGGCCGAAAAGGCGATGCCGGTGAGGGTGGCGATCGCCGTGCCGACCGCGGCACCGACGAGGTCGGTCACGTCGAAGAGCACGAGGACGATCGCGTAGGTCCCGGTCACCTGGAGCAGCCGTACCCCGATCCAGGTGATCGTCGACGTCACCACGTCGGAGGCCGCCAGCGGCGTCTGGAGGATGAGGTGGTAGGTCTTGCGCCACTTGAGCCCCGCCATCACCGGGAAGGCCCCCTCGCCGATGCCGGTCTGCATCGCCTGGGCGACGAGCAGCCCGGGACCGAGCCACACGAGGTAGGGGAGGCCGGCGCCCGAGGGGTCGGCATTGGCGTCGACGAGTGTGCCGAGACTCGCCCCCATGGCCAGCAGGTAGAGGATGGGGTTGAGGAAGTTCGAGAAGACCGAGGCGCGCCAGACGCGGCGATAGGCGAGGGCCTGGGCCTCCACGTGGCGCAGCGGGGTGGGGATCGTCATCAGTCGACCAGCGTGCGGCCGGTCAGGTGGAGGAACACGTCCTCGAGGCTGGCCCGCCGTTTCACGGTGGCTGCCGGGACGATCCCGCGCTCGCGGACCTCGCCGAGGGCGCGGTCGGCCTGTTCGACGTAGAGCAGCACTCGGTCGGCGAGCACCTCGGTCCGCTTGCCGATGCCCTCGAAGCGATGGGCGTGGTCGGCGTGGTCGTCGACCTCGAGGCGGACCTCGAGCACCTCGGGGGTGGCGTGGCGGGCGATGAGCTCCAGGGGTGAGCCCTCGTCCACGATCCGGCCCTTGTCCATGACCACCAGCCGGTCGCAGAGCTGCTCGGCCTCGTCCATGTAGTGGGTGGTGATGATGAGCGTCGCCCCCTGCTGCTTGAGCCGGTAGAGGCGGTCCCACAGCACGTGGCGGGCCTGGGGGTCGAGGCCGGTGGTCGGCTCGTCGAGGATCACGAGCTCGGGATCGGAGACCAGGGCCCGGGCGATGGCGAGCCGGCGTTTCATGCCGCCCGAGAGCGACTCCACCCGGGCGTCCCGCTTCTCGGTGAGCTGGGCGAACTCCAACAACTCCTCGACCCGCGGCTTGATCACCGAGCGGGGGAGGCTGAAGTAGCGGCCGTAGATGACGAGGTTGTCGGTGACCGTCAACTCCTCGTCCAGCATGTCCTCCTGGGGCACGACCCCGAGCCGGGCCCGAATCGTCCGCCCCTCCTCGCCGGGGTCGAGGCCGAACACCCGCAGCCACCCGTCGGAGACCGGCGAGGTGGCGCCGATCATCTTCATCGTCGACGACTTGCCGGCCCCGTTGGGGCCCAGGAAACCGAAGACCTCGCCACGCCGGATGGTGAAGTCGACGGCGTCGACCGCCGTGAACGCACCGAAGGTCTTGGTGAGGCCTCGGGCCTCGACGAGGGGATCGGACATGGGCGCCGCAGGGTACCGGCGCGGTGTGGGTTGCGCCGCCGAGTTGTACCGTTCGGGAATGCTCGGCGTGCCTCGCTCCGACCGGCCGCTCGACCCGGGACTCGCGTCGACGGCCAAGGGGCCCGCCTGGGTCCGCGAGACCTGGCGGGTGACCGGCCACGCCGGGGACCGGGTACCGGTCGATGCCTACGTCGCCGAGGGGGAGATCTCCGTCGTGGTGCTGGCCGCCCACGGGTTCACCGGTTCCCGCCGGGCCCGCTACCTGACCGGGGCGTCGAAGGCATGGACCCGGGAGGGACTCGCCGTGGTGGCCCTCGACCTCCCCTTCCACGGTGACCGCGCCGTCCCCGGCGCCGACCCCACGGCGATCCACGCCACCGACGCCGTGGTGCGGTCGCTGGGCGACCTGGGCCGGGTCGTCGACCTCGTCGAGGGCCACGACCGGCTCCGTGGTCGTCCGATCGGCCTGCTCGGCTTCTCGATGGGCGGATGGCTGGGCACGCTCTTCGCCGCCGGTGACCGCCGGGTCGCCGGACTCTGCCTGTGCGTCGTCGGGTCGAATGCCCGTCGGGTGCGCTTCTCGGGGCCGCCCCTCACCGACGACCAGGAGGCGGCGCTGCTTGCGGCCGACCCGGCCACGTACGCCGCCGCGGTCGGCGACCGCCCGGTCCTGATGCTGAACGCCGATCGGGACGAGATCTTCGACCGCGTCTCGGCGCTCGACCTCTACGACGCGTTCGAGCCGCCCAAGTCCCTCACGTTCTTCCCCGGGACCCACGCCGAGTGGCCCGAGCCGGGCCCGGTCTACGCCGCCATGCAGCGGTTCCTGGCCGACCTCGGCTAGCGGCCCGAGGTCCAGAGCCAGGCGACGGTGCCCATGACGACCAGATAGGCGCCGAGCGCCATCGCCCCCCACATCGCCCACTCGATCGGCTGGGGGAAGGAGAGGCTGGGGACCACGACCTGGTGGACGATGAAGCCCCCGACGAGCCAGACCGAACCCTGGACGACCAGTCGGGTGGCCCGACGGACGGCTGCCTGCTGTTCGGATGGAAGGCGCTGTTGACGCTGCATCGCGGGCTCCTCGCGAGGAGTCATCGGCCCTTCACCCCCCAGACTTGAGCGCGGCTGCGAACCCAGGGTTCGAGACCGCGGCTGAGGGCGTTCCCTGGGCCCGGGCGCGTCGAATCGACGCGCTCCGGCCCGGGGTTCACCGCCCGGGGTGCCAGACCCAGATCGGGCGGTCCTCGGGGTGGGTCGGCGTCGCCAGCGGCGTCGCCCGACCCTTCCGGTACCACCCGGCCACCAGCGCGCACACGGCCGCGTCGAGGACGTCGTCGGGCGCCGCCGGTCCCGCCGCGCCGAGGTCGCCGGTCACGACCACCCCCGCCTCGGCCAACAGCGACCGCCGCCGCTCCTGGCCATCCCAGGTCTTCTTGCGGCCCACGGGCTCGCCGGCGAGTGCCGCGAAGGCCGCCTCGGGGTGGACCTCGATGAGCGGGACACCGGCGCGCTCGGCGTCGGCGGCCTCGAGGATCTTCGGGGCGAGGGCAAAGGTCTGGGCCGAGATCGACCGGCCGGTGAGGTCGACTGCCAGCCGTCGGGCCTCGGCGTAGTCGGCGGCCTCCAAGACTTCCCTGGGCGGCACGGCGAAGACGCTCGAGGCGCGACGGCCGAGCATCTGCCGGGCCGCCACCTCGGCCGGTCGGTGGTCGCCGAGGGCGGGGAACCCGAGCGGGATGTCGATGCCCGCCACATCGGCGAGGGGGAGATCGGCGAGGCGGGGGACGAATCCGACCCGGGTGGGCGTCCCGGCCTGCAAGACGACGTACACCCAGCCGCCGGGGGCGCCGTCGACGCCGATCAC
>CAZTLW010000157.1:0-4574 GCA_964614585.1 uncultured Acidimicrobiia bacterium | reverse complement strand
CTCCACCCTCCTCGGCCGGATGCCGTCGGAGGTGGGCTACCAGCCGACGCTGGCCGGCGAGATGGGCATGCTCCAGGAGCGCATCACCTCGCTGAAGGGCCGGTCGATCACCTCGCTGCAGGCCATCTACGTGCCGGCCGACGACATCACGGACCCGGCCCCGGCGACGACGTTCGCCCACCTCGACGCCACCACGGTGCTGTCCCGTCCCCTCACGGCGCTGGGCATCTACCCGGCCGTGGACCCGCTCGACTCGACGTCCCGGGCGCTCGACCCGTCCATCGTCGGCGAGGACCACTACCAGGTCGCCACCGACGTGCAGCGCACGCTCCAGCGGTACAAGGACCTCCAGGACATCATCGCCATCCTCGGCATCGACGAGCTGTCCGAGGACGACAAGCTCATCGTGGGTCGGGCCCGCCGCATCCAGCGGTTCCTGTCCCAGCCGATGTTCGTGGCCGAGCAGTTCACCGGCCAGGCCGGCGTGTACACGCCCATCGCCGAGACGATCGCCTCGTTCAGGGCCGTGCTCGACGGTGAGCTCGACCACCTCCCCGAGCAGGCCTTCTACATGGTCGGTGGCCGCGAGGACGCCGAGCGGCAGGCCGCGGAGCTGTCGAAGTAGTGGCCAGGAGCTTCGCCGTCGACGTCGTGTCCCCCGAGCAGAGCCTCTGGTCGGGGGAGGCCGCGTTCCTCGTGGCCCGCACCCCCGACGGTGAGATCGGCATCCTCGCCGACCACGAGCCGGTCATGGCGGCCCTGGCCACCGGGGCGGTCACCGTCGACGGTGCCGACGGTGGCCGGACGACGATCGCCGTCAACGGTGGCTTCCTGCAGGTGCTCGACAACACGGTGACGCTGCTGACCGACCGCGCCGAGGTGGTTGAGGGCGATGCCGAGGCGGCCCGGGCCACCGCCGCCGAACTGGCGGCGCAGGCGGACGACAACCCGGTGGTCGAGCTCTAGGAGCCCGCCCGATTCCACGAGAAGGCGGGGCCTCCTGGCCCCGCCTTCGTCGTTCGGGTCGAGTCCGGTGTGGGCGATCGGACGATCAGGCGGTCTCCGGCGACAGGAGCTCGTCCACCTGTCGCTCCTCCCAGGCCGAACCGGGGCCCTCGGGACGCGCCAGTCGGACGAGCAGCCCGTGGATGGCCAGGGCGATGCTCCAGCCGATCAGCGCCCAGCCGGACCACCAGGCCCACCACTCGCCGGCGAGGCCGGCGGCGAGGTTGACGGCGGCGTTGACGCCGAGGATGAGGAGCATCGAGGCGGCAGCCGCCGCTGCGTGGAAGTGGAAGACGCGGCGCTGTCGGACGTACTCGCGAACTGCCTCCCGTTCCTGGTGCTCCGCCGTGGTCTGGTTGCCGTGCATGTCGATCCCTTCCTCGTGCTGGTCGTACTAAGTACGGTTGATGGACGCACCCTACTCGTACTTAGTACGAGGTGTCAAGGGGGCGGGGAGGCGGAGTGGTGGATTGGCGTCCGGCGCCCGCGCACGGCCGGCGCCGTCGGCCGGCCGGTCGACCTCAGAACTGGTCGATGAGGATCGGGTTGCCGTCGGGGTCGGTGAGGGCGAGGTGGCCCGCCCCGTCGTCGGTGGCGACGAGCTCGTCGAGTTCCAACCCCGCGTCGAGCAGGGCCGCCTGGATCTCCCGCACGTCCGGCCAGTCGGGTTGCGGGTGCATGTCGGAGCCGCGCAACCGCGGGTTGAACGTGAGGATGTTGCGGTCGAACATCCCCTCGAACAGCCCGATCGTGGTCTCACCGTTGCGCAGGATGAGCCAGCCGGCGTCGGCGTCGCCGCCGGTCACCTCGAAGCCGAGTGCTTCGTAGAACGTCCGTGAGCGGCCGAGGTCGGCCACCGCCAGCGACGCGGAGAAGGCGCCGAGGATCACGGGGTCCCCGCCGACAACCGGGAGGCGAAGGCCTCCACCTCCCGGGGGAGGCCGTTGCGGACGCTCCTCTCGACCGGGCCGAACGCCATCTTCACGAACATCGAGCGGGGCTGGAGCTCCGCCCCGACGGCGAGTTTCGTGCGCGCCTCGCCATTCGGCTCGAGACGCACCGCCAGGCGCGCTCCGAGGTCCTTCGAATCGAGCCGCAGGGTCATCGCCTCGGACGGGCGTCGCCCGACCACCGAGGCCTCGCCGTCGAACCGCATCCCCGCCACCTCGATGTGGAAGTCGAACGCCTCGAGCAGGTCCCCGTCGTGGCGGACGTCGTGGACGCCCTGGATGCCGGCGATGCCCTCCCAGGTGGAAGCGGTCTGCAGGGCGGCCCAGACGTCGTCCATCGGGGCATCGACGGTGGTGGTGTGGGCGATCACGCCACGACGCTACCGAGGTGGTGGGCGAGGAAACCGTACACGTCGGCGGCCTCGTCGATGAGCTTGGAGGTCGGCTTG
The DNA here is from genome assembly GCA_964614585.1 of uncultured Acidimicrobiia bacterium. GTDB lineage: Bacteria > Actinomycetota > Acidimicrobiia > Spongiisociales > JAENVV01 > JAHEFX01. The sequence goes on along the minus strand of CAZTLW010000157.1, from coordinate 2,170 downwards.
CCCAGCCCATGGCCCGCCCGGGTCTCGACCCGGACCAGCAGCGGCCGTTCGGAGGTGCCGCCGGCGGCGTGCTGCAGCGTCGCGGCGAACTTGAGCGAGTGCATCGGCACCACGCGGTCGTCGGTCTCGGCGGTGAGGACGAGGGTCGGCGGGTACTCGACGCCGGGGCGGACGTTGTGGAGCGGTGAGTAGGCGATGAGCCAGGCGAACGCCTCGGGTTCGGCGGCGTCGCCGTACTCGACGGTCCAGTACCGGCCCGCGGTGAAGTGTTGGTAACGCAGCATGTCGGTGACCGGGACCTGGGCGACCACCGCCCCGAACAGCTCGGGGCGCTGGAGCATCACGGCGGTCACCAGCAGCCCGCCGTTGGAGCCGCCCCGGATGCCGAGCCGGTCCGGGGTGGTGATCCCGTCGGCGACCAGTGCCTCGCCACAGGCGATGAAGTCGTCGAAGACCTGCTGCTTGGCGCCCAACATGCCTTGCTCGTGCCAGGTCTCCCCGTGCTCGGAGCCGCCACGGAGGTTGGCCGACGCCACGACGCCCCCCGCCTCGAGCCAGGCCAGCCGGGCGGGGTTGAACATCGGGGTGAGGTTGATGTTGAACCCGCCGTACCCGTACAACTCCGTGGGAGCCGGCACCGCGGCGTCCCGGTGCCGCAGCACGAACATCCCGACCTCGGCGCCGTCGGTCGAGGCGGCGTGGCGCCGTTCGACGAGGACGTCGGCCGGGTCGAGCGGCGGCGCCGCCCCGGCGAAGACCTCGGTCTCGCCGTCCTCCCAACGGAGCGCGGTCGGCGGGTGGAGGAACGACTGGTACCCGAGATGGACGACCGGGTCGTCGAGCCGGCCGGTCACCTCGGCGACCGTGCCGGGTCCCGGCAGGGGGATGGTGCCGAGCGGGGTGCCGTCGAGGGCGTGGCGGCGGACCACGTGGGCGGCGTCCTCCAACGTGACGGCCAGGATCTCGCCCGCCCGGGCGACGGCGACCTCCATCGGGTCCCCCTCGGGGACCACCGTGCGGCGCTCGCCCGGGGCGTCGAAGGGGATGTGGACGATCCGGTGGTTGGGGGCGTCGAGGTCGGTCTCGACCAGCAGCCCGTCGTCGTGGACGGCGACGAAGCCATACAGCGCCTCGCCGGTCGACGCGACCCGCACGACGTCCCCGGGACCGTCGGCGCCGAGCGGCGCGTACAGGAGCCCCGTCTTGTGCGAGGTGCCCGACCACTCGGTGAGTACCAACCAAGCCCCGTCGTGGGAGACCGCGGCGTCGTAGCCCAGCTCGGGCTCGTCGGGGTTGGCGAACACCAGGTCGTCGTCGGCCTGGTCGGTGCCGAGTCGGTGGAAGCGGACCGACATGTCGGTGAACAGCCCCACGTCGCCCTCGGGCACCTCGGGGAAGCGGCTGTAGAAGAAGCCGTCGCCGTGCCAGGCGAACGAGGTGAACCGCAGGTGGTGCAGTTCGTCGTCGAGGTGCTCGCCGGTGGCGGTGATGACGACGTGGGCGACCTGGCGGTCCGACCCCGCCTCCGACGTCGTGTAGACCACGTGGGCGCCGTCGGGGGAGAGTGACCAGACGGGCACGGCGACGGCGCCGTCATCGGACAGGGCATTGGGGTCGAGGAGCACCCGGGGTTCGCCGCCGTCGACCGACACCGCCAGCACCGGCTGGTCGGCGAGGCCGTCGTTGTGGGACCACACGGCGACCCCCGCCCGCTCGGTGGGGGCGCCGGTGCGGGGGACGTCCCAGAGTTCGGCGATCCGTGCCCGAAGGCGCGCGACGTCGGGCAGCGAGGCCAGGTGGGGGAGCGTGACGGCGTTCTGGGCCCGGACGAACGCCTGCGTCTCGGGGTCGTGGGGGTCCTCCAGCCAGCGGTAGGGGTCGGCGATCGGGGTGTCCCCGAAGTCGTCGACCACGTCGGCGCGCCGAGCCGGGGGATACGTGAAGGGCATGGGCGCCACGCTACCGGTCAGACCGGCTCCGAGGCGTAGAGGTCGAGACCGAGGGCCCCCGAGAGGTGGGCGGCCACGAGCTGGCCACGCACCGAGTTGCCGGCGGCGTCCAGCGGCGGTGAGAAGGTCCCGAGCCCGCCCTTGCCGGGGGAGACCGTGACGATGCCGCCGCCGATGCCGCTCTTGCCGGGCAGGCCGACCGCGTGGAGCCAGTCGCCCGA
>CAZTLW010000156.1:0-4759 GCA_964614585.1 uncultured Acidimicrobiia bacterium | reverse complement strand
TCCCCCCTGACGGGGGGATTTCCTCCGTTGGTGGCCCCCCCGTCGACGCGCCAGCAGCAGAAGTCCCCCCGGAGGGGGGACGGGCCCCGCCGAGGAACGCCAGCGACGAGGTGGGAGGGGGGCGGTGCCAGAGAGCGCCGAGATGACGCGCCAGACGCTTTCCGGACGCGATCCGAGTCCCCCCTCCCACCGGCCTCCTCCGTCGGCCGGCGGGGCCCATCCCCCCTGACGGGGGGATTTCCGGTTCCGCGGTCCGATTGCCGGCCGCCGAGGCTCACACCTCCAGGATCGCCGGGATCACCACCGGCTTGCGCTGGGAGTGCTCCCGGATGACCTTGCGGGCGGCCTGGCGGGTGGCGTCCTGGAGTTGCTTGAGGCCCGGCTTCTTCTTGATGGCCGTGATCGCCTTCGTCACCTCGATGGCGATGGCCTTTTCGAGGGCGTCCTCGTCGGCGGCCTCGACGACGCCATGGAGGTCGACGTCGGGGCCGAGGATGACGCTCGAATCCGAGAGGTCGACGCCGACGGTCACCACCACCACCCCGTCGTCGGCGAGCTTGCCACGGGCGCGGATCACCGACTGGGAGACGTCCGTGGTGCCGTCGAAGTACACGTACCGGGCCGGGACCGCCCGCTCCTCCCGGCGGAGGCTGTCACCGTCGACGACGATCGCGTCGCCGTCCTCGCACACCTCGATCTGGGGGACGTTCATCTCCTTGGCGAGCTCGGCGTGGGCCCGCAGGTGCCGATACTCGCCGTGGATCGGCACGAACGCCTGCGGTCGGATCACGTTGAAGAAGGTCCGCAGCTCGTCCTGGGCGCCGTGGCCGGACACGTGGACCGGGGCGTTGCGGCCGTGGTACACCCGCGCCCCGAGCCGGTGCAACTGGCTGATGACCCGGGACACCGCCCGCTCGTTGCCCGGGATGGGCGTGGCCGACAGCAGGACCGTGTCGTCAGGCGTGAGGTCGACCCACTTGTGGCGGTTCGACGCCATGAGCGAGAGCGCCGCGAACGGCTCGCCCTGGGAGCCCGTCGTGATGAGCAGCTGCTGGTCCGACGGGAGCTTCAACAGGTCCTCGATGTCCACGATCGAGTCCTCGGGCACCGTGAGCGCCCCCAGCCGACGACCCACGTCGCTGATCCGGTGCATCGACCGCCCGAAGAAGGCGATCTTGCGGCCATCGGCGATCCCGGCGTCGGCGATCTGCTGCACGCGGTGGACGTGGGAGGCGAAGCAGGCCGCCACGACACGGCCCTCGGCTCGGCGGACGATGTCCTCGATCGTCTTGCCGAGGCTCCGCTCCGACGGCACGAAGCCGGGGACCTCGGCGTTGGTCGAGTCGGCGAGCAGCAGTCGGACCCCACGACGGCCGAAGGCGGCGAACGTGGGGAGGTCGGTGGCGCGCCCGTCGATCGGGGTGGGGTCGAGCTTGAAGTCGCCGGAGTGCACGATGTAGCCCTCGGGTGTGTCGAACACGACCGCCGCCCCGTCGGGGATCGAGTGGGAGACCGGCACGAGGCAGAACGTGAACGGTCCGTGCTCGACCCACGTGTTGTCCTCCACCGGGCGGAACTCGGCCCGCACCCCCTCCTCCTCGGGGCGCCCCTTGGCCACCTCGCAGGTGAGCGGGGTCCCGTAGACGGGCACGTTGACCTCGGCGAGGAAGTAGGCGAGGGCGCCGACGTGGTCCTCGTGGCCGTGGGTGAGGATCACGCACTCGACGTCGTCGGCGCGATCGGCGATCCACGACCAGTCGGGGAAGACGAGGTCGACGCCGAGCATGTCCTCCTCGGGGAACATGAGGCCGACGTCGACGAGGGCGATTCGCCCATCGATCTCCATGGCCAGGCAATTGCGGCCGATCTCGCCGAGGCCGCCGAGGAAGGTGATGCGGACGCTCATGCCGCCACCGCCCGCACCGCCGCGACGAGCGCGGAGGTCGTCGCCGGAGTGGCCTCGACCAGCGGCAGCCGGGGTGTCCCGACCGAGTCCCACAACTCACCGAGCGCCGCCTTCACCGGCTGGGGGTTGGGCTCGGCGAAGCAGAGGTCGAACACCGGGACGAGCGACTCGTGGATGGCCAGGGCCTCGGCGCCGTTGCCGGCGCGGTGGGCCGTGACCATGGCGGCGATCCGGGTCCCGACCAGGTGGGAGGCGACGGAGACCACGCCGACGGCACCGACGGCGAGTTGGGGCAGCGTGTAGATGTCGGACCCGGAGTAGATGGTCAGGCGATCGCCGCAGGCGACGTGGGTACGGCTCGTGAAGCCGGGGTCGTCGACGGCGTCCTTCACGGCGGCGATGCGCTCGTGATCGGCCAGGGCGGCCAATGTGTCCACCTCGACCCGGCGACCGGTGCGGCTGGGGATGTTGTAGAGCATGACCGGGACGGCGGCGGCGTCGGCGACGGCCGTGAAGTGGCCGAGCAGGCCCCGCTGGTCGGGCTTGGAGTAGTAGGGGGTCACGACCAGCACCCCGTCGACGCCCAGGGCGCCGGCGGCTCGGGTGAGCTCGACGGAGTGGGCGGTGTCGTAGGTGCCGGTCCCGGCGATGACCGACGCCCGACCCCCCACCGCATCGCGGGCGGCGGCGAAGAGGGCGAGTTTCTCATCGTCGGACAGGGTCGGCGACTCGCCGGTCGTGCCGGCCACGACGAGGCCGTCCGAGCCGGTGGCAACGAGGTGCCGGGCGAGGCGGGTGAAGGTCTCGTAGTCGACGGCGCCGTCGGCGTCGAAGGGCGTGACCACGGCGGTGATGACATGCCCGAAGAGGGCCATGGGTGGGGTCTCCTCCCAGGATGGGGCGACGCGGAGCCTAGCCCGGGGGCCTTGCCCGCCTCCGCCACTACGATCCACGTGGTTCCCACGAACGAGGAGTGACGGGTGTCGGCACACGTGAAGGACGTCGAGACGGCCGGGTTCATGGCCGAGGTCGTCGACCGATCACGCCAGGTTCCCGTGGTGGTCGACTTCTGGGCCGAGTGGTGTGGGCCGTGCAAGCAACTCTCGCCGATCCTCGAGCGCCTCGCCGACGAGTACGACGGCACCTGGGAGCTCGCCAAGGTCGACGTCGACCGCAACCAGCAACTCGCCGCCCAGTTCGGCGTCCAGGGCATCCCGACCGTGGTGGCGTTCGTCAACGGCCAGCCGGTCAGCCAGTTCTCCGGCGCCCTCCCCGAGTCGCAGGTCCGGCAGTGGCTGGGCCAGTTCGTCGCCGACCCCGGGGACCCGGTGATGGCCGAGATCGAGGAGCTCCTCACGGCCGGCGCCGACCAGGCGGCCGAGACCAAACTGCGAGCGATCCTCGCCGACCAGCCCGACCACCCCGACGCCGCCCCGGCCCTCGCCGCCCTGCTCATCGACCACGGCCGCCAGGACGAGGCGCTCGAGGTGCTCGAGAAGCTGCCGCCCTCCACCGAGGTCGACCGCTTGCGGGCGGCCGCCACCCTCACGGGCGACCTCGGCGACCTGACCGAACTGCAGCGACGGGTCGCCGAGGATCCCGAGGACCACGAGGCCCGCATCGGGCTCGCCCGGGCCATGGCAGCCGCCGGGCACGTCGATCGGTCCCTCGACGACCTGCTCGAGATCGTGGCGGCCAAGGGCGACCACGCCGATGCCGCCCGCGAGGCGATGGTCGAGGTGTTCAACCTGCTCGGCAGCGAGCACCCGTCGGTCGGCGCCTACCGCCGCCGGCTCGCCAACCTGCTCTTCTGACGCTCAAGGTCTGGGCCGAGATGGGTCGATAGGACTCCCGAGATCGGGCGGCCACGGGATAGGGTGACTCCGAGCGACAGGGAGCTGATGTGGCCAAGCAGTACGACCAGGCGCCGGACATGGTGATCGACCTCTCGACCACCTACTCGGCGACCCTCCACACCAATCACGGCGACATCGAGTTGTCCCTGGCAGCCGAGCGTTCGCCGCTCGCCGTCAACAACTTCGTCTTCCTCGCCCGCGAGGGCTACTACGACGGCGTGATCTTCCACCGGGTCGTGCCCGGCTTCGTCATCCAGGGCGGCGACCCCACCGGCACCGGGCGCGGCGGTCCCGGCTACAAGTTCCGCGACGAGTTGGAAGGTCTCGGCCAGTACCGCCGTGGCACGCTGGCCATGGCGAATGCCGGTCCCAACACCAACGGCAGCCAGTTCTTCATCTGCCTCAAGGACGTGGGCCTCCCCCACGCCTACACGATCTTCGGAACGGTCACCGACGGCATGGACGTCGTCGACGCCATCGCCGCCCTCCCCCTCAAGGGCGAGAAGCCCGTCGAGGACGCGGTGATCGAACGGGTGACGATCAGCGAGGGCTGAGCTCAAGGAGATCCCCCCGAAGGGGGGATGGGCCCCGCCGGCCGAGGTACGAGGCCGGTGGGAGGGGGGCGGTACCGGAGAGCGACGGCGATCCCGCCACCGTCGGCTCCCCGGACGCCATGCATGACCCCCCTCCCACTCCGCTCCGCTCCGTGGGTCCCATCCCCCCGCTGGGGGGATCTCCCGATACCCGGTACCCAGTACCCGGTACTGCCGGCGCCCGTCAGGGCGCCGGCTCCCACTCCGCCACCTGCTCATCGGTGGGCAGGGCATCGGCCGAGAAGTTGCCGGGTGCGTTCCAAAGCAGCCACCCGACCCCGCGCTCCTCGGCGGCGCGGATCGACTCGAGGATCTGGGCGTCGGTCCACCAGAACGCCTGCAGCCACGGGCGCAGGACCGCCCCCGGCGCCAACCGCGGGGCTGCGTCGTCGATGGCGTCGGCC
>CAZTLW010000155.1:1619-4830 GCA_964614585.1 uncultured Acidimicrobiia bacterium | reverse complement strand
TTCATACCTGTTGCTTTTTCGTTAATGCGCCCTCCACGACGTTCTGAAATACTTCCAACTGCTCCGGCGTGTTGTAGTCGTGGAAGGCTTGTGTTGCTTTGTAGACGTTGCCGAAATAGTCGCGGTTGATGTCGTTCACCCGGTCAATCCAGTGTTGCGGCGTGCTTTGCGCCGGGAGCAGGAAACAGTCCGGCACCTTCTCGTCCATGCCGCAGCGGTTCAGGGCGATGACCGGAATCCCGGCCCGGAACGCTTCGATTGTTACCCGGCGCGTGCCGCAGATATCGTTTTCGTATACCGGCATGAGCAAGATCTTCGTTTCCCGGAACGCACGTTCGATAGGCACGTAAGGCCATGCTGTCACGTTGTCCCCGATACTTTCGAACCTCCCGGCAGTGGCGGCGTCGCAGTTGACGACCAAGAACTGTTCTTCGGGCAGTTTCGGAGCAAGGGCGGCAACCAACTCAAATTCGCCGTACACTTCCGGTGTGACGATGGTCAGCGCGCCGCGTTCGTTGGCGAGCAGGTCAGGCTGTCCGAGAATGGGTACGTAGGAGACGACCGAATTAACGCCGTACCAACGCTTGATGACATCGGCGGCGTAGTAGGTGTTGGTCACAATCGCTGCCGCAGACCGGAACAACCAAAACTTGCGCTCCGCGAACGCCTTGTCGATCGGGCGGCGCATCAGGTTTCCGGCAGGGAGAATGGCCACGTTTTTCCAGAAGCGGACCATGAGTATATAAGGCACCCGATGCCGGATCGCAGAACGGGCCGCGTCGTCGGCAGCTTGCCCCCAGGTGATGACCAACGACGCATCGGCCACCGCTGCATCCAATCCCGGTTCGCCGCGCGTCCAGGTCGATACGTCGTGCCCGGCGTCGATCAGATGACCGATTAGGGCCGCAACGCTGTTCTCCGCACCGCGTGGGGTGGAGCCGAATGGGGATTTATGACAGGCGAACAGGATCATAGTAGGAAGATTGCGCGGATCAGGGTGATGAGCATCCCGGCCATCTCACCTATGCCGAAGATGATGCGCCAGAATTTCGGCAGTTCCTCGTCGGCCTTGTCGGTGAAGAACTTTTCGCGGATCAGCCGGGCAAGTTCACGGATGAACTCGATCAGCGGGTCGGTGCCGGTTTCCTGGCGCACTTGGTTGCGTGTCTCCTTGATCGCCTCGAATTGGGCGGCGTACTTGGAAACAGTCTGTTTGTATTCAGCTTTCACGGCGTTGATGTTTTGGTCCATGAGTGTATGATTTATCTATTACCTTGTATAATTCAGGCGGAATGTCCTTCCATTTTATTCCTATGTTGACGGTCAGCCCAAAACCTTTCACGCTTGCAAAAGCAGATAGTTTAAGCTGTTGATAATCGCGCCTAAACCATGCTTTAAAATTGCGCCAATCCACTGAGTAAATAGTGTTATCTGGGCATATGTGAAAAACTTTATCGGGATTTGTCTTGTAGTACCATCCCTTGTTTTCGCTGAACACATCCTGCATTATCTCTATGCCAAATTCACCCCAATCTTTTCGTCTAAATTTTTCTTCTACCTTCCACTTCTTATCTGTGCCTTTTTTCAAAAGCTCTACATCAAATACCCGGCAAGCTCTTGACCTATCAGGTATAAAGCCCATAGATCGGTAAATAGGGTCAACCTCTTTTTGGCGGGCCGCCTCGTACTCCTGTTGTGGTTGAATTGTCTTATTCATGCCTCATTACCCCATTTGTCCCACCCTTCAGCCGCAGCCCTTGCAAACAGTTCAATCTTATTGCCGGAGGTGTACATCCCGTCAATCAGTTCCCTGAAATACTCCGGCTTTTCAGAGTGCTTGCGGCTTTTTTCGATGGAAATAACAGAATCGTGTAGCTTGCGAACATCGGGCGTGCTGCTGCCCTTCCCTGCGATCAAAAGCAGTTCGTGGCGTACAGAAAAGTAGTATCCGAAATTGTGGCCTACCTTGTCCCAAACCACACAGGTCTTGTATTGAAAGCCCCACGCCTTAATCACATCCAGCGCCTCCGGCAGTTTCGGCGCGGTAGCCCACAGGAAAAGAACGCAGTCGTCAGCGCATAGATCGGAGACAGGAAGGCGGCAAATATCGTCCGTCTCCATCGGCGGGTAGTGCTTTTTGACATCGCCGTATTTGTCCGATAGCTCCTTGCCTTTGTCATACATCCAGGGCGGGTCAGCATATATTACCCGGTACTTCTTTTCGCCCGGCAACTCCGGTGCATCGTCAAAGCGCTCGCTGATCGTATTGCGGCGCTGCTCGTTCTCGATGATTCGCTTTACCTGCGATACGGTCTTTTTACCTTCTTTCAGGTCGGAGGCGAAGCGCCCGGCATCCTCTCTTTCAAGTCCGTCGATGAACCGCAAAAGCTCGTTTGAGTTGGAGCCGTTCTTTGAGTTGTTGACGGCGGCGGTTATCAGGTCGGCCTTTTCCGTCTCGCCTTGCGCCCGCAGCTCGTCCGACTTCTTGACCGCTTTCAGGCCGTTCTCTGCACCCCTCCCGCTTCCGACTTTCGTCTTTTCCGCTGCCTTGTCGCGGGCTTGGCCTGTGCTTGCTTCAGGAAAATTTTCCTGAAGCTGGACTTTCCCGTTTAGCTCACTTTGCCTCCCCCTTGCCTTCTCTTGCTCCACATCCATCCACATCTCGAACTCCCGCAATCGCTGCACCGTGCTTTTCTCCCGGTACTCGTTTTCGAGCAATAGGCGCTCCATCACTTGCCACTCGTGCGCAAAGTCCACCACCTCACAGGGTACGGCATCCATGTCCAAAAGCGTGGCGGCAGCGTGGCGGCGGTGGCCGGATACGATAACAAAGTCAGTGGTGACGGTCAGCGGCTTAACCCACTTGCTTTTTTCGATCTGCTCGGACAACTCCTTTACATCCTCCGCGCCGTAAATCTTGACGTTTTGCGGGTGCGGCTTAAGGTCGCCGGGGCTGATCTGAATGATGTCTTTTACCTTTTTCTGTACTGTCATGGGATTATACTGTTTCTTTTTTCTCCACCACCCGTTCCAACTTCCCCATCAACTTCGGCACCAACACCTCCGGCGCGTATCGCTCCAACACGTACTGCCTGTGCTGCTGCCCCGGCTGCGATGCGCACACCGCTTCGGCCATCTGCTCCATGCTCGTACACACATACGGATTCCAAAAGTCCCGTGCGCCGCCCGTCTCCCAATCCCATACGACCGG
>CAZTLW010000155.1:0-1519 GCA_964614585.1 uncultured Acidimicrobiia bacterium | reverse complement strand
TCCGGGTGCAGGGTGAAGGGGGCCGGGTCGATGGCGTTGGGCAGGTAGAAGGAGCGAACGCCGGGAATTTGTGCGAAGAACAGTTCCCGGATTTGGCGATTGATAAACCACGCCGCGCTCACCTTATTCCAGGGGATGCGGTGGATGCGCCCATGCCGTACTTCGTGATCGTGAACGCGCACCACCACCGGCTTGTTACGGGGAAAGTCCGGGTGGTTCAGAACGTCGGCGGTCAGGTCGTTCGCCCACTCGAACAGGATCAGGTCGTACTGCCGAGCCGCTTGTGCTGCGTAGGTGGTCGATACGCCACGCCCGTACATTCGGAACTCCTCGCCGCCGATGACGGTGACGTTGGGCATATGCCGGGAGTAGTGCCGGATGAAGTTGTCGGCGTGGTTCTTAACGATCAGCAGTATCCTCATTTTATTTCAGCACGGTATATATGTCCTCCCGATTGACCGGGATCAGGTCACCCCGGTGCGTTTCTTTCGATTCGATCAGCACCGGCTTATGGCTCTCCTTGCCGGACTTGCGGTCGTGGCAGGAGTGGCACAGCGTCATCAGATTGCGGAAGTCGAGCAGCGCCCCGTTCTGGGAGCGCGGTATGATGTGATCGACGACCTGGCCGGGCGTGATCCGGTCGTGGTAGTCGCAGTTCTGGCAGATGGGAAAGGAGTGGCGTTGAATGGATGCGGTGCGCCGCCACCGGGTAGAGTTCAGGAAAACGCCGTCGTCCGTCTCGCTCGTTCGGCGCTCCCTTTTCGGGAGGTAGGCGCGGCGCGGTTGCTTCTTGTCGATGTGCGGCATCCTAATCGGCTTTTCGCTCCCACCGCACCCCCGCCCCCGGCTTCGACGCCAAGAAAAACCAAATCGCCATGCTGAAAAACCCGGCGACGAGCAGGGACAGGAGCGCAGCAGTGATATAGAGTGTTAGCATTTCGATACACAATATAGCACTTTTACGTCACATTTGGAAGCGGGGACGTAAAAAAGCCCCGGTGGGGGCCGGGGCGGGGTTCAGTCTGCTTGTCCTAATGCCGGATCATCATCGTCCGGGGGCGGCGGTGGCGTCCAATCGCCTTCGGGAAGGAAGCGGACGCCGGTAGCGGTAATGTGCGCGGTGCAGCCGAACTCGGCTACGATCCGCATCAGCGTCGGAGTGGATGGGGTGCGGTGGTCGCTTTCCCATTGCGATAGCATAGAGGCCGAGACGTTGAGCCGGTCGCCCATCTCGGTCTGGGAGAGCGCGAGGTGGGTGCGGAGTTGTCTAAGCGTCAGCATTGGTGGTGGTTTCAGTCAGGTGCGAAAAATCCTGCTTGAACTTGCTCCACAAGAAAGAAACTTGCTCCTGCTTGCTTGCGCCATTGATTTCCATTTTACCGATCTCCCAACTGTACTTATGCAAGATGCTTTGCACGTTGTCGTCTGCGTCTTGCGTAGGGAAGCCCGCATCCGTAGATGTGTTCCAGATGTGGGCTACTTCAGATTGAAATTGATTGTAGGTCATGTCGTGTGCTTT
>CAZTLW010000154.1:0-4882 GCA_964614585.1 uncultured Acidimicrobiia bacterium | reverse complement strand
CTGAAACTCTGCAAAAAGTGTCGCACTTGCGAAATTATTTTGCACGTAAAGATTCAATCCTGCCACAGACGTATTTACATTGTCCACAGCAGATGTTAGTAGGCTAATGCTGTTCTCTGTCAGTGTTACACGAGATCCTGACGCATACGCTGGCTCGTAAACATAGGCTTGGTCAACAAAGTAGTCAAACACTGGCGTAAAAGAATCTACAGATATATTGCCTGTGCTTGCTTGTAAGTTCTGCGCACCATCTACAGTAATAAGGTCATAATTTCCAGCCCTGTTTTTTATCAGCAGCTTCTGGTTGTCAGAAAGCTCTACCGTTGGGTCAATGTCTTTCAGGTCGATTGTCGTAACACCTATCGTGCCTGCATTGATGTTGCTGCTTACAGTGCCTATCGAGTCGCCTAAATCCCTACGCTCTACGCCTAACTGAATCTTGGTAGGATCCATAGAGTTGTAGGCTGTGTAAATCGCACCCTCTACCGTAATGGATGACTGCGCAGGTAATGGATTGGCTAAAAACATCTCCTGCACTTCTACATTGACAATCCCTGCGTTTACATCACTGTTAATCGTGAAGGAGGCAAAGTTGGCAATGTTGCTAGAGTCAATGACACGAATATCCTCACCCTCACGCAACTGTGTATACATATAGGCAGGAATGGAGGACACCAAGTCATTTGCGTTATCTGAAGAGATTTCTTCTGTGGTAATCCCAACAATGCTTCCTGTAAGGGATGCGCCAATGTTCGTGATGCTTGCTAAATCCCTGTCATAAGCAATAAGCAACTCCCACGAGCCATTGGCTGTGTTGGTGTCTCCTTCAGGAATGTGAAAGCGATACACCGCACCTGTGGTCACATCTTGGTAATACTGCCCATTCTCCAAGAAGTCAAGCGTCAACCTGTTAGGGTTGCCTATGCCTGTACGCTCTGGACGGTGCAGTTCACCTTGCGTTGCTAGCCTATGCTTCTGATTAGCCATTAGTAGGGGTTAAGCTGGACGATGTAGCGATCACCGTCATTGGTTAAATACAAAAATTCATCATTTGTGATGATGTAAGCAAGACCTATTCCTATGTCTGGGAACACGCCAGTAAAGGACATTTCATAGCCATGCCTTGCAATGGTATTGCTGACCGTAGTTCGAGCCAAGAAGCTACCAAGTGTTACTTGGAAGTTGCCTGTTTCTGGCTCAATATCTTCCTCCTTACGTAGGTATAAGTAGGCTTCCTGCGAGGACTCTGCATACAACTGATTCCAAAACGCACGCATGGTTTCGTGGTCTATGGTCTGCTCAAGGTTCATATCCATATCTAAACGAAAGCCTCTAAGCAAGGTGTCCTTCTTTGCAGAAATAGCTTCACGCTGATAGAAAGACTCTAGCGCAAAACGCATCTGACTGCTTGACACAGCAAACTCATAATAGGTGTCAGCGTCAGGCAAGTACAGAGTCACATAAGGCAACTTGGATGGTAATATCATAAGACACCTTGTAACTCCTCTGGTATGGATGGCATCAAGTCCTCAGACACCAACGTAATGGATGGGATAAACCTACCTATCTGATTGCTGTAGGTTTGCGTGTAGCTCAGGCTCTCAGGGATAAAACCCATCAATGTACCACTAGCATTGCTAATGGTGATAGGGTCGCTCGTGCCATCTGCTTGGTCAATACGCACACACAGCTTGTCAAAGCCTTGGTCGGTTAGAGTCTCAATAATCTGATCGCTTGAGAAGCAACTCATCAACTCATTAAACATCTCACGAAACGTGCTGTCTGTGGCTGAACCACCTGTGCCTACGGTCTTTTGCACCGATTCACGACTTGCATCAAAGCGTAAGTCTAGCGTCACCCTGTAGCCTCGTAGGTTGCTAATGCGTTTGCCACCAATAGACTCATCAAAGGCACCGCCAGAAAAGAACTCTGGCTGAATGTTAATGTCCTTGTTCTGTACCGTAATTTGATATTCCACACGATTGTTTGTCGTGTCGCTATCGGCAAGAATAAGAAGTCCAACATTGATGGCTTGTTTTGGTAGTGCCATTACAACTGATATGCCTCAAATTCTATGGTGTCTTTTATTAAATCATACTTTAGGTAAGATGGTCTAAATGCCTTGCCATCAACCAATGGGTCAATACTGTCACCAGCAACAACAAAATGCTCATACGGCTTCAATGTATCAACACCTAATATTGTGCCAGAAATAGACAGGCTCCTGACTTGACCAATCTTAAAAATCCTCCTATATGCATCCGTAATTGATGCTTGAACGCCAGATGGCAAACTGTTGTATTTGTAATTGGGGCTGTTGTAGTAGAATCCTGTCTGGTTTATTGGAGGTGTTGTGTCCTCAAAGTATTTTGCGCCCACTAAATGCTCAATGCCTGAGTTGTAGTTAATAAGAATGTCATTAGCGCCAAATTCGTTAAAGTTGATCTCACCTGTGTCGAAGGAAAAGCCATAGTCTGGGTTTGCATCAAACACATTGTTAAGCCTGAACTTCCTTACATCCTTAAACGATATGTCCATGCCCAACTCCTCAAAGTCGTGAGCATTTAGTGTAACGTTTTGTGTGTTATCATACCTTGGCATGAAGAAGGTGTATCCCAGAACATTGCCAACAATTGCAGACTCAGACAAAGCAAGAGCCTTGATGGCGGCAGTAGCCTCTGAGAAGTCTCCTATAATAAATTCTGAGGCACCCTCTGATAAGAAAAGAAACTGCTCCTCTCCATCGGAAAAAGAGTCTGTTGAGTCTTTGCTGTAGACTCGAGAGCCATAGGCGTTTAGTGTTGAGGACCCTGAAGTTGCCTGCAAATACAGCTTTATTAAGTCCTTGGGTAGGAAGGCATTTTCTGAAGTAACAGAAACCCCAGGCTCTCCCGTCTCTGCATCTACAAACTTACCAGAGAACAGTGACGCATCCCATGTTTGACCTGGTGCTGTTAGCCCAAATTTAAGGGGGTGCTTTGCCTCAATCTTTACCTCTCTTTTTAGGAAATCATATTCGCAATTCTGCCTTGTTGCATAGTAATACTCTGTGAACGCCGAGCCTCCATTTGGTGTATATGTGTGCTTAATGGCAATAACATCTAGTGTGGAAAGAGCTGTAATAAACTCTATTAACCTCTCACCGCCTGAAAGCCTGTCAAATACAGTGAACTCAAACACAGGGACGTTAATCTTAAAGTCATTAACATCTGATAAGTCCTCAACATAGTTATAGTCAACCTTTATAGACCCATAATCCAAGACCTCCATCGTAAGTGATTGTGTAGAAGAGGCAGCCATAATCAGTTCAATCTCTATGACTCCGCTAGACACAACATTCTGACCACTATTTATGGTTACTGTGGTTGATGACGGCGCTACGTAACTCATACCTGTATTTGTCTGTATTCTTCTTCACCAAGTTTGTTAAGAATATACAAGTCCTTTCTTGTAGCTCTTAGCTCATTAGTGATGTTGACGTTAATTTTTTGCCTTTCGTCCTCAGGCATAAATAATGGGCTTCTAAACCTACCACCGCCTTCAACTTCTTGTGTCTGAAATCCAAATGGATCATCCGCCTGAGCGGCACCTCCAGCGCCTGCTGATGGTGCGCTTCCAGTCGAACCAAGGCTTGCACCCTGCGCTAGACCTTGTGCGAGAATAGCAGCAATGGATGCAGCTGATGAAACCTTTAACGCTGTAATGATGCCTTCATTTCTTATTGATGCAGTTATGTCACCACCTGCTGTTTGAACTGCTGAAGCAGCCCTGATTTTTGCGATAGATGCTTGTGTAGTTGTTACAACCTCTGCAACCCTAAGACCTTTTTCTATTGCTAAAAACGCAAGCGCTAAACCTTTGTTATTCTCACCAAGAAGCATAGCCATAGATAGAGCAGCCTGCATAGAAGAACGTCTTATGTTCTCCTTCGCTTGTTCCTCTTGCTTTACAATCTCTGTCGTTGCCTGTGCTACCTCCTTCTCTGTTGGAACCTGAGCTTTTCTTAATCCCAAAACCCTAGTTTCGTAAAACTCTCTAAATTCTGCCGTCTTTTGCGCTTCTTTCCTCTTCTCTTCTTCTACACGAATAAACGCCTCTAACTCTGTTTCAAAAGCTGTTGGTAGCGTAAATGTTGCAAATTCTATTTCTTGCGAAAAGCGTTCTTCACGCAATCTAGCAGCCTCCTCTTCTCTAGCTGTATCAACTCGCTCTCCCTCCTGTATGGCTGTGGATACTCTTAGTTGTGCTTCTGAAAGACGAACTGTAAGGTTTGCCTGTCTTTCATAAAGGGTGTTTAACCCCTTGGTGCTAGTGCCCAGTGCAAGTTGATTCTGCTCTATTTCTCTATATCTATCAAGCTGCTGGTCTGTGGCTACACCTGCTGTAATTAGATTTTCTAGTTGACGAAACTCATCCTGAAGAGCCTTTATACCCTCTAACCTAGCAATCTCTTTATCAATCTTTGCTAAATCCTCGCTGAGAAGGAGCGTCTCCTGAACCGATCTATTAAGGTTGCCAAACCCTTCGTCTAGCCCCCTTATCTCAAGAATAGCGCTAGCTATGGTGGAATAGTTGATGGCTATCTTGCCAAGCTCTTCTCGTTGTTTTTCAAGTTCCTTGTTAAATTTCCTTTGTGGGTCTATGGCGTTTGCTATCTCATCGCCATACACAGTAAAAAGAGTGATGGCTGTATTTATAAGAAGTATCAAACCTCCAACGCCCATGAACGACGCTTTTAGACCATCTGTTACGTTTTTGAAGTTAACAACACCATTGTTCATGGCTGCTGTCTGAGCCACGAATACACCCATCATTTCTGCCGTAAAGCCAATGTTGTTACCAACGGCACGCATCCCTGTCGAAAATCCTTGGGAGAATTGGG
>CAZTLW010000153.1:0-5111 GCA_964614585.1 uncultured Acidimicrobiia bacterium | reverse complement strand
AGAGGGTCACGGCAGGTCCCCGGCCGGGGCTTCGCCGCCCCCCTCCCACCGGCCTCCGGCCGGCGGGTCCCATCCCCCCTCCGGGGGGATCTCCCAGAACCGCCACCCACCTTCGCGGGGATTCCCCAGCACCATCACTCGCCCTCTCCGAGCCTTGCCTCGGCCATGCGCCGGAGGCGGAGGGCGTTGAGGCGGATGAAACCGGCGGCGTCGGCCTGGTCGTAGACCCGGTCGTCGTCCTCGAACGTCACCGTCTTCTCGTCGTACAGGCGGAAGTCGGAGCGGCGGCCGGTCACCATGACCGAGCCCTTGTAGAGCTTGAGCCGGGCCTCACCGTTGACCGCCTCCTGGGTGGTGTCCATGAACGCCTGCAGCGCCTCCCGCTCGGGGGCGAACCAGAACCCGTTGTACACCATCTCGGCGTAGCGGGGGATCAGCTCGTCGCGCAGGTGCATGACCTCCCGGTCGAGGGTGAGGCTCTCCACCGCCCGGTGGGCGGCGTGGAGCACGGTCCCCCCGGGGGTCTCGTAGACGCCGCGGGACTTCATCCCCACGAAGCGGTTCTCCACGATGTCGACCCGGCCCACCCCGTGGCGGCCCGCCACCTCGTTGAGGTGGGCCAACAAGGCGGCCGGTCCCATCTCGACGCCGTCGACGGCGATCGGGTTGCCCTGCTCGTAGGCGACGACGATCTCCTCGGGCTCGTCGGGGGCATCGGTGGGGTCGGTCGTCATCGAGAACATGCCCTTGGGCGGCGGCGCCCACGGGTCCTCGAGCACGCCGCCCTCGTAGGAGACGTGGAGGAGGTTGGCGTCGGTCGAGTAGGGCTTCTCGGGCGTGACCGGCACGGGGATGCCGTGCGTCTCGGCGTAGGCAACGCAGTCGGCCCGGCCCCGCAGGTCCCACTCACGCCACGGGGCGATGACCTTGATGTCGGGGCGGAGGGCGAAGGCCGTGAGTTCGAAACGCACCTGGTCGTTGCCCTTGCCGGTGGCGCCGTGGGCGATGGCGTCGGCCCCGTGCTCCTCGGCGGCCCGAACCATGCCCTTGGCGATCACCGGCCGGGCGATCGAGGTGCCGAGGAGGTAGATGCCCTCGTAGACGGCGTTGGCCCGCAGCATCGGGAAGACGTAGTCGGCGACGAACTCCTCGGTGAGGTCCTCGGCGATCGCCACCGATGCGCCGGTGGCGATCGCCTTCTCGCGGGCCTCGGCCACCTCCTCGCCCTGGCCGACGTCGGCGGTGTAGGCGATCACCTCGGCGTCGTAGCGCTCCTTGATCCAGCGCAGGATGACGGACGTGTCGAGACCGCCCGAGTAGGCAAGTACCACTTTCATGCTTCGGCTCCGATCGCTTCGAAGGTCTGGAGGAGGTCGTGGCCCGAGCGGCCCTCGGCCGCCACCACGATGATGGTGTCGTCGCCGGCCACCGAACCGGCCACCGCCGGGTGCCCGACGGCGTCGATGGCGGCGGCGACGAATTGGGCAGCCCCGCTGCCGGTTCGCACCACGAGCAGGTTCCCCGAGGGCACCATCGCCCGGGCCCGGGTGGCGAGCACCCGGGACAGCTCGCTGGCCGGGTCGTCCGACGTGTCGACGGGGATGGCGTAGCGGGTCGTCCCGCCGGTGCGGATCTTGACGGCCCCGAGCCGCTGCAGGTCGCGGCTGACCGTGGCCTGGGTCACCTCGAACCCCTCGGCGGCCAACAGGTCGACGAGCCGTTCCTGACTCGCCACCTCGTGGGTGTCGAGCAGGCGACGCACCACCAGCAGCCGCTGCTCAACCGCCATGGAGCGGGGTCCACTCGGGGCCGGTGATCATGGTGCCGATCCCCTCGGGGGTGAACACCTCGAGGAGGATCGAGTGCTGGATGCGGCCGTCGAGGATGTGGGTCTGGGCCACCCCGCCGGCGAGGGCGTGGATGCAGGACTCCACCTTGGGCCGCATCCCGCCGCCGAGGCTCGGCAGCAGCGCCTCGGCCTCGTCGACCCGCAGGCGGGAGATGAGGGTCTCGGGGCGCTCGGGGTCGCCGTAGATGCCCTCGACGTCGGTGAGGTAGACGAGCTTGTCGGCGTCGAGCTCGCGGGCGATGGCGGCGGCGGCGGTGTCGGCGTTGAGGTTGTAGACCTCGCCGTCGATGCCCCGAGCGACCGGGGCGATGACGGGCACGACCCCGGCGCCGAGGAGGCCGTCGACGAGATCGGTGTCGACCGCCGTGACCCGCCCGACGAAGCCGAGCCTCGGGTCGCGGGGCTCGGCGGTCAGGAGGCCACCGTCGATGCCGGTCATGCCCACCGCCCGGGCGCCGTGCCCCACCAGCAGCCGCACGATCGACGGGTTGACGGTGCCCGCCAGCACCTCCTGCACGACGCCGATGGTCGCCTCGTCGGTGACCCGGAGGCCATCCACCCAGACCGGCTCGATGCCGGCCCGCTCCATGGCGGCGGAGATCTGGGGCCCGCCGCCATGGACGATCACGGGCCGGAGCCCGACCAGGGACAGGAGGGTGACGTCGGCGGCGAACGAGTCCTGCAGGTCGGGGTCGACCATCGCCGACCCGCCGTACTTGATGACGACGGTGGCCCCGGCGAAGCGCCGGATGTAGGGCATCGCCTCCATGAGGATGCGCGCCTTGCCCATGGTGGCGGCGATCCGCGTCCGCTGCGGACTGGGTGCGCGGTTGGTCATGCGAGCGCCCCTGCGGGCCGGGGTACCCGATACTCGATACCCGGTACCCGGTACGGCGAGCGCAGCGAGCCATTCACGACGGCGCCCCGTTGAACTCGACGTAGCCGGGCGTCAGGTCGGCGGCGATGATGCGGGCGCGGCCGGGGCCCTCGCCCACCTTCACCTCGACCAGGAAGTCGCCACCGAGGCGTGCCCGCAGCGCCGCCCGGTCGAAGTCGACCTCGACGCCGCCGACCGCCACCGGTTCGCCCTCGTAGCTGACCGCCACCGCGTCGGGGTCGATCGGCAGCCCCGACTGGCCCATCGCCTGCAGGATCCGGCCCCAGTTCGGGTCGCCGCCGAAGAACGACGACCGCACCAGGTCGGAGTCGGTGATGGCCAGCCCCAGCGCCCGGGCACTGGCGACGTCGACCGCTCCGTCCACCACGACGTCGACGACCCGGGTCGTCTCCTCGCCGTCCCGGGCCATCTGGCGGGCGAGGCTCTCGCAGACGTTGCCGAGTCCCTCGGTGAAGGCGGCCGGGTCCGGCGTCACCCCTGACGCCCCGGAGGCCAGCAGGACGACCATGTCGTTCGTCGAGGTGCAGCCGTCGATGTTGAGGCTGTTGAACGTGGGTCCGACCGAGGCGCGGAGGGCGGCGTCGGCACCTGCCGGGTCGAGGACCGCATCGGTGGTGAGGACCGCCAGCATCGTCGCCATGTCGGGCCGGCACATCGCCGCCCCCTTCCCGATCCCGCCGATCCGCCAGCCGTCGGCATCGAGGTGGCTCGACTTGGGGAAGGTGTCGGTGGTGAGGATGCCCAGCGCCGCCGCCTTGGCGGCCTCGGGACCGTCGGCGAGCTCGCCGGCGAGGCGGTCGATGCCCGCCTCCACCGCCTCGATGGGCAGGCGGGGGCCGATGGGGCCCGTCGAGGCGACGAGCACCGCCTCGGGCTGACAGCCCAGGGCGGCGGCAGTGCGCTCGGCCATGCGCCGGGCGTGGTCGGCGCCGTCGGTCCCGGTGCCGGCGTTGGCACAGCCGGAGTTGAGGACCACTGCCTGCGCCATCCCGTCGGAGGCGTGACGGCGACTGAGGATCACGGGCGGGGCAGCCGCCGAGTTGGTGGTGAACACGGCCGCCGCCGGCACGGGGGCGGTGGCGGCCACGAGGGCGAGGTCCGCCGACCCGTCGACCTTGATGCCGACATGCCCGCCCGCAGCCCGAAACCCCAGAGGATGTGTGATCACCGTGGCCTCTGGTCCGTCGTACCGTCGTACCGTCGTACCGTCGTACCCGGGATCACGGCATCCACCCGCTGGTCGGCAGGCCGGTGGTCTCGTCCTGGGCGGTCATGAGGTTGGCGGCCTGGATCGCCTGGCCGGCGGCGCCCTTCAGCAGGTTGTCGAGGGCCGAGACCACGATGATGCGGTCGGCGTGGGCGTCGACGTAGGCGGTGACGAGGACCTTGTTCGAGCCGACCGTCCACCGCGACTGCGGCGGCACGTCGACGACGTCGACGAAGGGGCTGGCCACGTAGGCATCCCGGAGCGTGTCGAGGAGTTCGTCGCGTCCCACCGGGTGGCCGACGGGCGCCGTGGCGGTGGCGACGATGCCGCGCTGCATGGGCACGAGGTGGGGGGTGAACGAGATCGACACCTCCTCGAGGCCGGTCGTCGCCTCGAGCGCCATCTCCATCTCGGGCCGGTGCCGGTGGTTGCCCACGCCGTAGGCGACGACCCCCTCGTCCACGGCACCGAAGAGCAGGTGGTCGGCGAGTTGGCGGCCGGCGCCGGTCACGCCCGACATCGCCGACACCGTGATCTGGGTGGGGTCGGCGAGGTGGGCGGCCAGCACCGGAGCGAGGCCGACGACGGCGGTCGTCGGGTAGCACCCCGGGGCGGCGACGGTGGCCGCGCCGGTGACGTCGAAGAGCTCGGGGAGGCCGTACACCCACTCCTCGAGGAGATCGGGGAACGGATGGGCGGTGCCGTAGGCCTCGAAGTACCGTTCGGCGCTGTCGAGTCGGAGGTCGCTGCCGAGGTCGACGACGAGCATCCCGGCGGCGGCGAGTTCGACGCCGATGTCCGCCGAGGCGCCGTGGGGCAGGGCGAGGAAGACGAGGTCGGTCTCGTCGCCCAGGAGTTCGGGATCGTTGGGTTGGAGCACCCGGTCACCGTCCGCGAGGTGGGGATGCACCTCCCCCAGCCGCCGACCGGCCTGGGAGTGGGCCCCCAGATAGGTCGGCTGGAAACCGGGATGGGCATCGAGGAGACGGATGAGCTCGCCCCCGGCGTAGCCGGAGGCACCGAGGACGGCGACCTGCATCTGCATGAGTATGCAGGAGAGTGTGATTGAATGCAAGTCTGGAGGTGCCCGTCTTGGGAGATCCCCCCGCAGGGGGGATGGGACCCACGGAGCGAAGCGGAGTGGGAGGGGGGAGCCG
>CAZTLW010000152.1:0-5125 GCA_964614585.1 uncultured Acidimicrobiia bacterium | reverse complement strand
GCCGTAGGCTCGGCCCCATGTCCCGTCCCATCGCCTTTCTCTCCGACTTCGGGCGCGTCGACGAATTCGTCGGCGTCGTCCACGGGGTCCTCACGACCCTCGCCCCCGACTCGCGGGTCATCGACGTGACCCATGACATCGGCCGGGGGGAGGTGCGAGCCGGGGCCCTCGCCCTCATGCGATCGATCTCCTACCTGCCCGAGGGCGTCGTCCTGGCGGTCGTCGACCCCGGCGTCGGCACGGGTCGGCGGGCCATTGCGGCCGAGACCGACTGGGGATGGTTCGTCGGACCCGACAACGGGCTGCTCTCCCCGGCGGTGGCGGCGGTGGGCGGTGCCCATCGGGTGATGTCCCTCGAGAACCCCGAGGCCAGGATCCCGTCGCCGGGACGGACCTTCGAGGGCCGGGACGTGTTCGCCCCGGCCGCCGCCCTGCTGGCCACCGGCGAGCTGGCGCCCGAAGACCTCGGGTCGCCGCTGGACCCCGAGTCGCTGGTGCCCCTGCTCCTCCCGCTGGCCGAGGCCCAGCCGGACGGGCTCATGGCCGCGGCCTGGTGGGTGGACCGCTTCGGCAACGTGCAGACCAATGCCGGACCCGAGGACCTCGCACCGTTCGGGCTCACCGAGGGGGACACCGTCGCCGTCAAGGTGGGCGAGCGCACCCGGTCGATCCGCTGGGTGGGCACCTATGGCGACGCCGCCCCCGGCCAACTCGTGCTCCACGTCGACTCGTACGGGCTCCTGGCCCTGGCGGTGGTCGAGGGCTCGGCCGCCGAGGAGCTCGGCATCGCCGGCGAGCGGCCGCTCCGGATCAGCCCGCCGCCAGCAGCTGCCAGGTGAGCACGGCCGCCGCCGCCCCGAGCAGCAGCAACAGGGCGACGAGCACGAAGACGGTGTTGGGGCGCATCGACCGCCGAGGCTATGCCCCGGCGGCCAGTACCGAGTACGAAGTACTGAGTACCGAGACGGTCGTTCTGGGTACTTGGTACTCGGTACTCGGTACTGCGGACGAACGTCCGCCCAACGACCGGAGCCCCGGCACTGGGCCGGGGCTCCGGTGTGGAGAAGGTGGGCGCCGCTGGGCGGGCTGGGAGGCTTCCTGTGAACCCGATGCGGACACCGGGCTAGGGCGCCGACCCCTCCTCCGTTTCACGGGACGTGGGACGCGACCCGTGATCTTGTGTATGGCATCTATCGTCGACCCTTACGACCACCTTGAGTGAAAAACCGGACGGAATCATGCGATTCTTCGAGCGACCCAACTGTCATCTCTGCCACGATGCGTGGCTGGTCCTCGAATCGCTCGGTGCCGTCGGCGGCGTCGAGCGAGTCGACGTGGACCGGGACCCGGTGCTCGCCGCCGACTACGGGCTCCGGATCCCGGTGCTGGTGGATGCACAGGGCAGGGTCCTTGCCGAGGGCATCTTCGACGCCGCCGACCTCCGTCGCCGCCTGCCCGGCTGACCAACCGCCTCCCCACCCGTCCCTGTGTCACCAGGCCACCTCCACGAGGGCTGAACGACACAAGAGCGGACTGGGGGGCATCCCCACCCGTTCCTGTGTCACCAGGCCACCTCCACGAGGGCTGAACGACACAAGAGCGGAGTGGGGGGCGCCCGTCCGGGGATGGTCCAGCCGCCGTTACGCTGCCACCCATGCTCCCCCCGTCCGATGTTCTCGCTCGTCTGCGCGGCGACGGCCCATCCGTCGTCATGCTCCTCGGGGCACCGGACACCGGCAAGAGCACCTACGCCAAGGAACTCGCCCGTCGGGCCCTGGCCGAGGGCCAGACGGTCGCCTACGTCGACGCCGACGTGGCGGTCGACACGATCGCCCCGCCCGCCTGCACCGGCCTGGTGGTGCTCCGGTCGACCGACGACCTCGACGCCATGGACCACGCCGACGAGATCCGCTTCGTCGGTTCCATCCATCCCAAGCACCTCGTGACCCAGATGGTCGTCGGCACCGCCCGGCTCGTGCATCGGGCCCGGCGTCGAGCGGACCTCGTGCTGTTGGACACCACCGGCATCGTCTCGGGGGTGGTCGGCGAGACGCTCAAGTACCACAAGATGGAGCTCTGCGAGCCCGACCTCGTCGTCGGCCTGCAGCGGGGCTCCGAGCTCGAGCCGCTGGTCGGCATGCTGCAGCGGTTCTTCACCGTCGACGTCGAGGTGACCGACGCCCACCCCGGTGTCGAGGTCATCGACCCGACCGAGCGAGCCGATCGGCTTCGGGCCTCGCTCTCCTCCGCCCTCGGCGGGGCGACCGATCGCTGGCGGGTCCGCCCCACCGTCTTCGCCCCCACCCTCCCCGTCGGCCTCGATCTCGGCCGGCTCGACGACATGCTGGTCGGCATCCACGACGGCTCCGGGCGCTGTCTGGGGCTCGGCCTGCTCGACTGGGACGGGGAGGTGCTGCGGGTCGAGACCGCCTTCGGCGAAGGCATGACGGGGCTCCGTCTCGGCTCGATGCGGGTGGACCGGGAGACCTTCGCCGTCACCCCGGTCAACCTCCGCGAGGTGATGTTCGGCCTGTGACGCCGGGCGAAGCCCGGCAGTACCGAGTACTCAGTACTTGGTACTCAGTACTCGGCGTCGGACTCGTCGTCCGACGCCGGCAGCGGGTTCGCCGCCTCGAATCGCTCCAGGGCGCGGGTGGCCCGGGCCACGAGGCGCTCGACATCGTCGTGGTCGTAGCCGCGGCGGGCGGTGGCGAAGGTCCATCGCTCGACCGCGTCGGCGGTGAGGTCGGGCCGGACGCCCGACTCCCACGCGGCCAGCGCCCCACCCACGGCCTCGGTGAACCGGGCGACCTCGTCCGTGTCATAGCCGCCGAATGCCTTGCCGAGGTCGTCGATGGCGATCGGATGCTCGGGCGCCGACGACTCGGCCCGGTGGGCGCCCCGCCGACGCAGGACGGCAGCGGCCTCGTCGATGAACCGATCCACCTCCCGATGGTCGTACCCACCCCGCCCATACCCGAGCTCGGCGGCCACCAGGTCGTCGGCGCCGACCGGGATGCCCTCGACCACCCCTCGCTCGGTGAGCGTGAGGGCGACGACGATCCTCGCCCGGAGGGCCTCGACCTCGTCGCGGTCGTAGCCCTTCCGGGCGCGGCTGAAGATGAACGAAGCGGCCCCCTCGGACGTCAGCATCTCCCGGATCGTACCGACGGGTGGCCCATGACGGGCCACCACTATCCTCTCGTCCTCGATGTCCGATCCCACCTTCCTGACCCCTGCCGCCCACGAGAAGCTCCGCGCCGAGCTCGAGCACCTGACCACGGTCGGTCGCACCGAGATCGCCGAGCGGATCGCCGAGGCGCGCAGTCATGGCGACCTGCGGGAGAACGCCGACTACGACGCGGCCAAGAACGACCAGGGACTCATGGAGGCGCGGATCCGCCAGCTCACCCACCTCCTCGAGCACGCCGAGGTGCGGGTGGCGACCGAGAGCGACGTCGTCGAGGTGGGCAGTCTGGTGACCACCACCGACGAGGACGGCGACGAGATGCGCTACTTCGTGGCCCCCCCGGAGAACCGGGTGCCGGGCGTGCTGCTGGCCTCCCCCACGTCGCCGGTCGGCAAGGCGCTGCTGGGCGCCGCCGTGGGCGACATGGTCGCCTACGAGGCGCCGGGTGGCACCTTCAGCCTGACGATCACCGCCATCGACCCCTTCGAGGGCTGACCGATGGAGGGCGTCAGTGGTCCGGCTACGGCTCGTATCGCCCCGTGAGGCGGCCGCCCGCCTGAAGGGGCGGGCCCAGAAGGAACCGGACGCGGTCGCCGCCCACCTGCGGGCCAACCCCAAGGAGTGGCAGGCGCTGGTCGACGCCGACCCCCATGACGCCGCGGACATCATCGAGGAACTCGGCGAGGAGCGCGCCCCCGACCTCCTCGACCTCATCTCCCCCGCCGAGGCGGCGCCGCTCCTCGAGGAGATGCGAGACGACCTGGCGGTGGAACTGCTCGAGGCGCTGGGTCCGGAGGCCGTGGCGCCGTTGCTGGAGGCGATGGGCGCCCACGAGGCGGCCGACCTCCTCATCGTCATGGATCCCGAGGACCGGGACCAGTTCCTCGCGGCGATCGACGCCGCCGAACGCGAGGAGATCCGACGGCTGCTCTCGTACCCGCCCGACTCCGCCGGCGGGCTCATGGTCACCGAGTTCGCCGCCCTGCCGGAGGGCCTCACCGCCGGGGAGGCCCTCGAGGCGATCCGCCGCATCAACGAGGAAATCGAGGAACTGGCCTACGTCTACGTGGTCGACGACCTCGGCCGCCTCACCGGGGTGATCTCGTTCCGCGACCTCGTGTTCCGCCGACCGGGGGTCGGACTCGACGAGGTCATGATCCACCACCCCGTCGCCGTGAACCCGCTCACCGACCGCGAGGACGTCGCGGAGTTGGCCCAGCGCTACAACCTGACGGCCCTGCCGGTCGTCGACCAACGCCGCCGACTGGTCGGCGTGGTCCCCGCCGAGGCGGTGTTCGAGACGATCCAGTCGGAGGCTTCGGAGGACTTCGCCGCCGCGGTCGGGGCGGGCGCCGAGGAGACGGTGTACTCATCGGTGCCGGGATCCATCCGGGCCCGGTTCCCGTGGCTGCTGTTGAACCTCGCCCTCGCCCTCGTGGTGACGATCTCGATGCAGCCGTTCGAGGACGTCCTCAGGATCGTGCCGATACTGGCCGTGCTCCTGCCGGTGGTGGCACTGCTGGGCGGCAACGCCGGCGCCCAGAGCCTGGCCGTGACGATTCGCGCCCTCGCCACCGATGACGTCCCCCGCACCGAGGTGGCGGGCATCCTCGGGCGCCAGGCCCTCATCGGGGTCGGCAACGGCATCGGGGTCGGCCTGTCGGCCGGGGCCGTGGCGGGGACCTACGTCGCCCTCGTCGGGGAGTCCGACGCCATCCGGATCGGCCTCGTCGTCGCCATCGCCGCGTTCGTGAACATCGTCGTGGCCACGACCGCCGGCGCCGCCATCCCGCTGCTGTTCCGCGCCCTCGGCCTCGACCCGGCCCTGGCCTCGAACATCTTCCTGACCATCATCACCGACCTGGTCGGTTTCGCCGGCTTCCTGGCCGTGGCGACGCTGATGCTCTGAGGTACGACGGTACGACGGTACGACGG
>CAZTLW010000151.1:0-5152 GCA_964614585.1 uncultured Acidimicrobiia bacterium | reverse complement strand
GACCGGCGTGGGCGGCATCCTGCGCGACGTGTTCACGATGGGGGCCCGCCCCGTCGCCCTCTGGGACCAGATCCGCTTCGGCCCGCTCGACGACCCGCTCAACCGGTACCTCTTCTCTGGCGTGGTCTCCGGCATCGCCGGGTACGGCAACGCCGTCGGGGTGCCGACGATCGGCGGGGAGATCGCCTTCGAGGAGTGCTACGCCGGCAACCCGCTCGTCAACGTCATGTGCCTCGGGGTCATGCGCGCCGACGACCTGGTGCTGGGCACCGCCGGCACCCCGGGGACGCTGGCGGTGCTGTTGGGCAACGCCACCGGCCGCGACGGCATCGGCGGGGCGTCGGTGCTGGCGTCGGCGTCGTTCGACCAGGCCTCGGCCGACAAGCGCCCCTCGGTGCAGGTCGGCGACCCCTTCGAGGAGAAGAAGCTCATCGAGGCCTGCCTCGAGTTGTACCGGCGGCGACTCGTCGTCGGGGTGCAGGATCTCGGCGCCGCCGGCCTCTCGTGTGCCTGCTCCGAGCCCGCCGCCCGCGCCGGGGTGGGGATGGAGGTCGACCTCGACGCCGTCCACGTGCGCGAGGGCGACATGACCGCCGCCGAGTTGCTCAT
Source organism: uncultured Acidimicrobiia bacterium (assembly GCA_964614585.1). GTDB lineage: Bacteria > Actinomycetota > Acidimicrobiia > Spongiisociales > JAENVV01 > JAHEFX01. Next base: position 4,543 of record CAZTLW010000151.1, on the reverse strand, counting down.
GTCCGAATCCCAGGAGCGGATGATGGCCTTCGTCGACCCGGCCAAGGTGGACGAGGTCCTCGCCGTGGCCGAACGGTGGGAGATCGACGCCGCGGTGGTGGGCACGGTCACCGAGGGCGCCACCCTCACGGTCCGCCACGACGGGGCGGTCGTGGCGACGATCCCCGCCGCCTCCCTGACCGAGGACGCCCCCAAGCTGTACCGGCCGCTCGGGGAGCCCCGATGGTTGGAGGACCTCTGGACCAACTCGCTGACGCTCCTGCAGCCCCCCGACCTGCGGGACGCGGTTCTCCGGCTGCTGGACGACCCCTCGATCGCCGACCCCCGGTGGGCCTTCGAGCAGTACGACCACATGCTCTTCACCGACACGATCGTGGAGCCCGGCCACGACGCCTCGCTCATCCGCATCAAGGGCACCTCGAAGGGGCTCGCCGTGTCGACCGACGGCAACGGTCGCCAGTGCCACCTCGACCCCCGGCGGGGCGGTGCCCGGCTCGTGTTCGAGGCGGCCCTCAATGTCGCCATGACCGGCGCCCGCCCTATGGCGGTGGTCGACAACCTCAACTTCGGCAATCCCGAGAAGCCCGACGTCATGTGGCAGTTCACCGAGACCGTCGAGGGCATCAGCCGGGCGTGTGAGGCGCTCGGGGTACCGGTGGTCGGCGGCAACGTGTCGTTCTACAACGAGACCGACGGGGTCGACATCTTCCCGACCCCGGTGGTGGGGATGCTCGGGCTCGCCGACCCGATGCCGACCTCGCCGCCCCGCCTCGACCGGGCCGCAGAGGGCCACCTGCTCTGGATGTTCGGACCGCAGCGGTCGCGCAACCTGGCCGGGTCGGCCTTCGAGCAGGTGCTCCACGGCCACCTCGGCGGCCGGCCCGACGAGCCCGACCCCTTCATGGCCAAGGCGGTCATCGAGCTGGCGGCGTCGCTGGCGGGATCGGGCCTGGTACCCGCCATGCACGACATCGCCGAGGGCGGGGTCGCCATCACCGTGGCCGAGTTGTGCATCGCGTCCGAGGTCGGGGCGACCCTCGGGTTCACCGACTGGGTGGGGCTGTTCGCCGAAAACCCGAACCGCTTCGTGGCGGCGGTGCCGGCCGAGCACGCCGAGGCGATCCGGGCCATGGCCGAGGAGTTGGACGTCCCGGTGAGCGAGCTCGGCGAGTTCGGCGGGGACGGCATCGTCCTCGACGACGGTCGATCCGCTCCGGTGTCGATCCCCCTGGCCGAGGCGACCGTCACCTATCGGACGGCGATCCCCCGCCGGATGGCCTGACCAACCCTGGGTTGTGGGCGTCGGATTCCGACGCTGTCGGCCCGCGGTTGGCGAACTGGCGACGCTCACAACCCAGGGTTGGAGCGGGGCTCACAGGGAACTCACAGGGAACTCCCAGACACTGGGCAGGGTGGGCCCATATGGTGACCGACGATGACCGACCCCCTGGCCCGGCTGCTGGTGGTGGACGACGAGGAGTCCCTCGTCGAGATGCTTGCGTCGGCGCTCCGCTTCGGCGGCTACGAGGTCGAGACGGCCATGGCCGGCTACGACGCCCTGCGGGCCGTGCGACGCGCCGAGCCCGACCTCATCGTGCTGGACGTCAACCTCCCCGACGTCGACGGATTCGAGGTCTGTCGCCGCCTGCGACGCGACGGGGTCACCGCCCCGGTGGTGTTCCTCACGGCCCGCGACGACGCCGACGACCTCCGCACCGGCTTCCGGCGCGGCGGTGACGACTACCTCACGAAGCCGTTCAGCCTCGAGGAGCTCGGCCTGCGGATCGAGGCGATCCTGCGGCGCACCGGTACCGCGGCCGAGGCCGTCACCCGCCTCGTGTGCGGGGACCTCACCCTCGATGATGACGCCCACCGGGTCTGGGTCGGCGACGACGAGGTGTCGCTGTCGCCGACGGAGTTCCGACTCCTCCGCTACCTGATGGCCAACCGCGACCGGGTGCTCTCCAAGGGGCAGATCCTCGACCACGTCTGGGAGTACGACTTCGACGGCAACGCCAACGTGGTGGAGACCTACGTGTCCTACCTCCGGACCAAGCTCGCCACCGCCGAGTCGGGGCGCATCCACACCGTGCGCGGGGTCGGCTACGTCCTGCGCACGGACGACGGGCCATGACGCTGCGGGCCCGCCTCGTGCTCTCGATCACCGCCCTCATGGTCGTGATGGTCCTCGTCCTCGGGGCGGTGGCCGTCCGGTCGGCCGAGCGTGTCCTCGTGGCCGAGGTCGATGCCGGCCTCGTCGAGGTGGCCAACCGGTTCCGCCTCGGGGGGGCGATCGGCGACATCCTCGGTGGGCGCAGCGCCCTGCGCCAGACGTACGCCCTCGTGGCCATCGGCCCGAACGGTCGCACCCTCGCCGAGGTCCCCTCCGGCTTCGAGGGTGACCCCGACCCCCTGCCCGACGTCACGGCCCTCACGGCCGCCGACGGCCGTCGCCTCGTGACACTGCCCGCCACCGAGGGGGACCTGGAGTACCGGGCCCTCGTCGCCGCCGGGCCCCGAGGCTCGACCATCGTCCTCGCCGAGCCCCTCCGAGTCGTGGCGACCGCGACGACGCGCCTGCTGCGGCTCACGGTGGCGGGCGGCCTCGTCGTCCTCGGGCTCGGGGCGACGGCCACCTGGTGGACGGTCCGGCGCGAGACCCGGGCCATCGACGGGATGGTCGCCGCTGCCCGCGGCGTCGCCGCCGGCGACCTCTCCCGCCGAGTCACCGACGAGCCCTCCGCCGAGGAACTGGCCGAACTACGCGACGCCCTCAACGACATGTTCGAGCGCAACGAGCAGGCGTTCGCCACCGAACGCGCCACCAGGGACCGGCTCCGCCGGTTCGTCGCCGACGCCTCCCACGAACTCCGCACCCCGATCACCGCCATCTCCGGGTACGCCCAACTCCACCGCATGGGCGGCCTCACCGATCCCGACGACCGGGCCGCCGCCATGGCCCGCATCGAGACCGAGACCGCCCGGATGGAGGGCCTCATCGACGACCTCATGCTGCTCGCCAGGCTCGACCGGGAACCGGAGCGCTCGCACGAGCGCGTGGTCCTGGCCCCGGTGCTGGCGGCCGTCGTCGCCGACCATCGGGCGATCTCCTCCGACCATCCCGTCGACCTCGAGGTCGACCCCGGGCTCGCCGTGTCCGGCAACGCCGGCGCCATCACCCAGGTGGTCGGCAACCTGCTCGCCAACGTGCGGGCCCACACCCCGCCCGGCACCTCGGTGCAGGTCACCGCCCATCGAGCCGGGGACGACGTGGGGATCACGGTCTCCGACGACGGCCCCGGCGTCGACGACGAGCACCTGCCCCGCCTGTTCGACCGCTTCTACCGGGCCGAGGACCCGCTACGGCGGTCGGGGCCCGGGTCGGGCCTCGGCCTCGCCATCGTCGCCGGCCTCGTCGAGTCGATGGCGGGTTCCGTGGCCGCCGCCACCCCGCCCGGCGGGGGCCTCGCGGTCTCGGTACGGCTGCGATCGGCCGACAATGGAGGAAACACATCCCACCCAGACGACGACACCCCTGCCGCCACCCCCTGAAGGAGCCCCGGATGCGCATCGCCACCACCCTCGGCGCCCTCGCCCTCGTCCTCGCCGCCTGCGGCGGCGGGGACGCCGGCGACGAGGTCGCCTCGCTCGAGTCCACGACCACCACGACCGAGGCCGAGGTCACGACGACCACCGTCGATGACACCGCCGCCGTGGAGGCCCAACTCACCGAGTTCGCCCAGTGCATGCGCGACAACGGCGTGCCCGACTTCCCCGACCCGACCATCGACGCCGACGGCAATCCGCAGTTCTTCCCCGGCGGCGTGCCCGGCGAGGGCGACCTCGCCGTGGACGACGAGACGCTCCAGGCCGCCGCCGACGCCTGCTCGGACCTGCTGCAGGACGTCGTGCTGAGCTTCCTCCCCGAGGACAGCTCCGAGCTCGAGGACCGCTTCCTGGAGTTCTCCGAGTGCATGCGCGAGAACGGTGTCGCCGACTTCCCCGACCCCGACTTCTCCAACGGCCTGTTCGGCCCCGACGGCCAGGGCCCCTTCGGCGGCGCCTTCGACCCCGACGACCCCGAGTTCGCCGAGGCGGCCGACGCCTGCTCGTTCATCTTCCAGGGTGTCCTGCCCGGCGCGCCCGGGTCGACCTCCAGCACCGACGGCGGCTGAGCGATGGGCACGGCCGGGACCGACACCGACGCAACGACCCCGACCACGGCGCCCGACGCCGTCCCCCGTCGGCGGTGGCCGTGGGTCGTCGTCGCCCTCGTCTCGGTGGCGGCGGCAGTGGTGGCGGTCGTGGCGCTGACGGGCGATGACGGAGCCGAGGACCCCGCTGCCGAGGGACCCAACCTCACCACCGCCGAGGTGGTGCGCACCGATCTCGTCGACGAGACGGAGTTCGACGGCACGCTCGGACGCCCCGACGCCGAGGCGATCGCCGCCGGTCGCCAGGGCACCGTGACCGAGGTGCCGGACGTCGGGACCGAGCTGGTCCCCGGCGACACGGTGGTGCGCGTCGATGACCAGCCGATCGT
>CAZTLW010000150.1:0-5188 GCA_964614585.1 uncultured Acidimicrobiia bacterium | reverse complement strand
CCGAGATCGACGAGCGCCGCCTCGAACGCCGCGTTGGTGGGGGCGAACACCGTCAAGGTCGCGTCGGGATCCGACAGGGTGTCCACGAGGCCAGCGGCCTCGACTGCCGCGAGCAGCGTCGAGAAGTCCTCGTTGCCGACGACGATGTCGGCGATGGTGTCACCCATCTCCTCGTCCATCGCCTCGGTGGTGGTGGTTTCGCCGGCCGCCTCGGTGGTGGTGGTCTCCTCGGCGTCGTCATCGCCACCGCAGGCGGCGACCACGAGCGCGAGTACGGCGAGCAACGCCGTCAGTTTCAGGAATCGGGACATCGGTTGGTTCCTTTCAGGGGGTCCCCACCGGTCAGGTGGCGGGGGTCTGGTGGATACGAGGCCGAGGGCCGAATGGACGGGTGGCTTCGCATCGGCAGACGCCTACCGTTCCCCCATGCCCGATGACACCCTCCCGGCCTTCGAGCGGCTGCCACCGGAGCGTCGGGCGCTCTGGAACAGCCTGGCCGGGCTCGCCGGCATCGCCGCCGTCTTCGGCGTCGTCGGGTTCTTCGTCCCGATCGTGCCGGTGTGGGGGCCCTTGCTGGTCGCGGCGACGGCCTGGTTCGGGGCTCGTCGGGCCCGGGGGATCCCGATCGGCGGCTGGGACTGGCCGCTCATCCTCGCCGTGGCCGCCGGATTGGCCGTGTTCTTCTGACGTAGGTTGCACCCATGGGTTTCTTCGGCACCGAGTTGTTCGACTTCCTGGAGGAGTTGGCGCACCACAACACCCGCGACTGGTTCGAGGCGAACCGGGATCGCTACGAGGCGGACGTCAAGGAACCGTGCCTCGAGTTCATCGAGGCGATGGCCAGCCCGCTCCACGAGATCTCACCCCACTTCCGGGCGATCCCCAGGGTGCAGGGCGGCTCCATGTTCCGCATCCACCGGGACACCCGGTTCTCGAACGACAAGACCCCGTACAAGACGAACGCCGCCCTCCACTTCCGCCACGAGCGAGCGAAGGACGCCCACGCCCCCGGCTACTACTTGCACCTCGAACCGGACAACTGCTTCGCCGGGGTGGGCCTCTGGGCGCCCGAGACCAAGGTGCAGTACGCCATCCGGGCCCACATCGACGAGCACCGCGATCGGTGGGTGTCGGCCAAGGAGGCGCTGGACGGTGTCTTCACCGTCGACCCGCACAACCCGTTGAAGCGGCCTCCCAAGGGCTACGACGCCGACGACCCCCTCATCGAGGACCTGAAGCTCCGGTCATTCGTCGCCATGACGTCACTCGACGAGACGACGGTGACCAGCGACGGCTTCCTGCCGACCTACGTGGGGATGATCGGACACGCCACCCCGTTCATGGGGTTCCTCTGCGACGCCGTCGGCGTGGAGTTCTGAACCGAGGGCCGTGAGCGTCGGTTTCCGACGCCCACAACCCTGGGTCGGCCATTGGGCGACGCTCACAACCCAGGGTTGGAGGCGTCAGACTCCGGTGATGGGGACCCGGTGGACGGCGTTGTTGCCGTAGCCGTTTCGGTTCCAGGGCGCCTCGAGGGGCTGGACGTTCCCGGCCGAGTCGGTGGCGCGGGCGACGACCTCGGTTGCTCCCGGGGGGATGTCCACGTCGGCCGTCCACACCACGGAGCCCTCCCGGCGTTCCAGTGACGCCGGGGTCCACGTGCCGCCCGCGTCGGGCGAGACGTCGACGGACTCCACCTCGCCCGTCCCGGTCCACGCCATCCCCTTGGCGACGAAGCGACCGGCGGACACGTCCTCCCCCGCCCGGGGCGAGGCGACGACCGCCCGCACCAACATCGGGCCGACCGGCTCCACCCCATCGAACCGGGTGTCGTCGTAGTACCGGTACTTGCGGACGAAGTGACCCTCGAAGGGCTCGGTGACCGCCTCGATGCGGGTGAGCCACTTCACCGACTTCATGGCGTACTGGCCGGGGACCACGAGGCGCACGGGGCCGCCACGCTCGATGCGGAGCGGGGTCCCGTTCATCTCCAGCACGAGCAGTGGACCGGGCTGGGTCGCCTCCTCGCGTGACAGCGAGAACTGGTAGTGGACCTCGCCATCCTCGGGCACCTCGCCGTGGTCGATCCCGGTGAAGACCACCTCGACCACGTCATCGGGCAGTTCGTCGAGCACCGCCGTGAGGGGTACGCCCCTGACGACCAGCGGTGAAGCGGCGCCCATTCCCCACGGGGTGCCCTCGGGCACCGGGTCCATGCCGGTGCGGGCATGGCCGGCGCACTCCAGCATCATCCCCACCTGCACCTGCTCCATGCCTCGAAGGTCCGAGACCATCACCGTCCGGGTCGACCGTCCTGCGACGACCACCTCGAACGACGTCGGGCCCCCTTCGGGCAGCTCGAAGTTGTTCCGCTGGAAGACGTCCCCCTGGCCGAACGGGCGCCCGTCGAATCGACGCATGGGCACCCCGGCATTCGGGGGATCGGTGGTGACGAATTCGAGGCCGGCCATGGGGCCACGCTACTCAGGCTGCGGTGCTCTCCTCGGAGGGCATCGCCTCGGGCTCCGGCGACACCACCGGGAATGCCAGCACCCGGGCGGGGAGCCGGCGTCGCCACCGCAGTCGGCCGTCCCGCCTGCCGAAGGGCAGGTCCCACTCGTCGCGCCTGCGTCCGCGCAGGCTGCCGAAGAACAACAGGATCGCCTGGATCGTGTGGGGGTCACGCATCGGTGTGCTCCATCAGGTCGTCGGTCGTCCACAGCACCTCTCGGGCCTTGGAGCCGAGTGACGGCCCCACCACGCCCCGGGTCTCGAGGATGTCCATCACCCGGCCGGCCCGGGCGAAGCCGATGCGGAGCTTCCGCTGCAGCATCGACGTGGAACCCAGTTGGCTCGAGACGACGATCTCGATCGCCTGGCGGACCAGTGCCTCGTCCTCGTCGTCCTCCTCCGCCGACGCCGCCCGGGCCGCCTCCGCCGCCTGGGCGATGATGGCGTCCTCGTAGCGGGCCTCCTTCTGGGCCTTCACCCAGTCGACGACCGCGTGGATCTCGTCCTCCTCCACCCAGCACCCCTGGATGCGGCGGGGACGGGGCTCCTTGGCGGTGACGACGAGCATGTCACCCATGCCGACGAGCTTCTCGGCTCCGGCCGAGTCGATGATGACCCGGGAGTCGGTCTGCGACGCCACCGAGAACGCCAGCCGTGAGGGCACGTTGGCCTTGATGACACCGGTGATGACGTTGACCGACGGCCGCTGGGTGGCGATCACGAGATGGATGCCGACGGCGCGGGCCATCTGGGCGATGCGGACCACCGAGTCCTCCACCTCCCGGCCCGCCACCATCATGAGGTCGTTCAACTCGTCGATGAGCACGACGAGGTAGGGGAACCGGTCGAAGCCGTCGGGGTCGAGTTCGCCGGCGTCGAGCTTCTGGCGGTAGCCGACGATGTCGCGGACGCCGCCGTCGGCCAACAGGTCGTAGCGGCGATCCATCTCCTCCACGGCCCACTTGAGGGCGTCGGCCGCCTTGCGGGGGTTGGTGATGACCTTGGTGAGGAGGTGCGGCACCCCGTTGTACTGACCCAACTCCACTCGCTTGGGGTCGACCATGATCAGACGCACGTCCTCGGGGTGGGTGCGCATGAGCAGCGACGTCACCAACGAGTTGATGCACGACGACTTTCCGGCGCCGGTGGCCCCCGCGATGAGCACGTGGGGCAGCTCGGAGAGGTTGAGCATGAGCGGTTTGCCCGAGATGTCCATCCCGAGTCCCACCGAGAGCGGATGCTGGGCACGCTCGGCCTCCTCGGACCCGAGCACGTCACCCAACGTGACGAGTCGGCGCTGCCGGTTGGGCACCTCGACGCCGATCGCCGACTTGCCCGGGATCGGGGCGAGCAGCCGGACGTCGGGGGTGGCGAGGGCATAGGCGATGTCGTGGGCGAGGTTCGTGACCTTGTTGACCTTCACCCCGGCGGCGAGTTCGATCTCGTAGCGGGTCACCGTCGGGCCCGGCACGATCTTGGTCAGCTCGGCATCGACGCCGTGCTGGCGGAGGGTGTCGGCGAGCTGGTCGGCCGTCTGCTCGAGGGACCGCCGGTTGTGGACCACACCCTCACCGGTGCCGAGCAGGTCGAGCGGCGGCAGCTCGTAGGCGCTGTCGACCACCGCCACCGGCACGGGCTCGTCCTCGTAGTCCTCGTCGTCCTCGGCGGCCACGAAGTCGGGCACCTCGACGTCCTCGTCGACGGCCCGCCGCTTCGCAGGGCGCCGAGAGGTCGGCGCCGGCCCCTGGTCGGACGGCCCTGCCCCGACGATCTCGGGTTGGTGGGGCCGACGTTCGACGACCGGCGGGCGGGTGGTGGTGAGGCCCTGCATCCAGGCTGACAGCCCCTTCCACAGGTCGCCGATGGCGAAGACGAACTCCCGGAACGAGACGTGGGCGGCGATCAGGACCCCGGTGATCGTCAGAGCCGACAGCACGAGCGCCGCTCCCCAGGTGCCCAGGAGGCGAGCCGTGGGGAAGGCGGCGAGCGAGCCCACGACGCCACCGCCCAGGTCGAGCAGGCCCATGAGGCCGGGCTCGGCGTCGGCGAAGCCACCCTGGATGATCTCCCACGGCACCGGGCCGCCGGTGAGGTGGTGGTAGAGCGCCTGACAGCCGACGAAGGCGATCGTGATCCCGGCGGCCATGCGACCGTGGGACCGTCGGGTCCGGCCGACGATGAGCGAGACGCCGATGCCGGCCAGCACGAAGGGCACGACGACCGACCAGGCCCCGAAGAGGAAGGTGAGGCCGAGGACGAGCCCACGTCCCATCGGACCCGAGAGCCCGAAGAAGGCGAGACCGAGGAGACCGGCCGTGACGAGCAGGATGACACCCCACACGTCGTCGGCCTGACGGCCGAGCCGGTGGCGGATGCGGGTGGGGATCGATGCCAGCGCGGCACCCATCGACCCGATCCGTGACTGTTGCTTCTTGGAGCCCCGCCCCGCCCGTTTCGCCCCTGAACGGGAGGAGGCTCGCTTGGTCATGTGCCGCGCACCGTACCAGAGGCGCCGCGCAGTGGGTGGATTCGCGCGCACCGCGCGAGAGATGACCGCGGGTCACCGACGCGCCAGCAGCAGAGGTCCCCCCGGAGGGGGGACGGGCCCCGCCGAGGAGCGCCGGCGACGAGGTGGGAGGGGGGCGGTGCCAGAGAGCGGCGAGATGACGCGCCAGAC
>CAZTLW010000149.1:3166-5213 GCA_964614585.1 uncultured Acidimicrobiia bacterium | reverse complement strand
CCCACAGCACCTCGACCGGCTCGATGCCGACCGAGAGCCGCAGCAGGCCGGGTGGTACCGGTGACCCCGGGGGCTCGACCGTGGAGCGGTGTTCGATGAGGCTCTCGACCCCGCCCAGCGACGTGGCCGGCGTCCATGCCTCGACGGCGTCGACGACCGCGGCCGCCGCCTCCCACCCACCGACGTCGATCGACAGCATCGTCCCGAACCCGCGGCCCATCTGCCGGGCAGCGACCTCGTGGCCGGGGTGGTCGGCGAGACCCGGATACCGGACCCGCTCCACGGCGGGGTGGGTGGTGAGTCGCTCCGCCAGCTCGGCGGCCGAGGTGGAGGCCCGATCCACCCGCAGTGCCATGGTCCGCATGCCCCGAGCCAGCAGCCAGGCGTCCCACGGTTGCAGGATCGTGCCCATGAGCGACCGCAGTCGGTGCAGGTCGTCCCACCACGCCCCGGCCGTCGCCGTCACCACGAAGCCCGCATGGACGTCGGAGTGGCCGTTGTAGGCCTTGGACCCCGAGTGGACCACGACGTCGGCCCCATGGTCGATCGGCCGGGTCGTCAGCGGCGTGGCGGTGGCATCGACCGCGAGTTGGCCCCCGGCGGCATGGGCGAGGTCGGCCAGGGCCCGGAGGTCGAGGACGTCCCACGTGGGGTTCACGATCGGCTCGGCCCAGACGAGGGCCGTGCCCGGGGCGATGGCCGCCTCCCACCGAGCGGGGTCGGTGCCCTCGACGAGCACGAGTGAGATCCGCCCGGTGGCGTCGAGATGGCGCAGCCACTCCCGGGTGCCGTGGTAGCAGATTGCCGGTGCCACCACCCGGGCGCCCGGCGGCAGCGTCTCTACCAGGGTCACGATTGCTCCCATGCCCGAGGAGAACGCCATCGCGGCCGCACCGTCGTCGAGGCGGGCAGCGGCCGTCTCGATGGCCGGCAGGCCGGGATGGTCCGATCGGCGGTACGACCACCCCTCGTCGCTGGAGCGAAAGGTGGTGGCAGGGCGCAGGGACGGCGCGACGTCGGGGCCGTCGACACCCAACTCGGCCAGGACGATCTCGGGATCGGTCATCTTCGTCCCCGGCTCAGGTGCCCAGTGCGACGCCGGCGGACCGACAGTCGGCGGCGAACCGATCCTGGGCTTCCACCGTCGGCGCCGACTTCGTCGGGAAGCAGACGATCCGGTCCACGCCGATCTCGGCGTAGCCACGGATGAGGTCGATCCGCCCCTCCCCGGGCTCCTGCATCGGGTCGTCGGCCGTGTACACCGAGAACCGCAGTGACTCCGGGTCGCGGCCGGCCTCCACGCACTTGCCGCGCACCTCGGCCATGCGCTCGGCCACCTCGTCGGGGCCGAGGAAGACGAAGTTCAGTTCGTCGGCGTGGCGCACCGCCAGCCCCGCGGTGCGCCGCCGCCCGTTGCCGCCCACGATGACCGGGATGCGGTCCTGGAGCCCGCGCGGCTCGTTGATCGCCCCCTGCACCGACACGAGCTCGCCCTCCCAGGTCGCCCGCCCCGGCGCCAGCATCCGAGTGATGACCTCGAGGTGCTCACCCAGCGCGTCGAGCCGCTCCCCGGTGGAGGGGAAGCCGTAGCCGTAGGCGATCCACTCCTCCTCCTTCCAGCCGGCGCCGATGCCGAGCTCGAAGCGGCCGCCGCTGATCACGTCGATGGTGGAGGCGAGCTTGGCGGTCAGCGCCGGGTTGCGGAAGCCGGTACACACGACCATGTGCCCGATCCGGACCCGGTCGGTCACCATCGCCAGTGCCGACAGTTGGGAGAAGGATTCGAAGGTGATCTCGTCGGTGGGCTCGGGGACGGTGTGGAAGTGGTCGAAGACCCACAGCGACTCGAACCCGGTGGCCTCGGCGTGCCTGGCGAGCTCGACCGTGCGGGCCCAGGCCTCGGCCGGGTCCCATCCGTCGTACTCGCCCTTCCAGCCCTGCGGGGCGATGAGGCCCACCTGCATGATCGATCCTCGTGCTCGCGTGCCCAGCGAGCGTAGGGGGCCCGGCCCGGGGCTCCGACGTCGTGGCCCGCCGATCGGCGTTC
>CAZTLW010000149.1:0-3066 GCA_964614585.1 uncultured Acidimicrobiia bacterium | reverse complement strand
GGCCTCAGCCGACGGCATCGTCGAGCAGGTCGAGCAGGTCCCACTCGATCTCGGCGACCCGCCGGCCGCTGGCGGCGTGGACCAGGGACCCCGAGCGACCGTCCATCCAGGCGGCCGCCTGCCGGGCCAGCCCGAGACACCACCACACGGTGCGGGCGATGCGCCACCACTCGAAGCGGGCCCGGTCGAACGTCCCGCCGGCCCCCTCGTACGCCGCCACGAGCACCTCGAGCCCGGCGAGGCCGCCCACCTCGGGGGTCCGCCCGTACCGCCAGGTGCGCACCGAGGCCCAGGCGAGGTCCTCCATCGGGTCACCGAGGTGGGCCAACTCCCAGTCGACGATGGCCGTCACGCCGGTCGGGTCCACCACCACGTTGCCGATGCGGAGGTCGCCGTGCACCAGCACCGGGTCGTCCATCGCCGGCGGGTCGTCGGCGAGCCACGCCAGCCCGGCGGCGACGGTGGCCGATGGCCTCGGCAGTTCGGCGTACTCGTCCCGGAGTCGCTCGGCGTAGGCCGGGCCGTCGAGGCGCTGGAGGCCCGCCGGCGGCGCGGCGTCCCGGTGGAGGCGGGCGAGGTCCTGCCCGAGATCGGCCACGACCCGCTCCCCCAGCCCGTCGTCGCCATCGGCGAGCCGTTGGACACGCCGGCCGATCGCCTCCCCGGGGTACCGCTCGGTGACCATGAAGGGGCCGCCGAGGAGGGAGTGGTCGTCCGTTGCTCCGACGACCACCGGGGCGCGCACCTCGGCGGCACGGGCCGCCCGCAGGCAGGCCACCTCGGCCGGCAGCGGGATCCCGCCGATCCTCGCTCGCTGCACCGACAGCACCCACGACCGGGGCCGGCCGTCGACGACGACGTCGAGGAAGGCCGTGTCCCGCTGGGCCCCGCCGGTGACGGGCTCGACGTGGCGGACGTCGCAAGGCCCCCCGGTGACCGCAGCGAGGGCGGTTTCGAGCTCGATCACGCTCGGTAGCCCGGTCGGGCGACGTCGATCTTTCCGCCTACCAGTGACCGGAGGGCCTGGAGCACCTCGGCGTCCAGCGGACGACCCTCGAGCAACTCGGCGGCGAGCCGGGCCTCGAGGTCGGACGTGGCCCCGGACTCGTCCACCACCGACGCCAGTGCCCGTCGTTGGGCCGGCTCGATCTCCTGGTCGAGTTCGGCCTCGCGGGCGAGGATGCCGCAGAGAGAGGCGGCCACCCGCACTTCGTGGGCGAGGGCCGGGTCGTCGATCTCGTCGAGCACCCGCTCGCCGAGCAGGGCGGCGATCGCTCCCAGGAGGTCGGCGGCGGGAGGCAGGTCCTGCACGGCGGCGACCCTACGGCCTCACGTAGCGTGCCGGGATGGACTTCGCCATCCCCGCCGACGTCACCGCCACCCTCGAGGACCTCGACCGGTTCATCGAGTCCGAGATCGCCCCGCTGGAAGCCGAGCACCCCCAGTTCTTCGACCACCGGCGCGAGCATGCCCGCACCGACTGGGACCGCGACGGCATCCCTCGACCCGAGTGGGAGGACCTCCTCGGCGAAATGCGTCGACGGGCCGATGCCGCCGGGTTCCTGCGGTACGCGCTCCCGTCCTCGCTCGGCGGCTCGGATGGGACCAACCTGGCCATGGCCATCATTCGCGAACACCTGGCGTCGAAGGGCAACGGGCTCCACAACGACCTCCAGAACGAGTCGTCGGTGGTGGGCAACTTCCCCATCGTCCACATGTTCCTCGCCGCCGGCACCGAGGCCCAGCAGGCGGCGTTCGTCGAGGGCCTGATTACCGGCGAGGTGCGGATGGGATTCGGCCTCACCGAACCGGACCATGGCTCCGACGCGACCTGGATGGAGACCACCGCCGAGCGGGTCGACGGAGGTTGGGCCATCTCGGGTCGCAAGCGCTGGAACACGGGCCTACACACGGCCACCCACGACCTCGTCTTCGCCCGCACGTCCGGCGAGCCGGGCCAGGCCGAGGGCATCACCTGCTTCATCGTGCCCACCGACGCCGACGGGTTCTCGGTCGATCGGTTCCTCTGGACGTTCAACATGCCCACCGACCACGCAGACGTGACCCTCGATCGGGTGGAGGTGGGCGAGGCCGACGTCCTCGGTGACGTGGGGCGAGGGCTCGCCGTTGCCCAGATGTTCGTCCACGAGAACCGCATCCGGCAGGCGGCGTCCTCGGTGGGGGCGGCTCGCTACTGCCTCGGACGAGCGGTGTCCTACGCCTCGGAGCGGGTCGTGTTCGGCAAGCCCCTGTGGACCAATCAGGCGATCCAGTTCCCTCTCGCGGAGTTGGCGACGGAAGTGGAGCTCGTGTCGACGCTCGTGCGCCGCACGGCCTGGGAGCTCGACCACCGAAGCCAACTGGAGGTCTCGGACCGGGTGGCGATGTGCAACTACCGGGCCAACCGGTTGGCCTGCGACGCCGCCGACTGGGCGATGCAGACGATGGGCGGGTGGGGATACTCGCGCCACGAACAGGTGGAGCACATCTACCGCCACCACCGGCGGTATCGCATCACGGAGGGCTCCGACGAGATCCAGCTGCGCCGAATTGCCGGGGTCATGTTCGGCAAGCGTCCCAAGGGCTGACCCGGCTTGGGACTTCCCTTCTCCGGGGCGTCGGATCGCGCGACAGGCCCGACACCGCCCCAGACCGGCTGATCGTCTTGGGAGATCCCCCCCGGAGGGGGGATGGGCCCCACGGAGCGAAGCGGAGTGCAGGGGGGAGCCACGTCGCGTTCGACCGCCCGAGCCCTTCCTAGCCTGCGGCGACCATGGCGGTCCTCGCAGCGCTCCCGATCCTCCTCATCCTCGTCCTCATGCTCGGGCGGCGCTGGTCGGCCGCCCGAGCGGGACTGGCGGGGCTCGGGCTCGCCCTCGTGTTGGCGTGGTGGCCGTTCCGCGAGATCCTGACCGACGAGGTCGGCGCCGTCGCCGCCACGGCCGGCGCCATGGCCGAGGCGCTCTTCACGGCCGCGACGATACTGTGGATCATCGTCCCGGCCCTCGCCCTGCACCAGATGCAGGTCGCCTCGGGCGCCCTCGAGGTGCTCGAGCGGGCGCTGGG
>CAZTLW010000148.1:0-5220 GCA_964614585.1 uncultured Acidimicrobiia bacterium | reverse complement strand
TGGCAGCGCCGGCGGCGAGCAAGGTCGCCAACGTCGCTGCGATCGCGATCAGTCGAGCACGCATGGTGGACATCACCTCGGATCATGGATTCCGTGGCAGCGCTGAGTGCACCACGGTCCTCTCCGCTCCGCTGCTCGCTAGGGACACCTCGGGGGGTCACCTCGTCGTGGGGACGCATACGTTCCTCGCTCACGGCCCCAGCCACGGTCGTCCACCACGACACGCGACACACCAGTGCCTGGGCACCGGTCCTCACTCCGCCGCCCGGCACCGTACCAACACCCACCAGCGGTGTCACCTCTTTGCGTGGTATCAACGGCTGCGCTCCGTCTCGTGGGTATCGTGTCGGCGTGGACTACGCCGAGCTTGAGGAAGCGATTTGCCAGGTTCCCTCGGTGTCGGCGGCCCGGGTCGTCGGCCGACGGGGATCCATCGAGGAGGTCCACGTGATCTCCACGGCGGCCAAGCCGCCCAAGCAGGTCGTCCGTGACGTGCAGAGTCTCGCTCTCGCGGGGTACGGCCTCTCGATCGACCGACGGGTGATCAGTGTCGTCCAGGTCGCCGAGGGCGTCCGGGTCGGCGGCGACCGCATCGAGATCGTCGACGTCACCGAACAGGTGGACGGCTCCCGCGCCGAGGTCTCGGTGGCGCTCGGGTGGTCGGAGCGACAGGCCGTCGGCACGGCCTCGGGCTCGGCCGCCCAGGCGGTGCGGGCCCGTCTCATCGGCGAGGCGGCCCTCGCCGCCATCATGGACGTGATCGAGGCCGAGCACACGATGGCGCTCGCCGCCCTCGAGGTCCCCTCGGTGGGCGGGCGGGGCGTGGCCGTGGCCCAGGTGGTGCTCGTCACCGGCGGCACCGAGCGGATGCTCACCGGCTGCGCCCTCGTCGGCGAGGACAGTCGGGTCGCCTGCGTGCGGGCGGTCCTCGACGCCCTCAACCGGACGATCCCGACCCTGCAACGCTGACCTCGTGCACGGTCTCGTCCGCGGGTTCGGCGACGTCGTCGTCACCCCCCACCACCACAGCACCCAGGCGGCGATGGACGTCCTCGCCGCAGGCGGCAACGCCGTCGATGCCGCCATCGCCGCCAACGCCGTCCAAGGCGTGGTCGCACCCGAGACCTGCGGGGTCGGCGGCGACCTCTTCGCCCTCGTCCACCTGCCCGGCGAGGCCCGTCCGCTGGCGCTGAACGCGTCGGGGACGGCGGGTTCGGGCGTCGACGCCGACGCCCTCGCCGCCAGCGAGGGCGACATGCCCTTGTTCGGCCGACACGCCGTCACGATTCCGGGATGTGTCGCCGGCTGGCAGGCCCTGTCCGACCGCCTCGGACGTCTCCCCCTTGCCGACTGCCTCGCCCCGGCGATCCGCCACGCCGAGGGCGGGGTCGTGGCAACCGAGGAACTCGTCGGCGCGTTGGTGCGCCGCGGCCGGGAGTTGGAGGGCCAGCCGATCGCCGCCGAGTTCATGCCGGAGGGCCGGCCACCGCGGCTCGGCGAGCGGATCGCACGGCCCTCGCTGGCCACCACCCTGCGGGCCATCGCCGAGGGCGGCGAGGCCGCCTTCTACGGAGGATCGCCGGCCCGGGCGATCTCGGACGCCGTGGGTGGCCTCATCACCGTCGACGACCTGGCCGGCTACGTCCCGGACTGGGTCGAACCGATGTCCACCGCCGTCCTCGGCATGACCGGTTGGACGATCCCGCCCAACACGCAGGGCTACCTCGTCCTGGCGACGCTCGCCGCCCTCGACCGCCTCGACCCCACCGACGACCCCGCCCTCGCCCTGCACCGGGAGATCGAGGCCTACCGGGCCTTCGCCTGGGAGCGCAACGACGTGGTCGCCGACCCCAGCCACGCCCCCGACGTCGACCTCCTCGCCCCCGGTCGCATCGCCGCCCGGGCCGCAGCCATCGACGACGACCGGGCCGGGGACTGGCCGGCACCCGGGATGGTGCCCGGTGGCACTGCCTACCTCTGCGTCCTCGACGCCGACGGGATGGGCGTGTCACTCAGCCAATCCAACTTCCACGGCCTCGGCACGACGATCGGCGCCGGCGACGCCGGCTTCCTCCTCCACAACCGAGGGGGAGGTTTCACGCTCGAACCCGGGCACCCGAACCGATTGGGCCCGGGCAAACGACCCCTCCACACGATCTTCCCCACCCTCTGGACCGAGGGTGACCGCCTCACCGCCCTGTTGGGCACCCGGGGCGGCCACCAGCAGCCCCAAATCCTCACGCAGGTGGCACGCCGGCTCTGGGCCGACGGTGCCGACCCCGAGGACGCCCAGGCCGCGCCTCGTTGGGAGCTCCGCGCCCTCGATCGCCAGGGGGACGACACGGTGCGCCTCGAGGCCGGCACCCACGCCGAGGCCCTCGCCAGGCGGGGCCACGCCGTCGAGGTCGTCGGTCGCCGCGGCGGTCTCGGCCCCGTCTCGGTGATCACCGTCGACCGCGACGGCCTCCGATCCGGCGCTCCCGACCCCCGCGTGCGCACCACGGCGGCGGCCGTCCGCTGATGATCCTCGCCGTCCGTCATGGAGAGGCCGATGGGAACCGGGATCGGCGGTTCATCGGCCAACTCGACGTCCCCCTGTCCGAACTCGGCCGACGCCAGGCGGAGCTGGTGGGGGACCGGCTCGCGGCGATGGGTGTCGAGCGGATCGTGGCCTCCGACCTGCAGCGGGCTGCCGGGACCGCCGCCCCGCTCGCCCGCCTCACCGGGATCGAGGTGGAGACCTTCGCCGAGCTCCGCGAGGTCCACAACGGGGAGTGGGCCGGCCTGCTCCCGACCGAGATCGAGACGGGCTGGCCGGAGCTGTTCGCGGCCTATCGGTCGGGCGACGACGTCGCCCGACCGGGTGGCGAGCGATGGGCCGACGTGCGCGCCCGGGTGGTGCCCGTGGTCGAGGACCTGCTGGCGGCCGACCGGGTCACCGCGCTGTTCTCCCACGGCGGACCGCTGCTGTGCCTGGCGGCGTGGGCAGCCGGCAGCACCCACGACGGGAACGTCTTCTCCGGCCCGATCTCGCCGCCGACCAACGCCGGGATCATGACGATCCTGTCGGGCCCCCGGCTGGCGAGCTACAACGACACGGGCCACCTCGGCGAGGCGCTCGAGGACCACGGCGGCCTCGACTTCATCGACTGAGAGCGCCCTACGGACGTTCTTGTGTCGCCCAGCCCTCCACCAGAAGGGAGAACGACACGAGAACGGGGTTGGATCAACCTGCCCCGCGGGTGTCGGACACCAACGACGCCCACGCCTCCTCGTCGAGGTCGTCGAGCGCCCCGGCCAGCGTGTAATAGCCGACCCGATGGAGCAGCCCCTCGTAGCGGGCCCGGATCGCCGCCCCGAGTTCGGCGACCGGAGCCACCACCGCGACCGTCTCGAGCATCTCGTCGGACACGAGTGCGGGCATCTCGTCCCACCGCTGTCGCTTCGACAGGGCCGTCAGTTGGGGACCGACGTCCCACCCCTCGGCCTCCAGCACCCCTCGGTACGCCGGGGTCGAGGCGTAGAAGGCGACCTGCTGGCGGGCGGCCTCGCGGGATCGCTCCATCGACTCGTCGTCGGTGCCCGTCACGCAGATCACGGTGGAGGCCAACTCGACCTCGGCCACGTCCCGGCCCACCCGCGCCGCCCCCTCGGCGATGAGTGGGAGGACATGCGAGCGGAGGTAGCCGACCGTGTGGAACGGGTGCACGTGGATGCCGTCGCACAGCTCGCCCACGAGCCGACAGTTGTACGGGCCCACCGCCGAGATGAACACCTTCGGGAACGGGTGGTCGATCGGCCCGGGATCGAAGAAGGGCGTCATGAGCGAGAAGGTGTAGAAGTCGCCGTCGAACCGGAGCGGTGCCCCCTCCTGGAAGGAGGTCCAGATGGCGCGCATCGCCCGGACGTACTCGGCCAGCCGCGGCCCCGGCGAGGACCACTCGGTGGAGAATCGCCGGACGATGTGGCCCCGAACCTGGGTCCCGAGGCCGAGCAGGAAACGCCCCCCGGTGGCTGCCTGCAGGTCCCAGGCCGTCATCGCCGTCACCATCGGCGACCGGGGGAAGGCGACCGCGATCGCGGTCCCGAAATCCAGTCCCGGAGCGTGTTGGGCGGCAGCGGCGATCGGCAGGAACGGCTCGTGGCCGGTGTCGGCGGAGAAGAAGCCGTCGAAGCCGGCGTTCGCCGCCAGGCGGGCGTGGCCGGGGGCCCCGACCACGCCCGCGTCGGCCGGTAGGTAGAAGTCGACCAGCATCCCCACCTCCTGGGGTGGGCCACCCCCCGGGGCGGCTCCTTGCGGACCTGCGGCGGCGGAACCTACTCTCCGCGCTCCCGGGTCCCCCGGGTCACGGCCGAGGAGCACGAATGGCGAGGTTGATGCGCGGGTTGCTGGCGATCGCCGGCGTCGTCGCCGTGCTCTGGCTGGTCCGCGACCGCTTCGTGACCATCGGACTGCCCAAGAACGTCGAGCCCGTGTCGTTCCGGGTCGCCCCCCACGATCCGACCGCCACGCCCCCGCCCACCGAGCTCACCGACATCCCCGGCATCGGCCCGGTCTACGCCGAGCGCCTCTCCGACGCCGGCATCGACTCGGCCCGAGACCTCGCCGCCGCCGACCCCACCACCGTCGCCTCCGCCGCCGGGGTCAGCGAGGAGCGGGCGGCGACCTGGATCGACGCCGCCCCCCGCTGAATGGACCCGGCGCCGACCACCGAGACGGGGCCCTACCTCGTCGAGCCCGAGCGACTGGGCGAATGGCTCCCCGACGAGCCCGCCTACCGGGTCGACCAGCTCCGGGGTTGGCTCTACCACCGGCCGGTCACGTCCCCCTCGGGGATGGTCAACCTCCCCGGTTCCCTCCGCGATCGACTGGAGGGGTCGCTGTGGCCCTTCACGGTCGAGACCGAGCAGGAAGCCGACGACGGCGCAACCCGCAAGTGGCTCTTCCGGCTCCCCGACGGACCCGCCATCGAGGCGGTCCTCATGGGCTATCCGGGCCGTACGACGCTGTGCATCTCGTCCCAGGCCGGCTGCGCCCTCGGGTGCACCTTCTGCGCCACGGGCCAGTTCGGCTTCGAGCGCAACCTCCGGGCCGGCGAGATCGTCGCCCAGGTCCAGTGGGCGGAGGCGAGCCTGCGGGAGCGGCCGATGGCAGGGGCGCCCGACCGGGTCACGAACATCGTGTACATGGGCATGGGCGAGCCGCTGGCGAACTACGAC
>CAZTLW010000147.1:0-5265 GCA_964614585.1 uncultured Acidimicrobiia bacterium | reverse complement strand
ATCCTCGCTCCCGACGGGACCCTCACCGGGCAGTCACCGTTGCCGGTCGAGCACGTCGTCCGCCTGTTCGAGGCCATGGTCACGGCCCGCCGCTACGACCACAAGAGCATCTCGCTCCAACGTCAGGGCCGCCTCGCCACCTACGCCCCCTTCGAGGGCCAGGAAGCGGCCCAACTCGCCTCGGTGGCCTGCCTGCGGCCCGAGGACTGGCTCGTCGCCACCTATCGGGACGCCGCCGCCATGTGGGCCCACGGTTACCCGATGTCGCTCCTGTTCCTCGGGCGGGTCGGCGACGAACGGGGTGGCTCCCCGCCCGAGGACGTCCACTGCCTCCCGCCATCGATCACCGTCGGCGCCCACATGCTCCACGCCGTCGGACTCGGCTGGGCGTCGAAGCTGCGGGACGATGGCCGGGTGGCGCTCACCATGTTCGGGGACGGCGCCACCAGCGAGGGGGACTTCCACGAGGCGATGAACTTCGCCGCCGTCTACGCCACCCCCACCGTCTTCTTCTGCCAGAACAACGGCTACGCCATCAGCCTGCCCGTCGACCGTCAGACCCGCTCCGAGACGATCGCCACCAAGGCCATCGCCTACGGGATGCCGGGCGAGCGGGTCGACGGCAACGACCCGCTTGCCGTCTTCGACGTCACCCGCGAGGCCGTTGCCCGGGCCCGCCGCGGCGATGGGCCCACCCTCATCGAGGCGGTCACCTATCGGATCGGGCCGCACACGACCAACGACGACCCCGGTCGGTACCGGGACGGATCGGAGGAGGTGGCGGCCAAGGATCGGGACCCCCTCGTCCGGACCCGCCTCCTCCTCGAAGCGCTCGGCAAGTGGGACGAAGCGTGGGAGGCGTCGGTCGTCGAGGCCGCCGACACCCTGGTCGAGGCCGCCATCGAGGAGGCCGAGGCGACCCCGATGCCGAACTCGGCCCATGTGTTTGCCGGCATGTTCGCCGAGCTGCCTGCGGGACTCCGGGCGCAGGCCGAGGAGGCGTCCCGTGGCTGAGATGACCCTTGCCCGGGCGCTCACCGCAGGACTCCACGAGGCGCTGGCAGGCGACGACCGGGTCATGTTGCTGGGCGAGGACGTCGCCGCCAATGGTGGGGTCTTCCGGATCTCCGACGGGTTGCTCGAGACGTTCGGTCCCGAACGGGTGGTCGACACCCCGGTGGCGGAGTCGGGCATCGTGGGTGCGGCCTTTGGGTTGGCGGTGGCCGGCATGCGGCCCATCGCCGAGATCCAGTTCATGGGCTTCTCGACCCCGGCCTACGACCAGGTCGTGAACCATGTCGCCCGGATCCGCCACCGCAGCCAACACCGGTTCGCGGCCCCGATGGTCATTCGCATCCCCTACGGCGGCGGGTTCGGGGCCGCCGAGCACCACTCCGAGTCCTGGGAGGCGATCTATGCCCACACGCCGGGCCTCGTGGTCGTGACGCCGTCGACACCCCACGACGCCAAGGGCCTGCTGGCTGCCGCCGTCGCCTCGCACGATCCGGTCATCTTCCTCGAGCCGATCCGCTTGTACCGGGCCGTGAAGGAGGAGGTGCCCGAGGAGCGCTACGAGGTGCCGCTCGGCACCGCCGCGGTCAGGCGTGAGGGCACCGACGTGTCGTTGCTCACCTGGGGCGCCATGACCAAGGAGGCGCGGGAGGCGGCCGCGGTGTTGGCCGACGAGGGCGTGTCGGCCGAAGTGGTCGACGTCCGCTCGCTCGTCCCCCTCGACGAGGACACGGTGCTGGGCTCCGTGCGCAAGACCGGTCGGGCCGTCATCGTCCACGAGGCGCCGCGCACCGCCGGCTTCGGCGCCGAGCTCGCCGCCCGGATCGCCGAGACCTGCCTCTACGACCTGTTGGCGCCCATCGAGCGGGTCACCGGGTGGGACACGGTGTTCCCCCTCAAGCGGGGCGAGCACCACTACCTGCCGTCGGTCGAGCGGATCGTCGCTGCTGCCCGTCGCACCATGGAGCTGGCCTGATGCCCACCGTCTTCCGGCTCCCCGACATCGGCGAGGGCCTCACCGAGGCCGAGGTCGTCGAGTGGCACGCCGCCGTCGGCGACGAGGTACGTGCCGACCAGGCGCTCGTGACGGTCGAGACGGACAAGGCCCAGGTCGATCTGCCGGCGCCGGTCGCCGGGGTGCTGTTGCACCGAGGCGCCGAGGCCGGGACGGTGCTGCCGGTGGGGGAGGTGCTCGCCGTCATCGGGATCCGAGGCGAGCGATGGTCGGGCGCGCCCGAGCCGACCACCGACGACCAGGACGCCTTGCCGCTGGACGAGCCGTCGGAGGCGCCGGAGCCCGAGCGGCCGCCGCTCGTGGGCACGCTCAGCGAGGAGGCCGAGGATCTCTCGGCATTGCCGGCGCCGGTTCGGCGGGAGGAGCTCTCGGAGCCTCCCCCGACCCCCCAGCTCGAGCCGGGAATCGCCCGCCGTCCGGACATCCCGCCGCCGGGGTCCTCGGCGGCATCCTCGCCGTCGGCCCGGCCCCGGGCCCTCCCGCTCGTCCGTCGGGAGGCCGCCCGCCGCGGCATCGACCTTGCGGAGGTCGAAGGGAGCGGACCGGGTGGTCGGGTGCTGCGGAGCGATCTGGACGCGGTGGGTGAGGGGCCCCTCACAGAGGAGATCCTCCCGGCACCGGAGCCTGCATCCGAGGAGATCCCCCCGGTAGGGGGGATGGGCCCCATCGACCGAGAGGTCGATGGGAGGGGGCAGCCGGAGCCCGTAGCGGACGAGATTCCCCCGGCACCGGAGCCTGCATCCGAGGAGATCCCACCGGTAGGAGGGATGGGCCCCACGAGCGAAGCGAGTGGGAGGGGGGAGCCGGAGCCACCGTCCGGCGACCGCCTCCCGCTCTCGGCCACCCGCAAGGCGATCGCCCGGACGCTGACCGAGTCGTGGCAGACGATCCCCCACGTCACGACGTTCGGCCGCTTCGACGCCACGCGGCTGCTCGCCGCTCGCCGCTCGCTCGAGTCCCGCCACGATCGTTCGATGCCGCTCGACGCCCTGCTGGCCGCTGCCTGCCTGCCCGTGCTCGCCGCCCATCCCGAACTCAACGCCTCCCTCGACGGGGACCATCTCGTCCTCCACCACCGGGTCGACCTGGGGGTGGCGATCGACGCCCCGGGCGGGTTGCTGGTAGGCGTGGTTCGGGACGCCGGATCGCTCGGGCTCCTCGACCTTGCCGACCGCGTGGTGGACCTGGCCGAGCGCGCGAAGCAGCGGAAGTTGTCACCCGACGAACTGCGCGGCCAGACCTTCACGGTCTCCAACATCGGCGCCGTGGGAGGGGGCATGGGCACCCCGATCATCCCCCTCGGCACGACCGGAATCCTCTCGGTGGGGCGGGCGGAGGCGACCCCGGTCGTCCATGGCGGGGAGATCGTCGCCGCTCCGATGGCACCGCTGAGTCTGTCCTACGACCACCGGGTGATCGACGGCGCGACCGGCCGGGCGGTCATGGCGATGCTCATCGAGAATCTCGAGGAGCCGGCGCTCTTTCTCGTTTGAAGCAACCCTGGGTTCACACCTGCGAAAACGAGGCGCACAGCCCACGCCTCGGCCGACTGTGTGGCTCAGAACCCTGGGTTGGCCGTCCCGCGTAGCGTCGGGTGCATGAAGGCCCTGCTCTGCACCGCCCATGGCGAGCCCGAGGACCTGGTCCTCGCCGACGTCCCCGACCCCGAGCCCGGACCCGGCCAGGTCCGGGTCGAGATCGCCGCCGCCGGCGTCAACTACCCGGACACCCTCACGATCCGGGACATGTACCAGTTCAAGCCGGAACTGCCCTTTGCCCCCGGAGGCGAGGCGTCCGGTGTGGTCGTCGAGGCGGGCGAGGGGGCGTCGCTCCCGGTCGGCACCCGGGTCATCACGTTCCTCGGCGCCTCGGGTGGCTTCGCCGAGCAGGCGGTCATCGACGCCTCGAAGTGCATCCCCGTCCCCGATGGCATGCCCCTCGACGTCGCCGCCGCCTTCGTCTTTGCCCACTCCACGAGCCAGCACGCCCTCGTCCAACGGGCCGAAGCCCAGGCGGGAGAGACGCTCCTGGTCCTCGGCGCCTCGGGCGGCGTCGGCCTGGCGGCCGTCGAGATCGGCAAGGTCCTCGGCCTCCGGGTGGTGGCGGCGGCATCGACCGATGAGAAGCTGGCCGTCTGCCGGGAGCGGGGCGCCGACGAGACGATCAACTACGCCACCGAGGACCTCAAGGCGCGGATGAAGGAACTCGGGGGCGCCGACATCGTCTACGACCCGGTCGGCGGCGACTACGCCGAGCAGGCGCTCCGTTCGATCAACTGGCTCGGGCGCTACCTGGTGGTGGGGTTCCCGGCCGGGATCCCGTCGATCCCCCTCAACCTCGTGCTCCTGAAGGGCTGCGACGTCCGCGGCGTGTTCTGGGGACAGTTCACCGAACGCCAGCCCGATGAGAACGTCGCCAACCTGATGCAACTGACCCAGTGGTACCTCGAGGGATCGGTCCGCCCGCACATCTCGGCTCGCTACCCGCTCGAACGGGGTGGCGAGGCCATCCGGGCGATGATGGACCGACAGGCGGTGGGCAAGCTGCTGGTCGAGGTGAACCCCGACCTCTACTGAGGAGAGTTCAATGACCTACGCGCTGCCCCTCCATGAACAGGTGCTGTTGCTCGCCCTCGACGACGAGCGGGGGACCCTGCCCCAGCCGAATGCCGACCTGGCCGTTGCGGCGGCCATCGTCGTCGAACTGCACGAGGCCGAGCGCATCGCCCTCGGGCGGGCCGAGGTCGAGGTCGTCGACGACCGGCCGACGGGCGATCCCCCGCTCGACGCCGTTCTCACTCGGATCGCCGACGGCAAGCCTGCGGACCTGACCACGTGGCTCCAACGGCTGGCGGAGGGTGCCGACCTGCGGCAGGCGACGGCGGAGCGCTTGGTCGACGCCGGGATCCTCGAACGTCGGGCAGGCGCCTTCTTCGGACTCGGCCCCGACCGCTACCCGGAGGCCTACGGGGCGGCCGAGGATGCCGTGGTCGCCCGCCTGACCCGAGCCGTGTCGACCGAGGGCGACGTCGATCGTCCCACTCGGTTGCTGCTCTCGATCGCCGACGCTGCCCAACTGCTGCCCCTGGTCATCGACCGCAAGGACCTGAAGCACTACGCGGAGCGCATCGAGGCCCTGACCGACGGTGAGGCGGTCGGCGAGGCGGTGCGTGCCGCCCTCGACGAGTTCATGGCCCTCATCTCGATCACGGTGATCAACGCCACCGTGACCTGATCGCG
>CAZTLW010000146.1:0-5281 GCA_964614585.1 uncultured Acidimicrobiia bacterium | reverse complement strand
GGAGGTGTGAGCCTCGGCGGCCGGCAATCGGACCGCGGAACCGGAAATCCCCCCGCCAGGGGGGATGGGCCCCGCCGGCCGACGGAGGAGGCCGGTGGGAGGGGGGCGGCGATGCGCCTCGGCCGTGTCCACCGACGCGGGACACGGGACACGGGACACGGGACCTAGTTCCGCGGTCCCGTGGTTCCGCGGTTCGGGTTCTTCCCTACCCTCTCCCGCCATGACCGCCGCCCCCGAGCTCTCCGACAGCCGGCTTGCCAACCTCGGCGCCCGGGCGATCCTCGAGGGTTTCGACGGGTACCAGCGCCGGTTCCGGATCATCACCCGCCGGGCCCGGGTCCGATTCGAGGAGCGGGACTGGGCGGGGATGCAGGCCGACACCGTGGAACGCCTCGCCTCCTACCGGGAGGCGGTGGACCCGGTCGTGGCCACGATCGGCGACCTGCTCGGCGATCGGTGGCACGAACCGCTCATCTGGGGCCAGATGAAGGCGGTGTTCTCGGGCCTCATCACGTCGCGGGACGACTGGGACCTGGCCGAGACGTTCTTCAACTCGGTGACGCGGCGGGTCTTCTCGACCGTTGGCGTCGACCCCCGGATCGAGTTCGTCGCCACCGACTTCGACGAACCCCCGACTGCCCCGACGGGCTCGGTCTACCGCAGCTACGCCCGCACCGGTGACCTCGCCGATCTCGTGACCCGGATCCTCGAGGACTTGCCGATCGAGGCGGGCTTCACCGACCTCCCGGGGGATGCCGCCCGGGTGGCCCAGCGCCTCAGCGCCCGCCTCGACGCCGTCGGCGCCCCTCGCTTCATCGACCGGGCCGAGGTCCTGAAGCCCGTCTTCTATCGGGGACGGGGTGCCTACGCGGTCGGGCGGGTGACGTCGGGTTCGGATGCCATCCCCATCGCCATCGCCCTCGAGCACCACGACGAGGGAGTGGTGGTGGACGCCGTGCTCCTCGACGAGAACGACGTCTCGATCCTCTTCTCCTTCACCCGGTCCTACTTCCATGTCGACACCGGCCGCCCCTACGACGCGGTCCGCTTCCTGCGCCGAGTCCTGCCCCGCAAGCGGGTCGCCGAGTTGTACATCTCGATCGGCGCCAACAAACACGGCAAGACCGAGCTCTACCGCGACCTGCTCCGGCACATGCGCGCCACCGACGACGCCTTCGAGGAGGTGCCCGGCAAGAAGGGCCTCGTGATGATCGTGTTCGGGCTCCCCGGCCACGACGACGTCTTCAAGGTCATCCGCGACAAGCCCGGCTACCCGAAACAGATCACCAAGCAGCAGGTACGCGAGAAGTACCGCCAGGTGTTCCTGTCCGAGCGTGGCGGCCGGCTCATGGACGTGCAGTCGTTCGAGCACCTGACCTTCCCGCGGTCCCGGTTCGACCCGGTCCTGTTGGACGAACTGCTCGACGAGGCGGGCGAGACCGTGCGCCTGGACGGCGACGACGTCGTCATCGACCAGCTCTACGTGGAGCGGCGGGTCGTACCCCTCGACCTCTACGTGCAGCGGGCGAGCTCGACCCACGCCCGCTCGGCGGTGGTCGACTTCGGACGTTCGGTGAAGGAGCTCGCCGTCAACGACATCTTCCCCGGCGACCTCCTCATCAAGAACTTCGGCGTGACGCGGCACGGACGGGTCGTCTTCTACGACTACGACGAGCTCACGACCCTCACCGAGGTGAACTTCCGCCGGATCCCACCGGCGCGGTCCGACGAGGACGAACTGTCCGACGAGCCCTGGTTCGCCGTCGGCCCCGACGACGTCTTCCCCGAGGAGTTGGTGCGCTTCCTCGGCCTCTCCGGGGAGCTGCGGGCGACGTTCCTCGGCCACCACCGTGACCTCTTCGACGTCGAGTTCTGGCACCGGACCCAGCAGCAGCTGCTGGCCGGTGAGCTGCCGCCGGTCTACCCGTACCGGGCGGCGACCCGTCTCCAGCACTGAGACCCGCGCCGACCGGTGGGTCGGTAGCCTCGGGTCGTGGACGAGATCGATCGGGACACGGCGCTCGGCGTGATCGAGCGAGGGGAGGTGGCCCACGTCGCCGTCATCGATGCCGACGGGCCCTACGTGTCGCCGGTGTCCTACGCCATCGTCGACGACCACCTCGTGTTCATCACCCGGCGTGGTCGCCGCTTCCTCGCCCTCCGCCACGACCCACGCATCTGCATCGAAGTGACCGAGACGTCGGACGTAGGTTGGCGTTCGGCGCTCGTCGAGGGGGAGGCACGATTCGTGACCGGTGAGGCCATGCACACCGAGGCGATCCAGTCGCTCCTCCACAAATACCAGGACGGTGGTGAGGCCACGCTGTTGGGCACCTCCCGCTCGCCCGGTCCGGACCTCACCGAAGTGGTGGCGGTTCCCCTCGACCGGGTGACGGGGCGGTCGTCGGGCGAGGGCACCCATCGACGAACGAGACCGGGGAGACTGTGAAGGGTTACGAAACCATCCTCGTCGGCGTCGACGCCGAGCGGGGCAGCGAAGAGGCCCTGCGACGGGCCATCGACATGGCGCGTGGCTGCGACGCCGAGCTCCACGTCGCCCATTCCGTGTACGTCCCACCGGGTTGGTGGGGCGCCGCGCCGGCGGTGAGCGTCGACGTCGCCTCGCTCCAGGAGGCCAGCGCCGACGAGCTGTGGCAACAGGTCGAGACGGCGCTCGCGGACCATCCCGACATCGTGGTGCACCGCCACAAACTCGAGGGCCATCCGCCAGACGCCCTGTTGGACCTCGCCGACGAGGTCGACGCCGACCTCATCGTGCTCGGCACCCACGGCCGGGGGGAGGTGTCGTCGTTCCTGCTGGGGTCCACGGGCCACCGGGTGATCGCCCACACCTCCGCCGACGTGCTGGTGGTCAAGCACGAGGTGTGAGTGCACCGCCTTGGGCGGCGCAGTACCGAGTACGGAGTACCGAGTACCGAGAAGAAGATGGCCCGGCGCGTTGGGGGGTGCGGTCGATACCCTTCGGTGATGGCGCCGATCGACACCTTGGGGCGGCCGATCCGGGATCTGCGGATCTCGGTGACCGACCGCTGCAACTTCCGGTGTCGGTACTGCATGCCCCGCGAGGTCTTTGGCCCCGACTACCCCTTCCTCCGGCGCGACGAGCACCTCACCTACGAGGAGATCGCCAGGGTGGCGCGCATCGTCGGCCGCCTCGGCGGCCGCAAGGTCCGGCTCACGGGTGGCGAGCCGCTGCTGCGCCGTGACCTCGACGTCCTGGTCGGCTTCCTCACCGACGAGGGCTTCGACGACCTCACCCTCACCACCAACGGGGTCCTGCTGCCGAAGAAGGCCGAGGCGCTGGCCGCCGCCGGCCTGCATCGGCTCACCGTCAGCCTCGACTCGCTCGACGACGAGGTGTTCCGGGCCATGAACGACGCCGACACCGGTGTCGACCAGGTGCTGGAGGGGATCGATGCGGCGGTCGCCGCCGGACTCGGCCCGATCAAGGTCAACGCCGTCGTCCAGCGAGGTGTCAACGACCACACCATCGTCGACCTGGCGGGCCACTTCCGAGGGACCGGCATGACGGTGCGGTTCATCGAGTACATGGACGTCGGGACCACCAACGGGTGGCGGATGGACCACGTCGTGCCCAGCGCCGAGGTGGTGGCGGCGATCTCGGAGCGATGGCCGCTGGAACCGGTCGAGCCGGCCTATCGGGGCGAGGTCGCCCGTCGCTGGCGGTACGTCGACGGCGCCGGTGAGATCGGGGTGATCTCGTCGGTGACCGAGCCGTTCTGCGGCGACTGCACCCGGTTGCGGCTGTCGGCCGAGGGCAAGCTGTACACCTGCCTGTTCGCCTCCACCGGCACCGACCTCCATGGGCCGTTGCGGGCGGGGATCACCGACGAGGAGCTCGAGGCGATGGTCGTCGGCGTCTGGACCGGCCGTGCCGACCGGTACTCGGAGTTGCGCACCGCCGGGACCGCGGGGTGGGAGAAGGTCGAGATGAGCTACATCGGGGGCTAGGCGGCTGCGAGCAGCCGGGTCTCGCCGGCGGGCAGCTTGTCCCACCAGTGGTGGTAGCGGCGGTAGGGCTGGGTGTCCCGACCGGCCAGGAGGTGTTGCAGGTCCACCGCCTCGGCCTCGAGCGCCGTCCAGTCCGACTCGTCGATCGGCCCGAGGGCTCGTGCCTCGACGCCGTCCTCGATGACCCGCCAGACGCCCGCCACCCGGCCGTCGACGAGCAGGGACGGGAGGACGTCGCCGTTGTTGCGGACGACCACCTTCCGGAGCTCCTCGGGGATGACCCGGCTGCGGTCGGCGTGGGCGAGCAGCACGCTGTCCCACATGCCGAGCAGCCGAGGCGGGGCGGCCACGTCCTCGTCGGGGAGGGGTGCGTCGGGGACGTCGTACAGCGTCTCGCCGCTCGGACCGTCGTGGACCACGAGCTCGTCGGTCAGCCCTTCGATCGCGGGTTTGATCTCGGATTGGCGTTGCATGGCGAATTGGCCGAAGTCCTTCGCCGTGGCCGGGCCGAACGCCGCGAGGTAGCGGAGGAGCAGGTGCGCCAGGGCGTCCTCGGGGGCGGGTCGCGGCGGCTCGGTTGGCGGCGCCCGAACCACTCGGGTGCGGTCGAACGACCATGGTGGGCCCGTCGGCTCGTGGACGAGCGGCGCGTAGGTCTTCAGGGCCCACCAGATCCGGGGCTCCGGCGGATCGCCGAAGTGCTCGGCGATCAGTTCCTCCACCTCGGGCCCGGTGCGCGGCTTGGCAGCGAATTCCACGAGGGCAGGGATGAAGGCATCCACCTCGGTCGGGTCGAGGCCGGTGGTCGTGAACCGGCGGTCGTTCACCCGTGACGCCCGGAGGTTGACGGCCATGGCCTCCCAGAAGGCGGGGTGGTCCTGGCGCCGGACGGCATGGAGGGTGATCCGCATGAGCGAGGCCCGGACCAGGTCACCGGAAGCGAAGGCGTCGTCGACCTCTGAGGGGTCGAAGCCGCTCGTGCGGTTCCACAGGGCGAGGTAAACGGACGCCGGCTCCTGGGCCTGGAGCCCGAGGACGTCGCCCGTGACGTCGGTGACCGGACCCGGTCGCCGGGTCAGGAGGTGCTGGCGGGCGAGGGTGGCGCGATTGAGGCGCCGGGCGGTCAGGGCCATCGGCGCCGACGGTAGGGACCCCGGTCTTCCAGTCCGAACTCGGGGCGGGCCGGGGCGCGTCGATTTGCTGGTCCACGGCCCGGTGAACCGGCCGACGCCGCGGTCTCGAACCCCGGGTTCGAGACCGCGGACCGCTTAGACTCCGTTTCGCCGAC
>CAZTLW010000145.1:0-5401 GCA_964614585.1 uncultured Acidimicrobiia bacterium | reverse complement strand
CATCGGCCCGGCCAAGCTCGAGTCCTACGGCGACCAGATCCTGGCGGCGATCTCGGTCCCCGAGGACTGAGCACCACGACGCCTACCCTGGGTTGTGAGCGTCGCCCCAGGACCGACCCTGGGTTGTGAGCGTCGCCCTGGCGCTTGCTGCAGGCTCCGTCGCTCAGGGCCCTCGGTTGGCCCGAGCCCTACTCCTCGTCGAGATCGTCCTCGCCATCGAGGTCGTCGTCCTCGTCGTCCTCGTCGTCCTCGTCGTCCTCGTCGTCCTCGTCGTCGTACTCGATGTCCTCGGCGTCGTCGTCGAAACCGAAGCCGTAGGGCACGTCGGCCTCGTCGTCGAGGTCGTCGAGGTCGTCGATCTCTTCGTCGTCCTCCCACATGAGGACCAGGTCGTCGGTGTCCCACTCGAAGGTGACCTCGAGCAGGGCATCGTCCGCCGGGACCACGACCACGGCGCCGAGATCGGCGTCCACCTCCAGGCCGAACGTCACCTCGGCCTCGGTCGCCCCGCTCATCAGGAGGGCGTCACCGAGAATCGCCCCCAACTGGGCGATGCCAGCCCTGATGACGTCACCATCGAGCGTCGCCCCGTCCGTCGCCAGGGCTCGGATGGCCAACTGGTCGGCGATCTTGACCACTCGCCTGCCGTCGTCTCGCATCGGAGCCTCCCGTCGTCGGACCGACTTCGTCGGCACGCTACGAGCGCATGGTGGACAGGGGGTGTCCTCGCCGTCAACCCACGGCGAACGCGACCTGCCCGTTCTCGTGTCGCGTGCCCCAACCACCAGGGGGCCAGGCGACACAACAACGAGGGAGGCACCCGCGAACCCGTCGGCCCCAGCCATCCCCACGAAGGCCCAGCCCGACAGGAACGAACACGAGGGGCCGGGCACCCGCCGACCGGACCGCGACGGGTCGGTATCCTGTCCGCTGCGCTCATCATGAGCGGGGAAGGGACAGGCCCGACGATCCCGCGGCAACCGACCGACGACGGCACGGTGCCAACGCCTGAACGATGAGGCCGACCGGTTCCGCCGGCGGCGCTCGGCGAGCGCACGAACGGAGCGAGCCGACATGCCGACCACCAGCGCAGACCCCGCCTGTACCTATCTCGAGGCCGCTCGTTCGCGCGTCGTGATCTATGACGGCGGTGCCGGTACCTGGCTCCAACGCCAAGAACTCACGGCCGACGACTTCGGCGGACCAGACCTCGACGGCTGCAACGAACTGCTCAACGTAACCCGTCCCGACGTCGTCACGGCCTTCCACGACGCCTTCCTCGCCGTCGGCGTCGACGTGGTCGAGACCAACACGTTCGGCTCCTTCGGCGTGCCGCTCGCCGAGTACGGGATCGCCGACCGGGCCCACGAGTTGTCCCGGGCCGGCGCCGAGCTCGCCCGGGCCGCCGCCGACCGCTGGTCGACGCCCGACCACCCCCGCTGGGTGGCGGGGTCGATGGGACCCGGCACGAAGTTCCCCTCCCTCGGCCAGATCGGCTTCGACGAGCTCGTCGACCAATACGAGACCCAGGCCCGGGGCCTGCTGGCGGGCGGCGTCGACCTCCTGTTGGTCGAGACCCAGTTCGACCTGCTCGGCCTGAAGGCGGCGGTGGTCGGCTCCCGCCGGGCGATGGCCGCCGAGGGCCGGGAGGTGCCGATCCAGGCCCAGGTGACCATCGAGCTGACCGGCCGGATGCTGCCGGGCACCGAGATCGGCGCCGCCCTGGGGGCGATCGAGCCGCTCGGCGTCGACGTCGTCGGCATGAACTGCGCCACGGGGCCCGAGGAGATGGGCGAGCACCTCCGCCACCTCGCCCGCCACGCCGCGGTGCCGATCTCGGTCATCCCCAACGCCGGCCTCCCGTCGGTGGTCGACGGCGAGATGCACTACGACCTCACACCCGAGGCCCTCGCCGACCACCTCGAGCGGTTCGTGACCGAGCTCGGGGTGACCGTGATCGGTGGGTGCTGTGGCACCACCCCCGAGCACCTCGCGGCGGTCGTCGACCGCTGCCGGGACCTCACGCCCGCCCGCCGGGAGCCCCGCCCCGAGGCGGGTGCCACCAGCCTCTACTCGTTCGTGCCCTTCGACCAGGACACGTCGTTCCTCATCATCGGGGAGCGGACCAACGCCAACGGTTCGCGGGCGTTCCGGGAGGCGATGCTGGCCGGCGACCTCGATGCCTGCGTGCGGATCGGCCAGGAGCAGGTCGCCGAGGCCGCCCACTTCGTCGACCTCTGCGTCGACTACGTCGGCCGCGACGGCGTCGCCGACATGGACGCCGTCGCTGCCCGCTTCGCCACCGAGGTCACCGCCCCGGTCGTGCTGGACTCGACCGAGCCCGAGGTGATGTCGGCCGGCCTCCGCCACCTCGGCGGACGGTCGGTGCTCAACTCCGCCAACCTCGAGGACGGGGAGGCGCCGGGCTCCCGACTCGACCGGGTGTTCCGCCTCGCCGCCGAGCACGGGGCGGCGGTGATCTGCCTCTGCATCGACGAGGAGGGCCAGGCCCGCGACGCCGACTGGAAGCTGCGGGTCGCCCACCGACTCCACGACCTGGCCACCGAGCGCTACGGGCTCGCCCCCTCGGACCTCCTCATCGACCCGCTCACGTTCCCGCTCTCCACCGGCGACGACGACCTCCGTCGTGACGGCATCGAGACCCTCGAGGCCATCCGCCGCATCAAGGCCGAACTGCCGGGGGTGCGCACCGTGCTCGGGGTCTCGAACGTGTCGTTCGGGCTGAAACCCGCCGCCCGCCACGTCCTCAACTCGGTGTTCCTCGCCGAGGCGGTCGACGCCGGCCTCGACGCCGCCATCGTCCACGCCGGCAAGATCGTGCCCCTCTCGCGCATCGACGACGAGCACGTCGCCGTCTGCCGCGACCTCATCTTCGACCGCCGCGACGACGGCGATCCCCTCGAGCGCCTCCTCGTCGCCTTCGAGGACGTCACCTCGGTGCGGACGGTGACCGACGACCGCTCCGGCTGGCCGGTCGAGCGCCGCCTCTCCCAGCGGATCATCGATGGCGACCGGGACGGCCTCGTCGCCGACCTCGACGAGGCGCTGGGTTCGATGGAGGCCCTCGTCATCGTCAACGAGGTCCTGTTGGACGGGATGAAGGTGGTCGGCGACCGGTTCGCGTCGGGCGAGATGCAGCTGCCGTTCGTCCTCCAGTCGGCGCAGACCATGAAGGCGGCGGTGGCCCACCTCGAGCCCCACATGGAGCGGGCCGAGGGGGAGACCAAGGGCTCGATCGTGCTCGCCACCGTGAAGGGCGACGTCCACGACATCGGCAAGAACCTCGTCGACATCATCCTGTCGAACAACGGGTACGAGGTGCACAACCTCGGCATCAAGGTCGACGTTCGCGAGATGGTCGAGACGGCGCTCGAGGTGGGCGCCGACGCCATCGGGATGTCGGGCCTGCTCGTGAAGTCGACGCTCATCATGCGCGACAACCTCGAGGAGTTGACCCGCCGTGGCCTCGGCGACACGCCGGTGCTGCTGGGTGGGGCGGCGCTCACCCGTCGCTACGTCGAGCATGACCTGCGGGCGGTCTACGGCGGCCCACTCTTCTACGGCAAGGATGCCTTTGCGGGCCTGGCGGTGATGGACCGCCTCGCCGAGCTGCGCCGCACCGGTGAGGTGGACCCCGAGTTCGGTCGGACGCCGACCCGCGTCCTCCCGGAACGGCCTGCCCGAACGGCCCCCGACCCGGCCACCCGTCCCGACCGGGCGCCGTCGGTCACCGACGTCGAGATCCCCGAGCCACCGTTCGTCGGCACCCGGATCGTGAAGGGCATCGCGCTCGAGGACGTCGCCGGCTACCTCAACGAGACCGCCCTGTTCCGCAACCAGTGGCAGTTCCGTCCCGAGGACGGGGAGGACGACGCCGCCTTCAAGGAGCGGCTCCGACCCCTGCTGCGGGACCGGCTCGCCGCCGCCCGGGCCGAGCACCTGCTCGTGCCCCAGGTCGTCTACGGGTTCCTGCCCGCCAACGCCGAGGGCGACGACCTGGTGGTGTGGAAGGACGAGGACCGTACCGCGGAGCGTGCCCGGTTCTCGTTCCCCCGCCAGTCGGCGGACCCGTGGCTGTGCATCGCCGACTTCTTCGCCACCGACCGCCCCGACTGGGCGGCGTTCCACATCGTCACGGTGGGCCCGGCGGTCACCGAGCGGGCCGCCGAGTTGTTCGCGGCCCACGAGTACCAGGAGTACCTCTTCACCCACGGCCTCGGGGTCGAGATGGCCGAGGCGCTCGCCGAGTACTGGCACCGCCGGGTCCGCGAGGACTGGGGGTTCGCCGACGAGGACGGGCCGTCGCTCGCCGGCCTGTTCCGCCAGCAGTACCGGGGCGGCCGCTACTCATGGGGCTACCCGGCCTGTCCCGACCTGACCGACAACGCGGTGGTCGCCGAACTGCTCGGCGCCGAGCGGATCGGGGTGGCCTGCTCGGCGGAGACGTCGTGGCAGTACCAGCCCGAGCAGACGACCTCGGCGATCATCTGCCACCACCCCAGGGCCAAGTACTTCGTCGCGAGGTGACCACATGCTGACCGGACACGACCACTTCGTCGTCGCCGCCGAGATCAACCCCCCGGAGCTGCCGTCGGCCGACCACCTCGCCCTCGACGGGGCATGGGATCACGTGCTCGTCACCGACAACGTCTTTGGCAAGATCCGGGTCTCGCCCTACGCGTACGCCGCCCGGGTGACCCACGACGTGCCATCGGTCCACCCCACGGTGGTGGTGTCGACCCGGGACCGCAACGTGCTCGCCATCGAGTCGGAGGTCCGGGGAGCGCTCGGCAACGGCGTCGACTCGTTCCTCGTCGTGACGGGCGACACGGTGCCGGCCGTCGACCACCTCGCCCACCACTACGAGATCGTCGAGCACCTCGAGGAGTTGAAGGATCGGATCGGCATCGCCTTCGAGGTGGGGATCCCCACCCGGTTCCGGAAGTGGCAGATGAAGCGGCGGATGGAGTTGCGGCCCGACTTCCTCGTCGTGGGCCCGATCATCGACCCGGCCACGCTCGACGCCGAGCTCGACCGGCTCGGCTGGGATCCGACGATGCCGCCGTTGCACCTCATGGTGCTGCCCCCGTTCAGCCGGCGGTGGGCCGAGACCGCCGAGGGCTTCGGGGCGGTCGCCGCCACCGAGGGACTGAAGGCCCGCCTCGACGAGACCGACGACCGCCGCTCGCTGGCCTGGGACGCCGCCACCGAGGTGGCGACCCGGGCGGAGGCGCTCGGGCTGGGCGGCATCGTCCTCACGGGCCTGAAGCCGGCCACGGTCATCGGCGAGGCCGCCGCCTGGCGCCACACCCTCCATCCCGCGTAGCCAACCCTGGGTTGTGAGCGTCGCCTGATCGCCGACCCAGGGTTGTGGGCGTCG
>CAZTLW010000144.1:0-5639 GCA_964614585.1 uncultured Acidimicrobiia bacterium | reverse complement strand
AAATCGTGGCCCTCCGCCAGGACGATCGGTTCCGCCCCGCCGTCGATGGGGACCATGACCAGGTCGTTGCGGGCCTCGCCGGGGGCCGTGTGGTCCTCGCGGACCACGATCACGCGGTCCCCGACGATGGTGGCGTCGGCGTATCGCCACGCCCGGGCCGCCGGCGGCTCGGGTGTGATCGGTCGCGGCTCGATCCCTTCGAGGCGGTGGATTCGCTGGTCCTCGAACCGGGTGGCGACCACCCTGGTGGCATCGGCGGCGAGCGACTGGCCGCCGTACTCGTGGACCAGTGTCCTCCCCGAGAACTCCGGGGCGAGCTCGACCACCTTGCCGTTGCGAAGCCGCATCGTGGCGACCCGGCCTCCCTCGGAGGGGCGGTACTCGCCCCAGTAGAGGTCGTCCCCGTCGGCGGCGAGGCCCCAGAAGGCCCGGGAGGTACCGGCGAGCATGGCGGGCGTGATGGGCGAGGGCCAGGTGCCGTAGGGCGCGGTGATGGTCATGGGTGGCACGCTAGGGATCGGTCGCACCCGCCGTCGGGTCGGGGGCCTACACTCGCCACGCCGACGAACCCTGCGGGAGAGTCGCCCTCAAGGCGGCGCCGAAGGAGCAACGACCCGGAACCTCTCAGGCACCCGGACCGCAGGCGGAGGCGAGGCTGGAGAGTTGGGCCCCTGGCCCACACCGACGGGGTAAGCCCTCCGGGGCGAATCTCTCAGGTCACCGGACAGCCGGGCCACGATGGACCCGCGCATGACCGAACTCCTCCATACCCCCCTTCACGACCTCCACGCCCGCCACGGCGCCCGCTTCGCGCCGTTCGCCGGCTACGAGATGCCGCTCCGCTACGAGGCCGGGGCGGTCGCCGAGCACCGCTGGACCCGCGAGTCGGCCGCCCTGTTCGACGTCTCCCACATGGGCGTCCTCGAGGTGGTCGGACCCGACGCAGCCACGGCCCTCGAATCGGCGGTGCCCTCCGACCTCCTCGGCCTCGCCCC
This sequence comes from uncultured Acidimicrobiia bacterium, assembly GCA_964614585.1. Classification (GTDB taxonomy): domain Bacteria; phylum Actinomycetota; class Acidimicrobiia; order Spongiisociales; family JAENVV01; genus JAHEFX01. The sequence continues at coordinate 4,644 of CAZTLW010000144.1, read as the reverse complement.
CGGCAAGTCCCGGTACACGGTGCTGCTCACCGACGACGGCGGGATCGCCGACGACCTCATCGTCACCCGGCTCGACGACCAGACCTTCCAGCTCGTCGTCAACGCCGCCACCAAGGACGCCGACCGCCGGCTCCTCGCCGGCCGCCTCGGCGACCGGGCCCGGATCGACGGGTTCCTCCCGGTCGGCATCGTGGCTCTGCAAGGACCCGAGGCGGTGACCGTGCTGGCCGACCACGACGAGCGGGTCGGCGCCCTCGTGTTCGGCGAGCAGGTGAACCTCGAGGTCGCCGGGGTGTGTTGTCGGGTGTCCCGCTCCGGGTACACGGGCGAGGACGGCTTCGAGCTGATCGTCCCCGTCACCGACGTCGAGGCCGTGGCGACGGCGCTGCTGGCCGACGATCGGGTCGCGCCTGCCGGACTCGGGGCGCGTGACTCGCTCCGGTTGGAGGCCGGTCTCTGTCTCTACGGCGCCGACCTCGACGAGACCACCAGCCCGATCGAGGCGGGTCTCGGCTGGGTCGTCCAGAAGCGTCGGCGGGAGGCCGGCGATTTCCCGGGTGCCGAGCGGATCCTCGCCGAGCGCGCCCATGGGCCGGCCCGCCGCCGGGTGGGCCTGTTGGTCGATGGTCGTCGTCCCGTCCGGCCCGGGGCCACGCTCGCCGACGGCGACGACGAGGTGGGCGTGGTCACCTCGGGCACCTACGGGCCCACGGTCGACACCCCCATCGCCATGGGGTACGTCACCCGCGATCGGGCTGCCGTCGGCACCGCCCTCACCGCCCACCAGCGAGGTCGAACCGAGTCGGTCACCGTCGCCGAGCTGCCCTTCGTCCCCCACCGCTACGTCCGATGAGGAGTCCCATGTCACCGTTCGAGCCCCGCCACATCGGCCCCACCCCCGATGACGTCGCCACCATGTGCGAGACCATCGGGGTCGCCTCCCTCGACGAGCTCATCGACCGGACCGTGCCCGCCGCCATTCGCGACACCGACCTCGACCTGCCGGCCCCGATCGGGGAGCGGGACGCGGCCGCCGAGCTCGCCGGCCTCGCCGCCGACAACGAGGTCGCCACCAGCCTCGTGGGCCTCGGCTACCACGGGACGATCACGCCACCGGCCATTCGGCGGCGAATCCTCGAGAACCCGGCCTGGTACACCGCCTACACGCCCTACCAACCCGAGATCAGCCAGGGACGACTGGAGATGCTGGTCAACTTCCAGACGATGGTCTCGGACCTGGTGGGCATGCCGATCACCAACGCCTCGCTCCTCGACGAGGGGACCGCCGCCGCCGAAGCGATGACGCTCCTCCACCGCCAGACCAAGGGGCGCCGCGGCGACCGGTTCCTGGTCGACGCCGACTGCCACCCCCAGACGATCGCCGTGGTCGAGACCCGGGCCGAGCCCCTCGGGCTGGAGGTGGTCGTCGGGGACCCCGCCGACGTCGACGAATCCCACTTCGGGGTGCTCGTGCAGTACCCGGGCTCGAGCGGCCGGCTCCGACCCCTGCGACCGATCGTCGAGGCCGCCCACGCCGCCGGGGCACTGGTGGCGGTCGCCGCCGACCTGTTGGCGTGCACCCTCGTGGAACCCCCGGGCGAGGCGGGAGCCGACGTCGTCGTCGGGTCCTCCCAGCGATTCGGGGTGCCGATGGGGTACGGCGGACCCCACGCGGCCTTCATGAGCGTCCGCGACGAGGCGAAGCGGTCGCTGCCGGGTCGCCTCGTGGGGGCGTCGATCGACACCGAGGGCCGCACCGCCTACCGGCTGGCGCTCGCCACCCGCGAGCAGCACATCCGGCGGGAGAAGGCGACGTCGAACATCTGCACGGCCCAGGTGCTCCTGGCGATCATCGCCGCCGCCTACGCCCAGTACCACGGCCCCGACGGCCTGGCGGCCATCGCCGACCGGATCCACGGCGCCGCCGGCCGGATGGCCGCCGCCTTCCGGACGGCCGGGCACGAGGTGGTCTGGGACGACTTCTTCGACACCGTCACCGTTCGGGTGCCCGGACGCGCCGACGAGATCGTCGCCGAGGCCCGGGCGTTCGGCTTCGACCTGCGCCGGACCGACGACCACACGGTCGGCCTGACATTCGACGAGACCACCGACGAGGACGTCCTGGCGCGCCTCGCCGACGCCTTGGACCTCGAACTCCCCGCCGAGGCGCCCTCGGCGATCCCCGAGAGGCTCCGTCGCACGAGCGACTACCTCACCCACCCGTCGTTCAACCGGTACCACTCCGAGACCGAGCTCATCCGCTACCTGCGGTCGCTGTCGGACAAGGACATCGCCCTCGATCGGGCGATGATCCCGCTCGGGTCGTGCACGATGAAGCTCAACGCTGCCGCCGCCATGGAGCCCATCAGCTGGCCGGCCTTCGCCGACCTCCACCCCTATGGACCGGAAGATCGCGCCGCCGGCTACGACACCCTCGCCCGGGACCTGGAGCAGTGGCTGGCCGAGATCACCGGCTACGACGCCGTCAGCCTCCAGCCCAACTCGGGCGCCCAGGGCGAGTACGCCGGGCTGCTGGCCATCCGGGCCTGGCACCGCAGCCGGGGCGAGCACCACCGCGACGTCTGCCTCATCCCGGCCTCGGCCCACGGCACCAACCCGGCGTCGGCGGCGATGGCGGGGATGTCGGTGGTCGTCGTGAAGACGGACGAGGACGGCAACGTCGACGTCGGCGATCTGCGCGAGAAGCTCGACGAACATCGTGACCGGGTGGCGGCGCTCATGGTCACGTACCCCTCCACCCATGGGGTGTTCGAGGAGACGATCGTCGAGGTGTGCGAGTTGGTCCATGCCGCCGGTGGCCAGGTGTACATGGACGGGGCCAACCTCAACGCCATGGTGGGCGTCGCCAAGCCCGGGCGGTTCGGGGCCGACGTGGGGCACCTCAACCTCCACAAGACGTTCACGATCCCCCACGGCGGGGGCGGCCCCGGCGTGGGGCCGATCGGCGTGCGCGCCCACCTGGCACCGTTCCTGCCGGGAGCAGGGGCGGTGGGGCCGGTCGCCTCGGCCCCCCTCGGCTCGGCGGGGATCCTCCCGATCCCGTGGATGTACATCCGGATGATGGGTGCCGTCGGCCTGCGGCGCGCCAGCGAGGTGGCGATCCTCTCGGCCAACTACGTGGCCGCCCGCCTCGACGAGCACTACGACGTCCTCTACCGGGGGAGCGCCGGGTTCGTCGCCCACGAGTGCATCATCGACCTCCGCCCGATCACCGCCGAGACCGGTGTGACGGTCGACGACCTCACCAAGCGCCTGATCGACTACGGCTTCCACGCCCCGACGATGAGCTTTCCGGTGGCCGGCACGCTCATGATCGAACCGACCGAGTCGGAGCCGCTGTCGGAGCTCGACCGGTTCTGCGACGCGATGATCGCCATACGGGCGGAGATCGACGAGGTCGGTCGGGGTGAGGTGGCGCTCGAGGACTCGGTCCTCCGCCACGCCCCCCACACCGCCGAGGACCTGTTGGTGGGGGAGTGGCAGCGGCCCTATGCGCGGGAGACGGCGGCCTACCCCGACCCGGCGGTGAAGGCCCACAAGTACTGGCCGCCCGTCAGTCGCATCGACCAGGGCTACGGCGACCGGCACCTCGTCTGCACCTGCCCGCCCATGGAGGCGTGGGAATGACCCCTTGACCGAGGATCGGGGGACCGGTACGGTGACACCACCACCAACCACCACCAGAAACGCCGCCCGCTCGGGCGGCGTTTCTTCGTGCGGGGTCGGCTGCGAACCCAGGGTTCTGACCTGCGGTCGGCTCGCAACCCTGGGTTCACAGCTGCGTCTTCGAGGTTCTCAGCCCACAGAACTCAGGCCCCGTTGGCGCGGCGTCCCTCCCCGGCCTCGGCCGCCACCGTCTCGATGCGCCTCGCCCGGGTGTCGGGCCGCTTCGCCGACTTCACCCACCACAGCAGGTTCTTGCGAGCCGACGGGGGAAACGACTCCCAGTGGTCCCGGGCATTCGGGATGCCGTCGAGGGCGGCGGCGAGATCGTCGGGCACGATGAGTTGTTCGACGTCGTCGAGGATCGTCCAAGTTCCGTCGGCCTTGGCTTGATCGATCACCGCCCGGCCGGCGTCCGTGATGCGCCCCTCGGCCTCGAGGCGATCCACGATGGCCTTGTTCCGGGCGCTCCACGTCGATCCCTTCCGTCGGGGAGCGATGAGGAGCATCGACCGGTCGGCGTCGAGGCGCCGGGTCGTGGAGTCGATCCACCCGTGGGCGAGCATCGACTCGACGATCTCGTCGTACGAGACGTAGTCGGGGTGGTGCTTCTTGAACGTGACGAGCCAGACCGAGTCGGTCCGGACCCGACCCACGGTGTCGAGCCACTCGTCGAGCTCGGCCTGGCTCCTGGCCTCGAGGCGGTCGTCGTTGGCGATGACGGCAGCCTATGGGCCCCAAGCCGTGGGCTGACAACCTCGATTCTGCAGGTGTGAACCCTGGGTTGCAGATCCGGCGCAGGCCAGAACCCTGGGTTGCCGACCGGCCGCGCCGGCGAACCCTGGGTTCGCCCCCCGGTTCGAGTGGGGGATCGGTTGGTCGCGGCCTAACCTGCTCGGTCGTGCGCATCATCGTGGTTGGCGCCGGCGCCGTGGGTTCGTACCTCGCCGAGCGCTTCTC
>CAZTLW010000143.1:0-5752 GCA_964614585.1 uncultured Acidimicrobiia bacterium | reverse complement strand
CGCTCTTTGCGGTCTTCGCCATGGTCCTCGCCGCTTGCGCGGGCGAGGAGACCGGCGACGGCGACGGCGATGGCGGCACGGACACGACCGAGGCCGATGGCGGCGACGCCGGTGGCGGTGAGGACACCGGGTTCATCTCGGTGCAGGGGTCCGAGACCTCGCCCGCCGAGGCCGGTGGCAACCTGTCCGCCTTCGGCGTCTATCGGGAAGCGACCGGCGTCGAGGTGTCCTTCACGGGCTCCCGCAACCTGTCCGACCTGATCAACATCGCCATCGAGGCCGGCACCGAGCCGGACGTGGCATTCATCCCGCAGCCGGGCAAGGTCGCCGACTTCGCCCGCAACGGCAACATCGTCCAGCTGCCCGACAACGTGGCCCAGGCCAACCAGGACGCCTACGGCCCATACGCCGAGTTCGGCGTGGTCGACGGCGAGCAGTACGGCGTGACGGTCAAGACCGACCTCAAGTCGCTCGTCTGGTACAAGCCCGAGCGGTTCGCCGAGGCCGGCTACGAGGTGCCCGAGACGTTCGACGCCCTCGTCGAGCTGACCGACCAGATGATCGCCGACGGCGAGACCCCGTGGTGTGTCGGCATCGAGTCCGGCACCGCCACCGGCTGGGCCTTCACCGACTGGGTGGAGGACCTCATGCTCCGTTTCCACGGTGCCGAGGTCTATGACCAGTGGGTCGCCCACGAGATCCCGTTCAACGACGAGCGGGTGGTCGAGGTCTGGCAGACCGTGCTCGACCTCTGGAACAAGGACGGCGCGGTGTATGCCGACGGTGGCTCGATTGCCACGACGTCGTTCTCGGCCAACGCCGTGCCCCTCGAGGAGGACCAGTGCTGGATGCACCGGCAGGCGAACTTCTTCGCCTCGTTCTTCACGAGCGGCTACCCGATCGGCCCCGGCGAGGACCCCGAGCGCATCGAGGTCTTCTACTTCCCCGGTGACGGGGAGGAGAAGCCGGTCCTGTCGGCCGGCGTCGTGGCCGTGGCGTTCAACGACCGCCCCGAGGTCATGGACTTCATGGAGTGGTTGGCCGGTCCCGAGTTCGCCCAGGAGCGCCAGCGCTCCCAGTCGGCCACCCAGGGTGGTACGTCCGGCTACCTGTCGGCCGCCGAGGGGCAGGACCCCGAGGTGTACAACGAGTTCGAGCTGTCGCTGCTGGAGATCCTCCAGTCGGCCGACGTCGCTCGATTCGACGGATCCGACCTGATGCCGTCGGCCGTCGGTGCCGGCACCTTCTGGACCGAGGCGACTGCCGCCGTCAACGGCGACAAGACCGCCGAGGAGGCGACCCAGACCATCGAGGACAGCTGGCCGGACAGCTGATCCCCTGACCCATCGTGGGGGCGGGGCTCCGGCCCCGCCCCCACGCCACCACTTCTTGGGAGGAGGACCCGGTGGACAAGATCATCGAGACCGTCCTGGGCGTGACGATCTCCATCGCCGTCGCCGGCGTGATCTTCGTCGGCGCCAATCTCTGGTTCGACCAGTTGGCGAACAGTTGGGTCCGCTTCCGGGCCATCACCGGCGCCGTCCTGGGCGGCGCGATCGTGGTGGTCCTCGTCGGCACCGACGTGTTGGCCTGGACCGCCGGCGACTGGCTGCTGGTGCCCGTGGGCGCCGTCATCGGCCTGGGCATCGGCCTCGCCATGGCGCTCATCCCGTCTCGAACGCCGCGGCTCCTCGTGACGGGTCTCGGCGGTCTCGCCGCCGGCGCACTGACCACCGCCTTCGCCCTCAGCAAGGGCTACCCGGCCCTCGAGCCGCTCGCCCTCGTCCTCTGGCCGGCGGTCGGCGCCGCCGTCCTCGTCGGACTGGCCCGCCTGCGTGGCCACGGCCCCCTCCCCGCCGCCTTCACCGGTCTCTGGATCGGCTGGCTGGTCGGCGCCTTCGCCGTCCCCGCGCTGGGCGAGGGCACCGCCACCGAATGGCTGATCGCCGCCGGCATCCTCGGGTTGTTGGCCGGCATCCGTTTCGGTTGGGACGACCCCGAACCCTACGTGCGGCGCATGGTGCTCGCCGACCGGTCGCGGGCCGTCATCTTCCTGGCCCCGGCCCTGCTCTTCATCGCCGCCACCCTCGTCATCCCGGCGATCCGAACCGCGCTGCTCTCGTTCTTCGACCGACGGGGTGAGGAACTCCTCGGCTTCGACAACTACGTCTTCATCTTCACCGATCCCGAGATCTTCAACCTGTCCGACTGGCGGTCCATCTTCACGTCGGGCATCTTCATCTGGGGCGCCCTGGCCATCGCGCTCGGCATCGTCTGGGCCATCTGGGCGGGCCGCCAGACCGGCCATCGCACCCGGTTCACCCCGTCCTCGACCGGGTTGACCCTCATCGGCGGCTTCCTGGTGTTGACGGCTGCGTTCGCGTTCCTGCGGGGCACCATCTTCAACAACCTCTGGTGGGTGCTCTACGTCGTCGGGATCGCCACGGGCCTCGGGCTCGCCATCGCCGTGCTGGCCGATCGGATCAAGGCCGAGTCGGTGGCGAAGTCCATCATCTTCATGCCGATGGCCATCTCGTTCGTCGGCGCCTCGATCATCTGGCGCTTCATGTACGTGGCCCGGGCCGGCGAGAACGAACAGACCGGCGTGCTCAACTACCTCTGGGTGAACCTCGGTCTCGCCTCCTACGGCCAGACGACGGGGGCGACGATCACCATCGTCGTCCTGGCCCTCGTCGCGCTCGGCCTCCTCGCCGCCGCGATCGTCGGCTGGCGGGCGAAGCGCAATGCGCTGGCCATCGGCAGCCTGGTGAGCCTCGTCCCGGTGGTGTGGTTCATCTTCCAGATCATCAACGGCGTCGGGGGGGCCCGCATCACCGAGGCGGGCGAACTGGTCCAGGACCCGTACCTCTTCTTCACCGACCAGCCCTGGAACAACGTCTGGCTCATGGTGGTGCTCATCTGGATCCAGACCGGGTTCGCCATGGTGATCATGTCCTCGGCCATCAAGGCGGTGCCGGCCGATCTCATCGAGGCCTCCAAGGTGGACGGCGCCACCGAGTCCGACACGTTCTGGAGCGTGACGATCCCCCAGATCGCACCGACGATCGGGGTGGTGGTCACGACACTGATCGTGCTCGTCATGAAGGTGTTCGACATCGTCAACGTGCTGACGAACGGCAACTTCGACACCCAGGTGCTGGCGAACGAGATGTACCAGCGGGCGTTCACCGAGTTCAACATCGGGCTCGGGGCGGCCGTTGCCACCGTGCTGTTCATCTCGGTGCTGCCGGTGATGTACATCAACATCCGACGGATGCAGGAGGAGGCGGTCTGATGGCGGTCGTCGACGAGACCCGGGCGCCGTCGGGCGCCGTGCAGCGGATCTACGGGGTGATGCGCTCCATCCCGACCGGCATCCTCTGGTTCCTGGTGGTGGCGTGGTCCATCCCGAGCATCGGCATCTTCGTCAACTCGTTCCGAACCCGGGACGCCCAGCGGGCCACCGGTTGGTGGACCGTGTTCGGCGAGCTGGACGAGCTCACGCTCGAGAACTACGAGACGGTGCTCGGAGCCGGCGTCGGGGGCCAGGCCCAGGGTTTGTGGGACGCCTTGCTCAACTCGTTCGCCATCGCCCTTCCCGCCACCGTGATTCCCATCGCCTTCGCGGCCTTCGCGGCGTACGCCTTCGCCTGGATCCCGTTCAAGGGACGCGAAGGCCTCTTCATCGGCACCGTCTCGCTCCTGGCGGTCCCCCTCCAGGTGGCCCTCATCCCGCTGCTGCAGATGTACGCCAACGGGGCTGCGTGGACGATCCCGTTCTTCGACAAGACGGTCCAGCTGTTCCCGGACCTCGACCTGAACGGGACGGTGACCGCCGTGTGGCTGACCCATACGGGCTTCGCGCTGCCGTTCGCGATCTTCCTGCTGCACAACTACATCAGTGGCCTGCCGAAGGACATCTTCGAATCGGCGCTCATCGACGGCGCCGACCACTTCAAGATCTTCTGGCGCCTCGTGCTGCCGCTGTCGGTCCCGGTGCTGGCGGCGTTCGCCATCTTCCAGTTCCTCTGGACCTGGAACGACTTCCTCATCGCGGTGACGATGATCGGTGGCGCCAACCCGAGCAACCTGCCGGCGACGGTGGTCATCGCCAACCTGGCGGGGGAGTTCGGCCAGACCGAGCACCTGTTGACCGCGGGCGCGTTCCTGCAGGCATTCGTGCCGCTCGTGGTGTTCTTCGCCCTGCAGCGGTACTTCGTCCGGGGCATCCTGGCGGGCTCCGTCAAGGGGTAGGGGGCCTTCGGCTCCAGTATCGGGAGTGCTGGGAGAGCGGAAGCCGTATCGACGCGTTCAGTGATTTCAGGTATCATTGAAACCCATGAAGCCCGATGAGGTCGCGTTCGTCGAGCGGATGGGGACCCTGTGGGATGCCTTCGGCGCCACGCGCTCGGCCGGCCAGATCCTCGGCTGGCTCATGATCTGCGATCCGCCCCACCAGTCCGCCGCCGATCTCCAGGAGGCGCTGGAACTCAGCGCCGGCTCGGTCTCGATCACCCTGCGCCTCCTCGAGGGGCTGGGCCTCGTCGAGCGTGTCACGTTCCGAGGGGATCGCACCCGCTACTGCCAGCTGCGCGAGCACGCCTGGGTCGGGGTCATGGAGACCCGCATGGCGGGCCTCGAACAGCTGGAGGCGGTCGCCGAGGCAGCCGTCCCCCTACGGCGGGGCGGGCGGGCCGATCGCGTCGACGACCTCGTGTTCGTCACGGAGTTCATGCTGCGCGAATGGCCCCGGCTCATCGAGCGGATGGAGGCCGAGCTCGCCCAACGGAAGGATGGGACATGACCGACCTCGCCATCGACGCCCGCGGCCTGGAGTACGCCTACGGCGACCACCCGGCAGTGCGCGGTGTCGACGTCGCCGTCGCCCCCGGCGAGATCCTCGGCTTCCTCGGCCCGAACGGGGCCGGGAAGTCGACCACGATCAAGATGATCACCGGTCAACTGGTGCCCGACGCCGGCACGGTCACCGTGCTCGGCCTGGACCTCCGTCGTCACCGTGACGAGGCGCAGGGCCGAATGGGTGTCGCCTTCGAGGAGAAGAACCTGTACGACTCGATGAGTGGCGAGGAGAACCTGCGGTTCTTCGGCCGGTTGTTCGGTCGCAAGCACGTCGACGTCGATGCCCTGCTGCGGCGTGTCGATCTCGCCGACCGGGGCGGCGACCGCGTCGCCGGGTACTCGAAGGGGATGCGCCAGCGCCTGATGATGGCGAGGGCGCTGGTCAACGAGCCCGACGTGTTGGTGCTCGACGAGCCCACCGACGGCCTCGACCCGGTGTCGGCCCGGGCGATCCGGGGCGTGATCCGGGAGGAGGCCGACCGCGGCGCCGCCGTCCTGCTCACCACCCACGACATGCACGAGGCCGACGGCCTGAGCGATCGGGTGGCGTTCATCAACGAGGGCCGGATCCTCGCCGAGGATCGCCCCGAGGAGCTCAAGTTGGCCCACGGGTCCCGCTCCGTGCGGATCCGCCTGCGTCGGGAGGGGACCGTCGTCGAGGAGTCGATCCCCCTCGACGGCGACGGCAGCGCCGAACGGATCGCCGCCGCCATGACCGGCGAGGTCCTCACGGTCCACACCGAGGAGGCGACGCTCGAGGACATCTTCGTGACGTTCGCCGGCCGCGGTCTGGAGGGGTGATGAACCGCGGTGCGATTGGCGCCATCATGGCCAAGGACCTGCGGGAGTTCTCCCGCGACCGGTTCTTCGTCGTCATCTCCGTCCTCGGCCT
>CAZTLW010000142.1:0-5767 GCA_964614585.1 uncultured Acidimicrobiia bacterium | reverse complement strand
GAAGAGTCTGCATCAAAATACAACCACTTGTTCAACGACAATTAAGAATAGGGCTTAACTATCACCATGCTTGGGTTGGAGAGTCGTGGAGAGAACTACTTTCATTGTTCCTGTCTGAGATGCTTCTGCACCTGCATTAATGAACAGATATTGAAATCCTCCTCTCGCCTTAAGGCTGATTGAACCAGTTACCTCAACAGTCAACTGACTTTCTACATCTATGCTACTTGCCATTGAGGAGGTAATAGCTTCAAATAACTCCTGCAATCTGATCGCAACAGCATCTTCTTCTGAACCAAGCATAGGTAGCTGTCTTTCTTCCCTTGTTTCTACAGGAACCTCTTCAATGCTTAGTGGAATATCCTCAATGCTAGTAGTAGTGAGATATGCTTGTACTGACATGATTTTACCTCTCAAATAATATTTACGACCACAAATTCACTGAGTATTTACCATCTCCATACATGCAGTATAAGAGCCAGAAGAGATTATGTTTATCTAAAGCTTTTTGCTTTGCAAATGCGAGCGCATATCCAACATTGTAATGCTGTTCATCTTCTTTGTTATTCGGAAATATTTCCGAATAAACATCTCGTGCGAACTCAATTGCATAAGCTGTTGGTATGGGGCCAAGAGTGCCAATGAATACATTGGCACCTTTTTGACAAAATGCTTGACCAAAGCTAATGCTTTCGTCAAATAAACGAATATTTCTTGTTGAATTACAAGCATTAGCAAAAACAAGACAGTTAGTACTTAAAGCCAATTCTTCTTGTACTGTAGCAATGCCTAAGTTAGTAGAAAATTCCGATAGGCCATTAATTTGAAGACACATTGGCTTCGTTAGTCCATGGCAGGTGAAATGTACAATGCCTGCATCGTTCCTAACCCAATTATCAAGAAAACTACTAAGTGGATATTCTTCTAATAATGATACTTCTACTCCTACAGGCAATGAAAAATTTCCAAAAAATTTTTTTGCATTTTCTTTCTCTCTATTTAATGCTCCTCCAACTATATTAAGAATTCGCTTTGAATTTTTGTATTCCTCAGTTTCACGATCTGCTCTATCTTTTGAATAAACGTGCCTTGTTAGTATAAATCTCTCACCCCAAAATCGCTTGTTATCGTGGAGCAGTTCCCAAGGTATCCAGTGTTCATCTGTAATTATTTCTACCCAGCATCCATCTTCCCAACGATTTATATGATACGCAATATCGTCAGGTATGATTGACTTAAAGAGTCTCTTACTTTGACTACGGAGGTTGATTAGAAAACTTTTCCACTTCTCCGGTTTTGGATCTCCTACAGGAGTAACTTCCTTAAAGAAGATATCTAGATTCGTTGAAATCTCCTCAATTATTTTCTTTTGAGACGGTATAGGCTTTACGCCTGTTGCACCAAGACCATCACGTGAATTAGGTGCAATTATCGTACACATAAGATTGTTGTCTCCAATTCTGAAGAACAACAGAGTTCTCTTATTTTGAATTTTTAAGGATTCAGAATATTTTGAGTTTTCATCGGGACTCTCTGTGATGAGAACGTTTCCGCACATGATGGTAGTAAGAATCTCAAGCTTCGACGAGCGTTTCAACAAGAGCATGCCCTACTCTTGCTGCATCATAGAAAAAGTTAACATGAATAATCTGCTTACCCACTTTTTTAGGGATCATCTTAAAGGAAATCTGCTTACTTTTTTCATCAACCTTAAATGATATAGTTTTCAACTGTTCTAAAATATCAAAGCCTTGGGCCATCACATAAATATCTAGTCTTACTTGCTCGACATCGAACCCAATCTCTAAAAACTTTTTTTGTAAGTTTCGAATTGATTCAGGAACATTTATCTCCATTTCAACTGACAGCATAGATTCCTTGTTAATCGAGCACTTAGAAGGAAAATTGATACTTGTTTTTCTTCGAATAGAACTAAAACAAGGATGGGAAGAAATGATTCGTTCAATCATCCTAGGATGTTCTGAGGTTTCATAGTTACCCATGATTTTTCTAATTATTCTCAACTCTTCCTCCGAAAAATAGTGCGAATCCACTCCTTGTTTTTTACTGGTTATCAAATGCGTTTCGTCAGCAAAACTAGTTTTTTTTAGTGTTTTTTCTCTTATTTTGTCGACCCAATTCAAATCAAAATAAGATTTATCTTTATAGGAGGTATCTTCATGATCTTCATATGAAGTCTTTTTGTAAGAAGATATTTCACATATTCCACCTGCTTCTTCAATTTTATTTCTCGCTGTTTTCGTAAAAGCAGCAGCCTCAACTATAAGAGGGATGGAAAGCTCTCCATCTCCTAAAACTTTTAGAGGGCCATTGTTTTGGGTAACAATACCTATTTCAATTAGTGTGGATAAATTAACTTCCGAGTGAGGAGGTAGAGAAGCAAGCTTTCCTACATTAATTTCGGTTATGTTCCTTTTTCTTTCTCTGGCTTTAGGAACATTGAAGCGGCTTAATTTGGGTATACGTCGGTATAGAGGCATTTGTCCTCCTTCAAAACCGGGTCTAGTTCCTCGACCAGAGCGAGACTTCTGACCACGCATTCCCTTTCCACAGCTTGCACCCTGTCCTGCCGAATTTCCTCGTCCTACCCTCCGGCGACTTGGCCGGGAGCCTGACTTTGGTTTGGCATCTAGTAATCTCATAGAGTTCTGGAACTATTGGTTTGTCTTTAAATTAACCAGCAAATCCTTGAACTAAAATGTGAAACCCTTCTAGCTTCAGCTAGATTTCTGATATTTTGACAAGTGCCAAGTTCAAACATCCAAGGTAGCCATAAGTTAGCTACGCTTTCAAAATTAAATCTTTCGTATTTATGAAACAATACTTTGGCTTTCAAGACATGAAAATTTTACTAAAGTTAGTAAAATCTATATCTTTTGAGGGATAACCATGCCTTATCAACACTACTAATGATGTAAATAACCATAATGATAGACGAGTCCGGTACAACAACAAGTTTTCCCTGGAGGTTCAAACGTATTACTTAGGCTAGGGCCAAAAATTAATCTCTAAGTCAAAGTGATAGATAGTGTTTAATTTGAGCCTTGCAATCTTTCGGTATTGTGCCTTACATAACCGGATGGTAAAAGAATGACTTATCACTTACCTTTCGATTGATAAAGAATACATGCTAGTAATTTTGAGGGAAGTCCCAGCATTAGTCATAATTACTTGGTCATACGCCGTCCCCATGTAAAGGCCTTAAATGTAAGCTGAATTACCCTATCCCTAAAGCCAAGATGGCAGCCTTGACGGGAGAATCATAAAACTGCCACTGAATAGCCGTTATCACCGCATCCGGCACATCTGCCAAATCCCGCTTATTTTCGCTGGGGATTAGAATTCTCCGCGCCCCTGACTCAAAAGCTAGCTGCATGCGCTCTGAGAGTGAATTAGCCTTTAGCAGCATCCCCTGGATGCTCATATCCCCAAGCACCACTGTCTTCTCCAGGACAGGCTTCTCCAGCATGGCTGACACCATGGAGATTAGAAAGGCCACTGTGGTTTCGGCTCCTTCCCTTGCCTGGTTGAGGTTAATGGCTTGAACAGTGAAGTCATACGCCTTCAGGTCGTGGGTAATTCCTAAATTGCGGACATTAGCTTTCAAGTAAGCATCAGCCGTCTTGATTGCCTCCCGCATTTTGTTGGAGGGGCTACCCAGTTGAACAATGCGCCCCGATCCCTGGGTCATTTGAGACTGAATCAGTAACAGGGCCAGTCGGTTATCAGAGGTATCTGATCCAATTGTGTAGACGCTTCCGGCAGGGAGCTGCCCCTCAGCGATGATGCTGGAATCTCCCATTTCGGGGAGAGAAACAAAGGTTTCCTGGAGAGTCTCCTGGTCAATGTAGGAAAAGCTGGTTTCCCAGTATTCCAGTCCTCCCATCTTCTTCAACTGCTCTTTTACCCGCCGCCGCATTTCCATGGCGTAGGCGAGATACTCCTCCAGCTCCTCCTTTTCCACCTCACCGTTGGGGTGCAGGAGTTTAACTAAGCCTGAGACAATCTTGCGTACCGCTTTCTGGTCACGTCCGCTCAAATGGGATCCAAAGCGGAAGTAACGCTCCGCATAGTCGGCATAGCTGCGTTTCCGAAGTTCTCGGAAGACCTCTGCCAGAAAGTCAACGACCAGACCGAAATGGTTGGTATAGGTTTCATCACGGGTTTTGGGAAACTCCCACCCTGGGATATAAGCATGGATCCGATCATAGAAAGCGGTATCCATCTCCTTGGGCATGGGGTAGAAGAGATTGGAAGTGCGGACGATGGTTTCGATGTCTCCGTCAATGTTGCCCACGAAGACAATGGATCCTTCGGCAGTAATGACATCTCGGCCACGGCTGAAGGCCCCATCTTCCATGTAACCTTTCATGATGTTGATGCCGCTCTTGTCGGAAAAGCTGATGCCAGCCGCTTCATCAAAGGCGACCACATCCCACAGGCAGACCAGACCCCGCTGGCCACTGGCCAGATTTACAAACATTTGAGCAACTGTGGTCTGCCCACCGGAAACCAGATGGCAGTAAGGACTCATCTGCTGATAGACGAAGCTTTTCCCTGTGCCCCGAGGCCCCAACTCGACTGAATTAAAGTTCTTCTCCACGAAGGGGAGCAGGCGTAGCATGTAATGCAGCTTGAGGCGGTGAGAGAAGGACGGATGGCTGGGCTCATAGCCCAGGGAGCGCATCAGAAAATCTAGCCACTCATCCCGAGTAAATCGCTTCCTTGCCTCGATGTAGCTGTCTACATTGCGGTTGGAGAGCTGTATAGGACGAATACTGTCTACGAAGAAGGGACGATTGACCCCCTTGAAGATAAAAGTCTCGTCGTAGCTCAATCCCACCTCGGCCCAAATGCCGCCCATCAGCAGGCGATCATGGGCACGGACGAGCTTTTCATCAATGTTGATGTAATCCAGATTGAGGCTTGAAAGACTGGCCCAGTATTTGTTATGGGTCTCAATTAGTTGAACGGAGAGCTTATCGATGATTTCGTAGAATGAGTGCTCCTTGATGGCGGACTTGATGACCTCTCGCTCATCGGGCTTAACGTATTTAGCTGCCAGGGTTTCGCGGACAAACTCTAATCCCTCATTCATCGTCTCTTCGTCCGGCGAAGAGCAATACTTGCCCAGCAAGAACTCGATCACAAAGGCAGGCACTCCAAAGGAGGTCCGCATCCGGCGCAGCAGGTCTTTCCGCACGACCAGACCGGGGAAAACCTCGTTAGCGAGTTGGTCAAGTTCGTCTAAGACTACACTGGTGGTCATCCGATGTTCCTTCCTAGTGTGAGCGTGATGCCGCCTGGTGGGAACTTTTCTAATGTTTCAGTATCCCAAATCTCAAGGATAAGCTTTTCGCCCTGCTGGAAACTCAAAGAAGATTGAAAGAACATAGTTACCGGCTTCTCTTCTCCCGATTCTAATTGCTCGGTCTTAGGTTGTCCTTTAGGCAGCACAGAGACTTGCTTACCCAGGTCATCCTGCCGGTAAACGTTCAGGCTCAAACTACGACCAGTCGCTGGGAAAAGGGTCATCTGTTCAGTCTTGTTCTCTGAACCCCGCAGAATCACCTTGGCGGTTGTCTGCATCAGTTCGTATTTGGGAACAACTACTTCCACAGAGATGCGTTTGGTCTGATGCACCAGCACCCTGGAGGTCAAATGCGGAACCACGAGTTCTTGTAGGGTGGGCCCCCCATGGGAAAAAGACTTTTCGGCCTTAAAAAAGGCTAAGCCCGGTGGAACT
>CAZTLW010000141.1:0-5771 GCA_964614585.1 uncultured Acidimicrobiia bacterium | reverse complement strand
TCTCGGAGGTGAACAGCCAGGTCATCGGGCCGGGAGTGTAGGGAGGGGGTCCGACGTCACTCGGCCAACCGGTCGGCGATGCGCTCCACGAGCCGGTCGGCGACCTCGGTCTTGGCCAGCAGCGGCCAGGCCTCGGCGGTACCGTCGGCGCCGACCAGCACCACCTCGTTCGTGTCGGTGCCGAAGCCACTGCCCGGTCGGGCGACGTCGTTGCCGACGAGCAGGTCCACGCCCTTGGTGGAGGCCTTCGCGGCCGCCCGGTCGAGTGACCCGACCTCGGCGGCGAAGCCCACGACCAACCGTGGCCGGTCGGCGGCGGCCACGACCCCGGCGAGGATGTCCGGCGTGGCTTCGAACGACACGGTCGGCGGTCCGTCGCTGCGCTTGAGCTTGTGGGCAGCGGGATCGGTCGGGCGGTAGTCGGCGACGGCAGCCGCCAGCACGGCGACGTCGACGCCACCCGCCCGTGACCAGACGGCGTCGGCCATCTCGGCGGCGGACTCCACCGCCACCACCTCGAGCCCGGGCGGGGCGGTGGCCGGCTGCGTCGTCACGAGGACGACCTCGGCACCCCGGGACGCAGCCGCGGCGGCGATGGCATGGCCCATCTTCCCCGACGACCGGTTGCCGACGTAGCGGACCGGATCGATCGCCTCCCGGGTCCCACCTGCGGAGACCAGGACCCGCCGCCCGTCGAGGCGGCCACCGAAGAGGCGGTCGACGGCGACGACGATGTCGGCGGGCTCCAGCATCCGGCCGGCCCCTTGGTCGCCACCGGCCAGACCGCCGGAGGCGGGTCCGAGGATGGTGACGCCACGCTCGACGAGCGTGGCGACGTTGGCGGCGGTGGCCGGGTGCTCCCACATCTCGGTGTGCATGGCCGGCGCCACCGCGACCGGGGCGCGGGTGGCGAGCACGGTCGTCGTCAGCGCGTCGCCGGCGGCGCCGGCAGCCAGCTTGGCCAGCGTGTTGGCGGTGCAGGGCGCCACCAGCACCAGGTCGGCCCAGTGGGCGAGGTCGGTGTGGGGACTGGCGAGGTCGGCGCCCCACAACTCGGTGAGCGGGTGCTCACCGGTGAGCGACGCGAAGGTCTGGGCCCCGATGAAACGTCGGGACGCCGGGGTCATCACTACCTTCACCTCGGCCCCGGCCTCCAGCAGGCGGCGGGTGAGGTAGGCGGCCTTGTAGGCGGCGACGCCGCCGGACACGCCGAGGACGACCCGGCGGCCGCGGATCACTCGTCTTCGGAGGCGCTGCCGGGCCGGACGAGCTCGTCGGTGATCTCCTCGAAGGCGATCGTGACCGGCTGACGGCTGAGGGAGTGGACCTGCGGCGGGACGTAGGCACCGATCCCCTCGCCCAGCTGGTTGAAGTAGGCGTTGATCTGACGGGCCCGGCGGGCCGACAGGACGACGGCGCTGAAGCGGCCACCGCCCTTTTCGATGAGATCGTCGAGGTTCACGTCGCTCATGGGGTCCTTTCCGACGCCGCCAGTATACGGTCGATGCGCTCGATGGCGGCATCGACGTCGTCGTTGGTGACCAACCAGTCGTAGGTGCGCCGGGCTTCGGCGATCTGGTCGTCGGCCACCGCCAACCGCCGTGCCACGTCGGCCTCGGAGGTGTCGGCCCGACCCCGGAGCCGCTGTTCGAGCGTCTCGCGGTCCGGTGGCAGGAGGAAGATCGTGATCGCCTCGGGCAGCGCCTCCTTCACGGCGAGTGCGCCCCGGTTCTCGATGTCGAGCAGCAGGTCGGTGCCCGCCTCCAGCGCCGCCTCGACCGGGTCGCGGGGTGTGCCGTAGCGGTGGCCTCCGTAGTCGGCCCACTCGAGGAACCAGCCCCGCCGTCGGCGCTCCTCGAACTCCTCGGGGCTGAGGAAGTGGTAGTGGATGCCGTCGATCTCGCCGGGTCGGGGGGGACGGGTGGTCGCCGAGACCGAGAACCCGAACTCGCGGCGTTCCGCCAGCCCCTCCACGACGGTGCTCTTGCCGACCCCCGAGGGGCCGGAGATCACGACGAGGAGGCCCCGGCGGTCAGCCGAGGTGGTCGAGGAGGGCGGCACGCTGGCGGGAGCCGAGGCCACGGATCCGGCGGGTGTCGTCGATGCCGAGCGCCTCGAGCAGGCGCTTCGTCTTGACCTTGCCCATGCCGGGGAGGTTCGGCAGGACGGAGCCGATCTTCATCCCGGCGACGATGTCGTCGGTCTCGGCGCGCTCGAGCAGTTCGGGGAACGTGATCGTCCCCATCTGCAACAGCTGTTTCACCTCGGCCCGCACCCGCCGGGTCTCACCGGCCTTGGCGAGGGCCGCGGCCCGTTGCTCTGGGGTCTGTTCGGGGAGCGACATGGGGTGACAGTATCGAGTATCGGGTACCGAGTACCAAGTACTGGCGTGCCGACGCGGGACCCGGGCCCGGATGGACATCTCCCCGGAGGTGGGAGGGGGGCGGTGCCAGCCCCTGCACCAACCCGCTCACGACGGCCCCTCGGAGCGGCTCGCTTCCCCCCACCGACCGAAGGTCGGCGCACATCCCCCCTCCGGGGGGATCTCCCAGTACTCGGTACTCAGTACTCGGTACCCAGTACCTGTTCCGCGATCGCGGCCGCCGCCGCGGCCGGGTTCTTCGCCCTCGTGATGGGCCGGCCGATCACGAGGTAGTCGGCACCCCGGCGAATCGCGTCGACGGGTGTGGCCACCCGACGCTGGTCGTCGGCGCCGGCACCGGCGGGGCGGATCCCGGGGGTGACCCGAAGCAGGTCGGGAGCCACCTCGGCGACGACGCCGAGCTCCTTCACCGAGCAGATGACGCCCTCGGCGTCGGAGCCGGCCGCCAGCCTGGCGAGCCGGGCCGTCTGGCGGCCCGGGGTGCCGGTCACGCCCACCTCCACGAGGGTGTCGGCATCGGCCGACGTGAGGACGGTGACGGCCAGCACCCCTGCCGTCCGTCCCCCGGCGCCCGTGGAGAGTCCCTCGGCCGCCGCCCGCAGCTGCTCGGACCCGCCGGCGGCGTGGACCGTGACCCATCGGGCCCCGATCCGGCCGAGCTGGGCGGCGGCACGCTCCACCGTCGTCGGGATGTCATGGAGCTTCGCGTCGGCGAAGACGTCGCTGCCGTCGGCCGCCAGGGCACCGACGACCGCCGGCCCCGGTCCCAGCAACAGCTCGAGCCCCACCTTGAAGCCCGCCACATGGGGCCGGACGGCATTGGCGAGTCGCACCGCCTCCTCCGCGGTCGGCACGTCGAGGGCCACCAGGATCGGGGCCCTCATGGCGCCACCCCCACCCCGACGAGTTCGGCGAGGCCGGACACGCCGTGGCGATCGCACCAGCGGCGAACGTCCCGGAGCAGGCGCGCCGCCAGCTTGGGGTCCTCGAAGTGGCCGGTGCCGACACCCACCGCCGACGCCCCGGCCATGAGGTACTCGATCACGTCCTCGCCCGTGCGGATCCCGCCGGTCCCGACGATGGGGACGGGCCCGAGCGACCGCCGGGCCTGCAGGACGCAGCGGAGCGAGACGGGCTTGAGGCCGGGCCCCGAGTAACCGCCGACGACCCCCGACAGGCGCGGGGTGCGGTCCTCGATGTCGATCGCCGCCCCGAGCGCCGTGTTGGTGAGCACGAGCCAGTCGGCGCCGGCCTCGAGCGCTGCCGCGGCCATCGGCGTCACGTCGGGGACGTTCGGGGAGAGCTTGGCCCCGAGCGGGAGGGTCGTCGCCGCCCGCACCGCCGCGACGACCCGGCGGCTCAGATCGGCGTCGTGGGCCCAGATCTCGCCGTGGTCGAGGTTGGGACACGAGAGGTTCACCTCGACGGCGGCCATCCCGGCGGCCTCCAGGCCGGCGGCCACCTCGGCGAACTCGTCGACGGTGTGGCCGACCGCGCTCCCCCACACCGGCACGTCGAGGTCGCCGAGCGCCCCTGCCATCTCGGCCGCCCACGCCTCGATGCCGGGGTTCTGGATGCCGATCCCGTTGAGCATCCCGGCCTCCGTCGGGGCGAGACGAGGTGCCGGCCGACCCGGCCAGGCGGTGCCGGCCACGCTCTTGGCCACCGCAGCGCCGTAGTGGGTGAAGTCGACGGCACCGGCGGCATCCGCCACCGAGCCGACCGTGCCGGAGGCGGCGACGAGCGGGGACCGGAGCGAGACCGGTCCCAGCGTCACCCCCAGGTTCATGCGAGCCAGTCCTGCAGGCTGCGCACGTCGCGTTCGATCGCGTCCCCCATCTGCACCGCCCGGACGGCGGCGAGCGCCCCCTGGACCGTGGTGATGCAGGGGATGCCGCGGCTGTTGGCGGCGATGCGGATGAGGTGGCCGTCGTCGCGGGCCACCCCACCTCGGGGGGTGTTGACGACCAGGTCGATCTCCCCCGCCTCGATGCGTTGGCGGGTGTCGCCCTCGCCTCGCCCGATCTTCGGGACCAGCACCGACGGCACCCCGTGGTGGTCGAGGAACCGGGCCGTGCCCTCGGTGGCCAGGAGCGTGAACCCGAGGTGGTGGAAGGCCTGGGCTGCGGCGAGGCCCACCTGCTTGTCGCGGTCGGCGAGCGAGAAGAAGACCGTCCCGGAGTCGGGCAGACGGGCACCGGCGCCGAGCACCGCCTTCCCGAAGGCCACCGCCGCGGTGGCCGACGCCCCCATCACCTCGCCGGTGGCCCGCATCTCCGGACCGAGGATGATGTCCTCGTCGGGGAACCGCGACCACGGGTGCACGGCCTCCTTCACGGCGGTGAACGTCTGCGGCCGCTCCCGGTACACGCCGGCCTCGCGCAGGTCGGCCAGCGTGGCGCCCAGCATGACCCGGGCGGCCACCTTGGCAAGTGGCACGCCGGTGGCCTTGGAGATGAACGGGACGGTGCGCGACCCGCGGGGGTTCGCCTCGAGCAGGTAGACGTCGTCGCCCTTGACGGCGAACTGGAGGTTGATGAGACCGCGCACCCCCAGCGCCGCGGCCAGGTCGGCGGTGGCCTGGCGAATGGTCGCCTCGGCGCTCGCGGACAGGGTCGGCGGCGGCGTGATGCAGGCCGAATCACCCGAGTGGACGCCCGCCTCCTCGACGTGCTCCATGATGCCCCCGACCAGCAACTCGGCGCCGTCGTGGACGGCGTCGACGTCGACCTCCGTGGCCGCCTCGAGGAATCGGTCGATCAGCAGGGGGGCCGAGGCGAGGTCGAGGTGCTCGTCGCCGGGCTCGCCGTACATCTCGTCGAGGTAGTCGGAGAGTTCCTCGTAGGAGTAGATGACCCGCATCGCCCGGCCCCCGAGCACGTACGAGGGTCGCACGAGCACGGGGAGCCCGATCCGGTCGACCACGTCCTCGGCCTCGGCAGGGCTCGTGGCGATCCCGTGGGCCGGCTGGCGGATGCCGAGTTCCCGGCACAGGGCGGAGAAGCGCTCGCGGTCCTCGGCCACGTCGATCGAAGCCGGGCTGGTACCGGCGATCGGGACCCCGCGGGCCTCGAGGTCCCGGGCGAGGTTCAGCGGGGTCTGGCCGCCCAACTGGACGATGACTGCCTCGGGCCGCTCGGCCTCCACGATCGCCAACACGTCCTCGACGGTGAGCGGCTCGAAGTAGAGCCGGTCCGAGGTGTCGTAGTCGGTGGAGACGGTCTCGGGGTTGCAGTTGACCATCACCGTCTCGTAGCCGGCGTCGTCGAGGGCGAAGGCGGCGTGCACGCAGCAGTAGTCGAACTCGATCCCCTGGCCGATCCGGTTCGGGCCGCCTCCCAGTACCATGATCTTCCGATTGGGGCTGCTCTCCACCCGATCCGGGGCG
>CAZTLW010000140.1:0-5819 GCA_964614585.1 uncultured Acidimicrobiia bacterium | reverse complement strand
CCGGCGACCCCGCAGGCGGCCGCCACCGACCGGACGATCGCCTCGTCCCGGGCGGCGTCGAGTCGGCCCACGGCGAGGTAGTCGACGAAGCCGATCGGGGCGGCGCCGACGGCGGCGAGGTCGTCGACGCACATGGCGACGAGGTCGTGGCCGACCCCCTCCCACCGACCGGCCCGGCGCGCCAGGTCGAGCTTGGTCCCCACCCCGTCGGTGGAGAGCATGAGGACGGGCCGGTCGAGGCCGGCCGGGAGGCGGAGACCGGCGGCGAACCCGCCGAACCCGCCCACGACGTCGGGGCCCCAGGTGGCGGTGACGGGCCCGCTGATGCGGCGGACGAGGGCGTCGGCGGCGGCCACGTCGACGCCGGCCGCCCGGTAGGCCTCGCTCACGCCTGTTCCAGCGCGAACTTCCCCTGCCCGACCGGCACCGGGGTCGGGTAGTCGCCGGTGAGGCAGGCGGTGCAGAATCCCACCTCGGCGACGCCGGTGGAGGCCAACAGGCCGTCGATCGACAGGTACCCGAGGCTGTCGGCGCCGAGGTGCTCGCGGATCTCCTCGACCTCGAGGCGGGCGGCGATGAGCTTGGACTCGTCGGTGGTGTCCATCCCGTAGAAGCACGGGTTGCGGTAGGGGGGTGACGACACCCGGAGGTGGACCTCGGTGGCGCCGGCCTCCCGGACCATGGCCACGAGTTGGCGGGTGGTCGACCCGCGCACGATGGAGTCGTCGACCAGCACGACTCGGCGGCCCTCGAGCGTGGAGCGAATCGGGTTGAGCTTGAGGCGGATGCCCCGGTCCCGCAGCAGTTGGGTGGGCTCGATGAACGTTCGTCCCACGTAGCGGTTCTTCATGAGCCCGTCCTCGTAGGGCAGGCCGGCCACCTCGGCGTAGCCCTGGGCGGCCGGGATGCCCGACTCGGGGACGGGGACGACGACGTCGGCGTCGGCGGGTTGCTCGGCGGCCAGCGTGCGGCCCATCCGCACCCGGGCGCCGTGCACGTCCTGGGCGTAGAGCCGGGAGTCGGGACGGGCGAAGTAGACGAACTCGAACACGCAGAGGTGGGGGTCGGAGGCGTCGGGGCCGAAGGGGCGGAGGCTGTGGATGCCGTCGGCGTCGATCACCACCATCTCCCCGGCATCGAGCTCCCGTTCGAAGCGGGCGCCCACGATGTCGAGGGCGGCCGTCTCCGATGCCAGCACCCAGCCGCCGTCGGGGAGGCTGCCGAGGCAGAGGGGTCGGAAGCCGAAGGGGTCGCGGATCCCTACCAGTGTCTGCTGGTCCATGACCGCCATGGAGAAGGCGCCTCGCAGCCGGGGCAGGACCTCCTCGAGCGAGGCCACCAGACCGCCGGGGCCTGGGTGCGACTCGGCGGCCCGGGCGACGAGCTCCACCAGCACCTCGGAGTCGGTCACCCCCGAGAGGTCGAGCTCCCGGGCCAGGGGGACCGTGTTGGTGAGGTTGCCGTTGTGGCCCAAGGCGATCGAGCGGCTGCCGACCTGGCGGAACACGGGCTGGGCGTTGCGCCACACGGTGGAGCCGGTCGTGGAGTAGCGGGTGTGGCCGACGGCGAGGTGGCCGGGCAGGGCGGCGAGCACGTCCCCGTTGAACACCTGGGCGACGAGGCCGAGATCCTTGAAGACGGTGGCGGTCTCACCGTCGGAGACGCAGATGCCGGCGCTCTCCTGGCCTCGGTGCTGGAGGGCGAACAACCCGAAGTAGGTGAGTTGGGCGGCGTCCTGGCCCGGGGCCCAGACCCCGAAGACGCCGCATTCCTCACCGGGTTTGCCGAGATCGTCGGTCACTCCGGCCAGTGTAGGTGGGGGATCGCCTTCGGCAGTACCGGGTACCGGGTATCGGGTGTCGGCCCTCGGAGAGATCCCCCCGGAGGGGGGATGGGCCCCGCCGGCCGAGGTACGAGGCCGGTGGGAGGGGGGTGGCTGCGGCCCGAGGAGCGGGATGGTCCGGCCTCTCGAACGCGACTCGGCTCCCCCCTCCCACTCCGCTTCGCTCCGTGGGGCCCATCCCCCCTGGCGGGGGGATTCCCCAAGGTCTGGAGGGGTGTCGGCTCTTCTGGTGGAACCAGGGAGATCCCCCCTGGCGGGGGGATCTCCCAATGGTCAGCCTGTTGGGGGCGGTGTCGGGCCTGTCGCGCAATCCGACACGCCGACGGAGGAGGCCGGTGGGAGGGGCCCGGTACTCAGTACTCAGTACTCGGTACTCGGCCGCCGGCTACGCCGGCGGCAGGTCGCGCGACGCCACCACGTCGACGCCGGTGCCGAGGGCGTCGGCGAGCACGACGTCGCCGAGGCGGATCGGGGCCTCGACCGTCACCTCCCGGAGTACCCGGCAGAGGTCCATGACGAGGTCCTTGGGCACGGGATCGACGGTCCGCACCGGCAGCCGCGCCCAGCGGCCGCCGTCCACCGCCACGGTCGACGTGACCATGCGGCGGGGGTCGGTGTGCTCGGCGACGGCGAAGTCGCGGCCCTTGCGGCACGAGAAGCCCCGGATCTCCACGATCTCGCCCTCGGTGTCCTCCTCGACCTCGAGTCGGCAGCCGAGGGGGCAGCCGATGCAGAGGTACCCGGTGACCCGGTGCTCGGGATCGGTCATGTCGGCTCCCGGGGGACGACGTCGACCCGGAGCGAGTCGCCGTGGAAGTGCTCGAGGATCCCGGGGCGCACGGTGAGGCGCACCATCTCGGCCGGGACCACGTAGCGCAGCCGCTTCTCGTACACGTCCCCGAGCCGGAGCCAACTCTTCTCGAGCGGCTTGCGGACCCGCAGGTAGACGGTGTGCTCGCGGTCGGTGGAGATCGTGTGCGGCACGCAGTAGACGACGTTCTCGCCCGGCAGCAGCCGGACGTTGTCGGCCGGCGGCGCCTGGCCCGTCACCGACAGGGCGGCGTGGTGGCCGGCGAGCGCCGCCTCCTCGCTCACGTGGTCGACGAGGTCGTGGATGTGGACGACGTTGCCGGCGGCGAACACGCCTCGGCGGGTGGTCTGCATGGTGCTCGTCACCACCGGACCGGCGGTCACCGGGTCGAGGGCGAGGCCGAGCTGGCGGGACAGCTCGTTCTCGGGGATGAGGCCGATGGAGAGCAGCAGGGTGTCGCAGTCGACGTCCCAGGCGAGGTCGTGGCGGGGCGTGAGCGTCTCGTCCACCGGGGCGACTGTGATGCCCTCGAGGCGGTCGTTGCCGCGGATCTCGGTCACCGTCGTCGAGAGGTGGAGGGGGATGTCGAAGTCGTGGAGGCACTGGACGATGTTGCGGGTGAGCCCGTTGGGGTGGTCCATGATCTCGAAGACGCCGACGACCTCGCACCCCTCGAGGGTCATGCGGCGGGCCATGATGAGGCCGATGTCGCCGGAGCCGAGGATCGCCACCCGTCGCCCCGGCAGGTAGCCGAGCACGTTCACGAACTTCTGGGCCAGCCCCGCCGTCATGACCCCGGACGGGCGGTCGCCGGGGATTCGGATTGCCCCCCGGGTTCGCTCCCGGGCGCCCATCCCCAGCACCACCGCGCCGGCACCGATCGTCCGGACCCCGTGGTGGGTCGACATCAGTGACAGTTGGCGGTCGTCGGCGACGTCGAGGACGTAGCTGTCGGTCAGGACGTCCACCTGGTTCTCGAGGAGTTTCTCGAGGTAACGCTGGGCGTACTCGGGCCCGGTCAGCTCCTCGCGGAACGTGTGCAGCCCGAACCCGTTGTGGATGCACTGGTTGAGGATCCCGCCGGTCTCCGGCTCGCGGTCGACGATCAGCACCCGGTCGGTGCCGGCCTCGGCCGCCGCCACGGCGGCCGCCATCCCCGCCGGACCGCCGCCGACCACCACGACGTCGTAGGCGTCGGCCAGCCCGTTCGGCGTCGACCCGATCATGGCGTCGCCCCCAACTGGTCGCGGCGGATGACCATCCACGAGTCCCCGCCCCGCTTCGTGACGGCGGCGAGGTCGCCGTCGGGGCCGGCCAGCAGCTGCATGCACCGCCAGGTGCAGAATCCGCCCTGGCAGCGGCCCATCCCGGCCCGGGTGCGGAACTTGAGCCCGTCGAGGGTGCGGGCGCCCCGCTCGATGGCGTCGGCGATCTCGCCCTCGGTCACCAGCTCGCAGCGGCACACGACATGGGAGAAGCGGGGGTCGGCCTCGGCGAGCGCCGCCCGCTCGGCCATCGTCAACGCCTCCACGTGGACCGGCTTGTCGATCCCCGGCTCGAAGGATGGGTTGGGCTCGAGGTGGGCACCGAGGTCGTCGAGGATCTCGATGACGAGGTCCGCGATGGCGGGCGCCGCCGTGAGCCCGGGCGACTGGATCCCACCGACGTTGATGAACCCGGGCAGCGACGTCGGCTCGATGACGAAGTCCTCCGAGTCGCTCACCGCCCGCACCCCGGCGAACTCGGCGATGCAGTCCTTGGCCGAGATGCCGGGCACCAACCGGCCCACCGCGGCGAAGATGGCCGCCGCCCCCTCGTCGGTGGTGGACAGGTCGTCGCGGTCGTCCACCTCGGTGGCGGTGGGGCCGACCATGAGGGTGCCGTCGAAGGTGGGGATGACGAGGATGCCCTTCGACGTCGGGGTGGGGCAGGGGAAGACGATGCGGGACACGAGGCCACCGACCCGCTTGTCGAGCAGGTACTCCTCGCCCTTGCGGGCTCGGAGCGTGAACGTCCGGACCCCGGCGAGCTCGGCGACCCGGTCGGCACCGAGGCCGGCGGCGTTGACGACGAATCGGCTCGTGAACGAGCGCTTGGGGGTGGTGACCGCGATGCCGCCGTCGATGCGTTCGATGCCGACGACCGGCTCGTCGCAGGCCACCTCGAGGCCGTTGCGGACCGCGTTCTCGACCAGCGAGAAGCACGCCTCGTAGGGGTTGACGACCCCGGCGGTGGGGGCGTGGAGTGCCGCCAGGATGGCGGGGTTGAGGTGGGGCTCCTCGGCGCGGATCCGCTCGGGCCCCCACAGCTCGAGGCCCGGCACGCCGGCGGCCTCACCCTGTCGCTGCAGCTCGCGGATCGTCTGGACCTCGTCGGGGGTGAAGGCGACGGTGAGGTCGCCGACCCGCTCGAAACCGAAGCCGAGGTCGTCGGCGAGGTCGTCCCAGCGCTGGTTGCCCGCCCACTCGAGTCGGCCCTTGAGGGTGTCCGACGATGAGTGGTGGCCGGCGTGGATGATCCCGCTGTTCGCCTTGGAGGTCCCGAACCCGACTTCGGCCTCGCGCTCGAGGAGGACCACCGACAGGTCGAAGCGCATGAGTTCACGGGCGATGGCGCACCCGACCACACCCGCTCCGATGATCGTGACGTCGTGGTCCATGAGGCCCTTTCCGCAACCGCCGAGGCTACGCGTGCTCGAAACGCGCACCGGCCTTCCTACCTGATTGCTACCGAAGTAGGATTGGCGTCATGAAGGTGAGCGTGTCCATCCCGGACGATCTCCTCGAGTTCCTCGACGGCTGGGCTGCCCTGCGGGGTGTCTCCCGTTCGGCGGCGGTGTCCGACGCGATCGCCGCCGTCCGGGCGGTGGAGTTGGGCGACGCCTATGCCGAGGCCTGGGCGGAGGACGACGGGGCCTGGGACGCGACCGTCGCCGACGGTCTCACCTGATGCGGCGCGGCGAGATTCGGCCCGTCGACCTCGGGACCCCGATCGGGGCCGAAGCGGCCGAGCGACGACCGGCGGTCGTGGTCAGCAACGACGGCGCCAACCTGGCCGCAGCCCGGCTCGGTCGGGGGGTGGTGACGATCGTGCCCCTCACCACCAACGTCTCACGGGTCTTCCCGTTCCAGGCCCTGCTCCCGGTTTCGGAGACCGGGCTGGCCG
>CAZTLW010000139.1:0-5834 GCA_964614585.1 uncultured Acidimicrobiia bacterium | reverse complement strand
AGCATGTCGGTGATCTCGAGCGCCTGCTCACCGGTGTCGGGCTGGGAGATCAGCAACTCGTCGACGTTGACGCCGAGGGCGCGGGCATAGAGCGGGTCGAGGGCGTGCTCGGCGTCGATGAAGGCGGCGATGCCACCGTTGCGCTGGGCCTCGGCGACGGCGTGGAGGGCCAGCGTGGTCTTGCCCGACGACTCGGGGCCATAGATCTCGACGACACGGCCCCGGGGCAGGCCCCCGACGCCGAGTGCCAGGTCGAGGGCGAGCGCTCCCGTGGAGATCGCAGCCACGTCCTGGCCGCCCTGCTCGCCCAGGCGCATGATGGCGCCCTTGCCGAACTGCCGTTCGATCTGGCTCATCGCCATCTCGAGGTTCTTCTCTCGGTCCACGGATCTGCTCCTCTGCTCGTCCCGATCAGCCATGCCCGGTGATCGTACGACCGGGGTGTGACAGGTTCCGCGATCGAGGATACCCGAACGGATGTTCGATTCAAGGACCGAGCGGGAAGGACGCCACGTCCTCGTACCACGAGCGGCGGCCGTCACGGACCGTGCGCATGAGGAGCACCTCGGCAACCCGCCAGCGCACGCGGAGGTCGGGCTCTGTCTCCAGCCAGGTCCAGACGTCGGCGGCGGGTCGGATCCGGCTCAGGGTGAGATGAGGGACGAAGGGCCGATCCTCGCGCCCGAAGCCGGACCGATCGACGGCCTCCTCGACGCGCTCGCGGAGGTCGTCGAGTTCGGTGGCGCCCCGACCGACGCCGAGCCACAGCACGTTGGCCCGTCCGGGCCGCGGGAAGGCACCGAGGGCATCGAGACCGAGGTCGAAGGGACCGCCGAGCTCGGCCTCGTCGAGGCCTGCCAGCAGGAGGTCGAGGCCGACCTCCCCCGGTTCCCCGACGTAGCGAAGGGTCAGGTGCCAGTCGGCGGGTTCGACCCGACGTCCCGGGACGGGTCGTTCGGCGAAGGCGGCGTCGAGTCGGGCGGCGAGGTCATGACGGACCGGATCGGGCGGGCGGATCCCGACGAAGACCGGGCCTACCCCGGCCACGCGTCCTCCAGCGCCAGCCGGAGGTGGTGGAGCCCGGCCGTGGAGGCGTACCAACGGACTCGCTCGCGATCGCCCGGGAGGTGGATGGTGCGGGCCCGCGCCCCGTCGGGTTCGGCGACCCCGATGCAGACGGTACCGGCCTCGACGCCGCCGGCGGGCCCCGGGCCGGCGACCCCGGTGAGCGCCAGACCGGTGTCGGCGCCCATCGACCTGGCCACCGCCGTGGCCATGGCCATCGCCACCGGCTCCGACACCACCCCGTGTCGGGCCACCACCTCGGCGTCGACGCCCAGCGGGTGGACCTTGGTCTCGGGGGCGTAGAGCACCATCCCGCCGCGGACCACGTCCGAGGCACCGGGGGGGCCGGTGAGTCGGTGGAGGACCAGCCCGGCGGTGAGCGACTCGGCAACGGCCGTCGTCCAACCCCGCTCGGCCAACAACCGGTGGAGGCGGAGTTCGATCGTCTCGCCATCGACGGCGAAGACCGCCCGCCCCAGTCGACGACGGACCTCGGCCTCCACGGGGGCGAGCAGCTCGTCGGCCTCGACCTCGGTCGCGCCGTCGGCGACGAGCCGCACCTTGATCTCTGCGTTGGAGGCGAGCAGGGCCATCGCCGGGTTGCCGTGGACGTCGAAGAGGTCGCCGAGCACCTCCCCCACCGTGGCCTCGGGCATGCCCCAGGTCCGGAGGACTCGGATGCGGCGGGATCCCTCCCAGCCGGCGACCCGTCGCAGTCGGGGGACCACCTCCCGGTCGAACAGCAGCTCCATCTCCGGTGGCACCCCCGGGAGGGCCACCACGATGCCCGGCTCCCCCCGCCACCACAGCCCGGGGGCGGTGCCCCGGGGATTCGGGAGGCGGTCGGCGCCCTCGGGGTACTCGGCCTGGCGGAAGTTGGAGACCGGCAGGTCGGTGCCGAACCGCTGTCGCCACCGCTCGTCGAGTCGCCGGGCGTACTCGTCGTCGAAGGCCATGCCGACCCCCACGGCATCCGCGATCGCCTCTCGGGTGAGGTCGTCGGCGGTGGGGCCGAGCCCACCGGTGACCAGGACGATGTCGGCACGGGAGAAGGCGAGCCGGATCGCCTCGACGATGGCCTCGTGGACGTCGGCGACCGCCTGGTGGGCCGACACGCCGTGCCCCTCCTCGGCCAGACGGGCTCCCAGCCAGGCGGCGTTGCCGTTGACGGTCTGACCCAGGAGCAGTTCCGTGCCGACGGCGACGATCTCGACGAGCATCCGCCGATCCTATGGCCCGGACGCGGGTCGGCCCGCCACGAGGGCGGGCCGACGGCGCGCTCGGGGCTCGGTCGTCAACCGGCGCAGGACCCCGAGACCTCGAAGGGCACGGCGTCGCCTCCGGCCGGTTGGCTGATCGTCCCGGTGACAGCGATGTTCCCGGCGTCACCCACCGACACCGACTCGACGGATCCGGTCCACTCGCCGCTGTCGTCGAAGAAGGTGATGTCGCCGGCCCCGTCGGTGGCGTTGACGATCAACTCGTTGCTGCCCTCGGACGCCGCCAGGCTCAGCGTGCTCTCGGTGGGGTTCTCGCACACCGTGATCGACAGGTCGACGGTCACGTCGGCAGCCGAGAAGGTGGCGACCGCGGCACCGTCCATGGCGCCGTCACCATCGTCGGCACCGTCCTCGGACCCGGCCATGGCACCCTCCCCGTCGTCGGCGGTGCCTTCCTCGCAGACGATCTCGCCGGCGGCGACGGCGTCCTCGAGGGCGGACTTGGTGATCGGACCGAGCAGGCCATCGGCCTCCAGCCCCTTGGCCGTCTGGAAGGCGATGATGGCCGCCTCGGTCCGCGGCCCCAGGGTGCCGTCGACGGCTCCCGCCCAGCATCCGACGGCGTTCAGGTCCGTCTGCCAGATCTCGAGGTCGGCCTCGGAGGCGTCCTCGTGGGAGACGGCCCCGTCCAGGGCGCCCTCACCATCGTCGGCGCCGTCCTCGGAGCCAGCCAGGGCCCCTTCGCCGTCGTCGGCACCCTCCTCGGAGCCGGCCAGGGCCCCTTCGCCGTCGTCGGCACCGGCCTCCGTCCGCGTGTCGTCGGTGGCGGCTTCGGTGTCGCCGCCTCCGCACGCGGCCGCCACGAGGGCGAGCGCCATCAGCAGCGCGAACAGTCGCTTGAGGTTGGGGTGCATCAGGTGCCTCACAAGGAGAGGTGGGTGGTACGCGCGGCAAGATACCCACCATCGACGCAAACATGTCGTATCCCGATATCGTGCCGGGATGCGACTCCGACGACCGCTGGCGATCGCCGGGATCTTCGCCGTCGTGGCCGCCGGCTGCGCCGATGCCACCCCCCTGGATCCCCCCGTCGCCGCCCCCACCACGACGTCGACGAGCACCACCACGACGACCACCACGACGTCCACGACCTCCACCACCACGACCACCACCCTCCCCCCGAAGGGCACGCTCGTCGTCCACGCCACCGGTGACGTCCAACTCGACTCCGACGTCCTGCCCGTGTTCCTCCGCGAGGGCTACGACCACGCCTGGAGCGGCCTCGACGGGCTGTTCCTTGCCGACGACCTCACGATCATCAACCTCGAGTGCTCCCCCTCCCCCGACGGGCCACCCGAGCCGAAGCAGTTCGTCTTCGGGTGCGACCCCGACGCCTACCCGGCGGCCATCGCCGCCGGCGTCGACGTCATGAACCTGGGCAACAACCATGGCCAGGACCACGGCAAGGCGGCGATGCTCGAGGGCCGCGCCTTGCTGGCCGACCTGGGGCTCAACCCGGTTGGGGCCGGGAAGGACGCCGCCGAGGCCGGCGCTCCCGCCCTGTTCGAGATCAACGGCTGGACGGTGGCCGTGGTGGGCTTTGGCGGGGTCCGCCCCCACGACGGCTGGATCGCCACCGACGATCGGGCCGGCATGCGCGACGGCGACACCATCGAGACGATGGTCGAGGCGGTCGCCGCCGCCGACGCCATGGCCGATCTCGTCTTCGTGACGATCCACTGGGGCGTGGAGCGGGACCTCGAGCCCCGCCAGGAGGACGTCGAGCGGGCCGAGGCGATGGTGGCCGCCGGTGCCGACGCGATCTTCGGCCACCATTCCCACCGCCTGAACCCGATGACCGAGGTCGATGGCGCCCCGGTCGCCTGGTCACTCGGGAACTTCGTCTGGCCCTACTTCTCGGTGCCGAGCGCCACCACCGCCGTCGCCCGGATCGTGGTGAGCCCCGACGGGGAGGTCGAAGGCTGCCTGATCCCCGCGTTCATCGAGTCCGACGGCCGTCCGGTGCTCACCGGCCCACCCCCCTGCGGCCCCGGCTCGTAGCGAACCCAGGGTTCGGTGGCGCGCCACTCGGCGTTCTCGGGGCCCGGTGACGCGCTGGCGCGTCACTCAACCCAGGGTTCAGACACTCGGCAGCGGCGTCGGGATCGGGACCCGCCCCTCGAACCGCAGGTACTCGGTGTACCCGGCCGATCGGGCCAGCTCCACGATCTCGCGGTGATGGTCGCCGGCCTCCTCGGCCCGATGGCCGTCGGAGGCCAGCGTGATCGGGACACCGACGTCGAACAGCCTGGCAAGGAGGTTCGGAGCCGGATACGCCTCGGCGACCGGCTTGCGGAGCCCCTGGCTGGACACCTCGACCGCCGTGCCGCCCGCCGAGGCCGCCTCGACGATCCGGTCGTAGAGGTCGAGCGGCTCGGGTTCGAGCCGATGGCCGTACTTCTTGAGCACGTCGACGTGGGCGATCGAGTCGACGTGACCGCCCCGACCCAACTCGACGACCATGTCCGTGTAGTCCTCCCAGACCGACCGGAACCCCCGCCGATCCATCTCCGCTTGCATCTCCCGGACGTCGGTGGGCAGGCCGCCGATCCAGTGCACGGACCCGATCAAGAAGTCGAACGGGTAGCCGTCCAGCAGCGCCAGCACCGCCTCGATGGTCTGGGGGAAGAAGTCGACCTCGAGACCCAGCCGCACCGGCAGGCCTCGGTCCTTGGCCGCCACGATCGTCTCGACGTAGCGCTCGAGGCTCAGGTTCTGGTCGAGGCGCATGAACCGCTCCACGAAAGCCGCGACGTCGGCGGGCTCGTCGTCCCAGAACCGGCCGAGGGCGTCGGCGGACTCCACACACCGGTAGAGGTGCTCGGTGAAGCCGAGTTCGGACACGCCGTTGGCGGCGGCCCCCTCGACGTAGCGCTCGATGACGTCGGGGGGGTAGGTGGGATCGACCGGCTCGTCGTCGGCGTGGGGATGGAGGTGGAGGTGGTAGTCGGCCATCGGGCGGCAGGGTACGCCGGTTGGGCGTCGTCGCCGCCCGCCACCACCATCGCGCTGCCTCAGATACTCTCCCGATCATGCTCAGGATCATCGCCACCGTCCTGTCCCTCGTCGTCCTGGTCGTCGCCTGCGGGGGCGGCGGCGCAGCCGAGATCGCCGACGGCTCGTACCGCGCCTTCGCCGTCGCCGAGGGGGAGGTACCCGACCTCTCCCTCGAGATCGACGGCAATGCCCTTACCTTCACCGGGCCCGGCGGGATCACCGAGGCGAGTCTCGGCGCGATCGCCGGCGCCTACCGGGTCTGTGGCACCGAGACGGAGGACGACGTGGTCGAGGTCGACACGGCGGTGACGGTCGACGCCGTCGAGTGGGCCAACCCCGGGATCTTCGGCGATTGCGGGATCACCAGCCCCGAGCGGGTCACGCTCGTGGATCTCGACTCCCACGACGAGGCCCTCGGCGTCGTCCCCTTCGCCCGGTGGATCGAACTCTGCGACACGACCGACCCCGACTGTTGAGTCAGGACCCGAGCGA
>CAZTLW010000138.1:0-5905 GCA_964614585.1 uncultured Acidimicrobiia bacterium | reverse complement strand
CGGCCGAGGCCCCCGACCCGAGGGAGCGGAACATGGCGGCCCAGATCCGCCGGGCGGCGAACGAATACTTCATCCGATACACCCATCTCGACCCGAACACTTATGTGTCGGTGCTCGACTCGGGGGTCAACGTCACGGCCCGCTACCTGGTGTCGGCACGCGAGCGCCGCAGCATCTCCGATGCCGTCTGGCGGGGCGTGCTCCGCGCCTTCGCCCAGCACGACTCGGTCGAGTTGGCGTACCCGACCGTGCGCACGTTCCTCCCCGATCGGCTGCGGCTCCAGGCCTCCCCACCGGGGGAGCCCGGCGGCCTACCGTGAGCCTCCCGCCGGAGGAGCCGAGATGCGCATCCGATACGTCCTGATCCTGCTGGCACTGGCCCTGGTGGCCGCCGCCTGCGGCGGCGACACCTCCGAGACGACCACCACGGCGGGCGCGGAGGAGGACGCCGCCACGACCACCACCGCAGCCGCCGGGGACGACACCACCACCACGGCAGCCGCCGGGGGTGGCACGGCGACCATCACCATCGCCGACTTCGCGTTCGTCGACGTCCCGACCGTGTCGGTGGGCGACACCGTCGTGGTCGAGAACACGGACTCGGCGTCACACACGTGGACGTCCCGGGACGGAGCGTTCGACTCCGGCACGCTCGGCGCCGGGGACACCTTCGAGTTCACCTTCACCGAGCCGGGCGACTACGACTTCTTCTGCCAGATCCACCCGTCGATGACGGGGACGATCACCGTCGAGGGCTAGACGGGCCGTCGAGCCCTTCTCCCCGTTTGGACGGGCACCGGCACGGGTAGATCCCGCTCGTTCGCGAGAGGGGAGTTCCCCATGTCAGTGGCCAAGGTCATAGAGATCAAGGCGCGGTCCGACAAGTCGTTCGAGGACGCGATCGTCCAGGGCGTCCACAAGGCCGGCGAGAGCATTCAGCACATGCAGGCAGCCTGGGTGCAGGACCAGCAGGTCCTGCTCGACGAGGGCGCCATCTCCGGCTACCAGGTCACGCTCAAGGTGACGTTCACCGTCTCCTGACGAAGCCCGAGTTCGCCTCGCCCCCCCGGCCGATCGGCCGGGGGCAGGCGCGCAGTGCTGAGTCTTTTGGCCGCTGGCTCGGTGGCGACCGGGTGTCCGACTCGGGGAGTTCACAACGGACAGCCCGGTATCCTGACGTCGAGGGGCTGTAGCTCAGTTGGCAGAGCACCTGCTTTGCAAGCAGGGGGTCAGGGGTTCGAATCCCCTCAGCTCCACATGGGTGAGGCCGAACGGGTCCGGTCCTCCCGGTCCCGCCGAGATCGCTTCCGGCGGGCCTGGGCACTCGGCTGGGGGATCATCCTCGCCCTCGTCTTCGTCGCCGTCACGGCGCTCACGGTTGCGCTCTGGTTCGCCGATCCGGCCGGCGCCGAGACCAATCCGGTGGTCGACGTCGCCTTCCTGTTCGTCGGAGGCTCCATCTCCCTCGGCTTCCTGGCCCAGGTCCGACGGCCGGAGCGCTGGGTGGCCGGCGTCCAGCAGGCCGTCGTCGGGTCGGCCGCCCTGGCGCTCGCCGGGGCGGTTGGCGCCCGGATCGAGCCGCTCGTCGGCGGGCTCGGCTTGCTGGCGGCGTCGCTGGTGCTTGCCGCCGCCCATCCTGTCCCTCTCTGGGAGGCCGATCTCGACCTCGACCGGCGGCTGCTGGCACTGTCGGCGGTTGGCGCCCTCCCCGGGATTGCGGTGGCGATCGTCGCCACCCGGCTCGCCCTCGACGCCGGCCCATCCTGTTTCCTCGGCCAATGCGCCACCGGCGACAGGTATGCCGAGCTGGCGGCGCTGGCGATCGCCGTCCCGACCCTCGTCGCGCTCGCCGCCCGGCGGCCGTCCGGCTGGCGGCTCCCCCTCCGCACCGCGACGCTCGCGGCACTGGCGGTCGGCGTCGTGTCGGTCCTCCTCCCCGCCGTCGACGGGTCCCTCGGTGTCGCCGGTGGGGCTGCCGCAGCAGCGTGGGGCGCCTTCGGCCTGGCCTTCGGGCGGCGCCTCCCACCGAGTCCACCCGGTCCGTAGTCTCGCCCCATGCCGGTCTGGCTCATCGTCCTCGAGGTGGCACTCGGCCTGGTGGTCGCCGCCTTCCTCATCCACACGTTCGCGTCCTGGGCGGACTCGAAGGGCTGGATCCGCTACCGACGTCGCCCCGGCGACGGCGCGGAGTGACCCCTCACCACAGCGTGGAGGCGTGGTCCGGCACCACCGACTGGGAGTCCATGGGTGGGCGCACGTAGCCGGTGTCCGGTTCCCGTTCGGGGAGCTCGATCACCCGGGGCTCCTGCTTGTCGTAGGGGATCGACGAGAGGAAATGGTGGATCATGTTGAGGCGCGCCGAGCGCTTCTCGTCCGACGGCACCACGTGCCACGGCGACTCGGGGATGTCGGTGTGGATGAACATCTGGTCCTTGGCTCGGGAGTAGTCGTCCCAGCGTCGCATCGACTCGAGGTCCATCGGTGACAGCTTCCAGCGTCGGGCGGGGTCCTCGATCCGATCTCGGAATCGCCGCTCTTGCTCGTCGCGCGAGACGCTGAACCAGTACTTCCGCAGCAGGATCCCCTCCTCGACGAGGAGCCGCTCGAAGATCGGCGCCTGGTGCAGGAAGCGGTGGTACTCCTCGCTGGTGCAAAAGCCCATCACCTTCTCCACCCCCGCCCGGTTGTACCAGGAGCGGTCGAAGAGTCGGATCTCGCCGGCGGCGGGAAGATGGGGGATGTACCGCTGGAAGTACCACTGGGTCTTCTCCCGCTCGGTGGGGGCCGGCAGGGCGACCACTCGAGCGACGCGGGGATTGAGGTATTGGGTCATCCGCTTGATGGTCCCGCCCTTGCCGGCGGCATCCCGGCCCTCGAACAGGATCACGATGCGGGCCCCCGACGACACCACCCAACGGGCCAGCTCGGCGAGCTCCACCTGGAGCCGTTCGAGCTCCTCCTCGTAGGTCTTCTTGGGGATGCGGTCGTCGGACATGGCGACCCACGGTACCGATCGAACCGCACCCGCGAAACTTTGAGCGAACCCTCATTAGGCGGCCGGCCGCGCCCATCTACACTGGCCGCAGGCCTGATCGGAAGGATTCCCATGCGCAGAGCGGTCATCGTCGATGCCGTCCGGACCCCGATGGGGAAGCGGAACGGCCAGCTCGACCACATCCACCCCGTCGACTTGGCGTCGATTCCTCTCCGGGCGCTCGTGGAGCGGAACCACCTCGACCCCGCCCTCGTCGAGGACGTGATCATGGGCTGCGTCATGCAGACGGGCGAGCAGGGGCTCAACGTGGGCCGCAACGCCGCCCTCGCCGCCGGCTTCCCCGAGACCACGGTGGGCACCACCATCGACCGCCAGTGCGGGTCCTCCCAGCAGTCGGCCCACTTCGCCGCCCAGGGCGTCATCGCCGGTGCCTACGACGTGGTCATCGCCGCCGGCGTCGAGTCGATGTCGCGGGTGCCGATGGGCATCACCGCCGCCAACGGACCCGGCAAGCCGTTCGGCGACCTCATGCTGGAGCGCTACGGCCACGGCCTCGTCCCCCAGGGCATCTCGGCCCAGCTCATCGCCGAGAAGTGGGACATCTCCCGCGAGGAGATGGACCAGTTGGCCGTCGACAGCCACCAGCGCGCCGCCCGGGCCACCGAGGAGGGCCGCTTCGAGACCCAGATCATCCCGGTCGAGGTCACCCGCGAGGACGGCACCACCGAGGTGTTGGCGACCGACGAAGGCATCCGACCGACGACCACGTTGGAGGTGCTCGCCGGGCTCAAGCCGGCCTTCGACCCCAGCCACTCGATCACGGCCGGGAACTCGAGCCAGATCACCGATGGCGCCTCGGCCATGCTCATCATGGACGAGGACAAGGCCGAGGAACTCGGTCTCGAGCCGATGGCGCGGTTCGTGTCGTTCAGCCTGGCCGGCGATGACCCGATCATGATGCTCACCGCTCCGATCCCGGCCACCACCAAGGCGCTCGAGAAGGCCGGGTTGTCGATCGAGGACATCGACCTGTTCGAGATCAACGAGGCCTTCGCCTCGGTGCCGATTGCCTGGCGGATCGAGCACGGGGGCAGCGATCCGATGGGACTGTGGGAGCGGACCAACGTCAACGGCGGTGCCGTGGCGCTCGGCCACCCGCTCGGCGCCTCGGGCGGGCGGCTCATGACCACCCTCGTCCACGAGATGGTGCGCTCGGGTGCCCGCTACGGCCTGCAGTCGATGTGCGAGGGTGGCGGCATGGCCAACGGCACCATCCTCGAGCGGGTCTGAATCCAAGCACTCAGTACCGAGTGCTCAGTACCAAGATGGTCACATGACCGTCGGGAACGTGCTCATCGCCATCCTCATCGGGTTCGTGATCTGGCGCGTGTCGACGTACTTCCTGCGGATGCTCGCCAACGCCCCCGACGATGTCGACCCCACCGACGTGTCGGAGACGAATGCCCACTTCCGGTGCTCGGTGTGCGGGGCCGAGGTCACGATGACCATGGCCAACAACCTCGAGGTGTCGAATCCCCGGCACTGTCGAGAGGACATGACGCTGGTCTGGCGGCCGGAGAACGCCTAGTGGCCGGTTCGCGAACCTGAGGTCACGCGGCGTCGAACTCGGTGCGACGCGGAGCGGTTTCTCCACGGCATGTGGACAACTCTGGGGATAATCCCGGGCGTCGGCTGTGGAATCGCGGTGGACGCGTTCGGAGCTCTGCGGCTTTGGCAGTTTTCGCAGGAAACTGCGACGTTCGGAGCGAAGCGAAGAACGCGGCTACTTGTAGCCGAGGGTCATGAACATCCCCACCGCCAGGGCACCGAGGCCCGGCGCCAGCATCACCCGGTCGAGGGTGAAGACGTAGGTGGCGATGATGGTGACCACGCCGAGTCCCATGAGGCCGAACATGACGGGTGCGTACCACGCCGGCGACTCCGGCTCGGACTTCGAGGGCGCCGTCGGGTTCTTCGGCGGCGTCGGACCCCGGTTCGTGTTCTTCCGTTTCTTGGAGACGGGCATGGTCGGCAGTGTACCGACGGCGCCTGCCAAGCCCCCGGCCGGCGCCGATCCAGGCCCCGGCCGGTACGATCCCGCCCGTGCCGCGGGTCCTCGTCGTCGACAACTACGACTCCTTCACCTACAACCTCGTCCAGTACCTCGGGGAGCTCGGGGCCGAGGTCGAAGTGGTGCGCAATGACGAGGCCGATCCCGACGAGCTCGTGGACGGGGGCTTCGACCGCCTCGTCATCTCGCCGGGCCCGGGTCGTCCCGGTGAGGCTGGTCGGTCGGCCGAGTTCCTCCAGCGCTTCGGGGTCGAGCGCCGCATCCCCACCCTGGGGGTGTGCCTCGGCCACCAGGTCATCGTCGAGCACTTCGGCGGTCGGGTCGATCTGGCGCCCGAACCCCGGCACGGCAAGACCTCGCGGATCCACCACGACGGGATGGGTGTGTTCGCCGATCTCCCCCAGGACCTGGCCGCCACCCGGTACCACTCGCTCGTCGGCCACGACCTACCCGACGAACTGGTGGCGACCGCCCGGGCCACCGACGACGACACCCTCCAGGGGGTGCGGCACCAGCACCTGCCGATCGAGGGCGTCCAGTTCCATCCCGAGTCGGTGCTGACGGACACCGGCAAGCGGATGCTCGCCAGCTTTCTCCGGTGACGCGATACGGGGCCCGGCCTTGCGGCCGGGCCCCGTGGAGGGGTGTCGGGATGGGCGGTCCCGACGGGAGGGGACATGGTGGATACGGAGCAGACCCCACCCCGGATCATCAGGATTGGGGATTTCTTCCGATGGCGCGACCGGGCCCCGGCCGGATGGCCGGGGCCCGGTCGGTCGATGGGCGGGCTAGCGGAGAGAGGTGAGCGTGCGGATCGTCCCGCGAGGGAAGATGACGTT
>CAZTLW010000137.1:0-5940 GCA_964614585.1 uncultured Acidimicrobiia bacterium | reverse complement strand
CGCCGCCGATGCCGCTCTTGCCGGGCAGGCCGACCGCGTGGAGCCAGTCGCCCGAGTTCTCGTAGAGGCCGGCGGTCGTCATGGCTGCCAGCACGTGGCGGCAGGTGACCGCCGACACGACCCGCTCGCCGGTCACCGGGTTCACCCCGCCGTCGGCGAGGGTGGCGCCCATCGTGGCCAGGTCGACGGTGGTGACCGCGACGCAACTCTGCCGGGTGTAGCGATCGAGCGCCTCGTCGGGATCGGTGGCGATCGCCCCGACGCCCGCCAGCCGGCGGGTCAGTTCGCGGTTGCGGTGGTTGGTCGCCGACGCGGAGTCATACACCTCCTCGTCGACCGCCAGCGGGCGGCCGGCGAACGCCGAGAGTACGGTCAAGGTGCGCTCCCATCGGTCGTCGGGGTCGGCCCCGGGCACGAGCGCGGTGGCCGCGATGGCGCCGGGGTTGACCATCGGGTTGGTCCGCCCGGCCGGGTCACGGGCGATCGCGGCCGGGTCGTTGAACCCGAGGCCCGTGGCGTTGGCACCGATCCGGGCAACGGCCGCGTCCGCTCCCAGGGCGTCACAGACGAGGGCGAACACGAACGGCTTGGCCACGCTCATGATCGGGAACGGGATCGCGGTGTCGCCGGCCAGATGCCGCACCCCGTCGACCCCGACGACGGCGATGCCGAACAGGGTGGGATCGGCCTTTGCCAGGGCGGGGTAGACGTCCGAGGGCCGCCCGTCGTCGACGAGGCGGAACCGTTCGTGGGCCTCGGCGACCAGGGTTCGGGTGCGTTCGGGGCCGGGGAGGTGCCCGGTCGAGACGAAGCGAGCTGCCGTCATGGCGGGAGGCTAGGGGGTGGGTCGGCCCGGCCGTCTTCTTGTGGCCACCGGTGCCTACCCTGCGAAACCCATGCCCGGACTGCTCGCATTCCACGCCCATCCCGACGACGAGGTGACCTCCACCGGGGGCACCCTGGCCCGCTACGCCGCCGCCGGCGAGCAGGTCGTCGTGGTCACGGCGACCGACGGCGCCGAGGGCGAGATCCACAACTACGACGATCCCGAGGCCATCAAGCCCCACCTTGCCGAGTACCGCGAACGGGAGATCGCCGAGGCCCTCGACATCCTCGGCGTCCGGCACCACGAGTTCCTCGGGTACCGGGATTCGGGGATGATGGGGGAGCCCTCCAACGACCACCCGGAGTGTTTTTGGCAGGCCGACTTCACCGAGGCCGTGGGCAAGCTCGTGCACCTCATCCGGCGCTACGAGCCCGAGGTCATGATCATCTACGACCCGATCGGTGGCTACGGCCACCCCGACCACATCAACGTGCACCGCGTCGGCCTCGCCGCCTACTACATGGTGCGCGACCTCGGGCGATTCCCGCTCGAGGAGGGCGAGCGCGAGTGGGCCCCGCGCAAGCTCTACTGGAGCGCCTGGGCCCGCAGCCGGGTGCGGGCGTTCGCCGAGCAGCGCCACCGGGCCGGGATGATCTCCGACGAGGACTACGACCGGATGCGCCACGGCGGGTACCCCGACGAGGACATCCATGCCTGGATCTCGGTGGAGCGGTTCTGGGAGCAGAAGGAACGGGCTTGGAAGGCCCACCGCACCCAGATCCCCGAGGACTGGTTCATGTTCCAGGTCCCGGCCGAGCAGCGCCCCCAGGTGTTCGGCGCCGAGGCCTTCGTGCGGGTCGCCAGCCGCGACCTCGTCTGCCACGACCCCGAGGACGACCTCTTCGCCGGGCTCCGCTGACCCTGCAACCGGGACCGGACCCGGCCCCGATCCCGTTCTTGTGTCGTTCTCCCCTCTGGTGGGGGGCTACGCGACACAGGAAGCCGATTTCGCCCCGGTTCCTCGACCTGCCGGGCGGTAGCGTCGCCCCATGGCGACGCCCGACCTCCTCTCGATCATCACCCACGACATGGCGGCCTCGCTCGCCTTCTACCGCCTGCTCGGGATGGACGTTCCCGCGGACGCCGACGCCGAGAGCCACGTCGAGGTGACGCTCCCCGGCGGGTTCCGGATCGCCTGGGACACGGTCGCCGTCGTCCGATCCTTCGACGACGACTGGACCGAACCGTCGGGTGGCCATCGCATGGGGTTCGCGTTCCGCTGTGACACGCCCGCCGAGGTGGATGCGCTCCACGACCGGGTGGTCGCCGCCGGCCACCCGTCCCACAAGGCCCCCTGGGATGCCTTCTGGGGCCAGCGCTACGCCATCGTCGTGGACCCCGACGGCAACCCGATCGACCTCTTCGCGGACGTCTGATGGCCCGCCCCTGATGGCCCGTATCGGCACCTTCGACGAGCTGCTGGCCGAGGCCGACGAGGCCGTCCGACCGGTCGCCTTGGCGCTGCGAGCCATGGTGCTCGAGGTCCACCCCGATGCCGTAGAGGTCGTGCGCCTCGGCGACCGGGCGGCGACCTACGGCGTTGGCCCGAAGAAGATGTCGGAGGGCCACACCTACGTCATGCCCCAGTCGTCGTGGGTGAACCTCGGCTTCTACCACGGAGCAGCCCTGCCCGACCCCGATGGCCGCCTGGAGGGGACCGGCGCGACGATGCGCCACGTCAAAGTGCGATCGGTCGAGGAGGCCAGAGGCCCCGCCCTGGGGGCCCTGGTCGAGGCGGCGCTGGCCGAGCGCCGTGCGGCGCTGGGTTAGGCGCCCACGCGGTCGAGGAACGCCAGCACCCGCTCGAGCACCAGCGCGGCCGACGCCGGGTCGTGGTCGGGGACGCTCGAGTCGGTGAACAGGTGGGTCGATCCCTCGTACACGAAGAGCTCGGCGTCGGCCCGACCCTGCACCTGGTCGACGAGGTCGATGAGCACGTCGAGGTCGCCCCAGTCGTCGTCACGGTTGGTGTGGGCGGCCAGCGCCACCCCCTCGGGCCAGTCACCGAACGCCGAGACCGGGACCCCGGCGTGGAGGAGCACCGCCCCCAGCGCACCCGGCCGGGTCTGGGCCAGTCGCTGGGCGGGGAGCACGCCGAGCGACATGCCGGCGTACACGGTCTCGTAGGGGAGGGCCTCGGCGGCGGCGACCCCGGCCGCCACGATGACGTCGAAGCCCACCTCCTCGGCGTGGGCCACGCCGGCCTCGAGGCCGGAGAACGTGCGGCCCTCGTAGAGGTCGGGTGTCGTCACCCGGTGGCCCCCGGCGCGCAGGCCATCGGCGAAGGCCACGACGCCGTCGGTGAGCCCGAGGGCGTGGTGGAAGAGCAGGACGTCGGCCATCGGGCCTCCTCGTGGAGCTGTCGACGACCGTAATCGACCGGTCCTACCCACGGCGGCTCCCTACCCTTCCCGCCCGTGCTCCTCGCTCGCGGCGTCCGCATCGAGGTCGGTCCCCGGGTCCTGCTCGCCGAGGCCGACCTGACCCTCCAACCCGGCGACAAGGTCGGGTTGGTGGGTCGCAATGGCGCGGGCAAGACGACCCTCATGCGGGTGCTGGCCGGCGAGGCCCGGCCGGCGGCCGGGACCATCACCCGGTCGGGGCGGATGGGCTACTTCTCCCAGGAGGCCCACCTCCCCACCGACGGCCGACGCCTCACCGGCCTCGACCGCATCCTC
This sequence comes from uncultured Acidimicrobiia bacterium, assembly GCA_964614585.1. Taxonomy (GTDB): domain Bacteria; phylum Actinomycetota; class Acidimicrobiia; order Spongiisociales; family JAENVV01; genus JAHEFX01. The sequence goes on along the minus strand of CAZTLW010000137.1, from coordinate 2,376 downwards.
GAGGCCCGTGGGATCGGCCGCCTCCTCGTCCGCATGGAGGAGACCCGGCGGGCCACCGAGACCGCCACCGGCGACGAGCTCGACCGGCTGATTCGCCGTCAGGCCCGCCTCCAGGACGAGCTCGAGACCCAGGGCGGCTACGCCGCCGAGGCCGAGGCCAAGCGGATCGCGGCCAACGTGGGCATCGCCAACGACGAGCTCGCCCAGGACGTCGCCTCCATGTCGGGTGGCCAGCGCCGCCGAGTGGAACTGGCCCGCATCCTGTTCGCCGAGACCGACTTCCTCCTCCTCGACGAGCCCACCAACCACCTCGACCTCGACGCCAAGGCGTGGCTCATGGACTGGATCGCCGCCTACAAGGGGGCCGTGCTGGTGGTCTCCCACGACCTGCCGCTGCTCGACGAGGCGATCACCTCGGTGGCCAGCCTCGAGCACCAGCGCCTCGAGTCCTATCGCGGGAACTACTCCCACTTCCTCGCCGAACGGGAGCGTCGTCGCGAGCAGCGGGAGAAGGAGCGCCGCCACCAGGACCGCAAGATCGCCCAGCTGGAGGCGACGGCCACCCGCTTCAAGGGCAAGACCGAGAAGATGGCCCGCAAGGCCAAGACCCTCGAGACCCGCGCCGAGCGCATCAAGCGGGACCTCGTCGAGGTGGAGCGCCGGGGCAAGCAGGTGGCCGTCCGGTTCCCGTCGGCGCCGCCCGCCAACCGCACCCCGCTCGAAGCGAACGGCCTCGGCAAGGCGTTCGGCGACAACGTGGTGTTCCTCGACGTCGACGTCGTGCTCGACCGCGGCGAGACCCTGCTGCTCATGGGCCTCAACGGCGCCGGCAAGACGACGCTCCTGCGGATCCTCGCCGGCGTCGAGACCCAGGACCTCGGGGTCGTGTCCATGGGCGACAAGACGGTGCTCGGCTACTACGCCCAGGAACACGAGCAGATCCACCCCGGCACCACCGTGTTCGACCACGTCCGGGCGGTCAGCGACCTGCCCGACCCCGAGATCCGGTCGCTGCTCGGCCACTTCCTGCTCGCCGACAAGGTCGACCAGGACGCCGCCACCCTTTCGGGTGGGGAGAAGACCAAGTTGGCGCTGGCCCAGGTCGTCCTCGCCCGCCCCAACGTCCTGTTGTTGGACGAGCCCACCAACAACCTCGACCCCCAGGCCAAGGAGGCGCTGTTGGAGGCGCTCGAGGTCTTCGGGGGCACGATCGTGCTCGTGAGCCACGACACCGACTTCGTCGCCGACCTCGTCCCCGACCGGGCCCTGATGATGCCCGACGGCGAGGTCCGCTGGTTCGACGAGGAGTTGCTGGAGTTGGTGGCACTCGCGTGAACCCGGCCCTTGCCACCATGCCACGCCGGTAGCATGATGGTGGCATGCCACGCACTCGCATCAGCACCACGGTCGACGCCGACCTGCTCGCCGCGGCCCGGCGGGCCTGTGCGGGCGACACCGACGCCCAACTGGTCGACGAGGCCCTGACGGCGTTGCTCGACCAGTACCGAGCCGCCGAGATCGACGCGGCGTACGCCGTCGCTTACTCGGCCCATCCGGTGGACGAACCCGACGAGTGGGGCAACCTCGCATCGTTCCGCGAGGCTGCGTCCCGATGAGCGACCTCCCTCGACGGGGAGAGGTCTGGTGGTGCGAACCACCGGAGGTCGGGCGCCGGCCGGTGGTGGTCCTGTCCCGCGACGCGGCCATCCCTCGACTGCGCCGTGCGCTCGTGGCGCCGTGCACCACCACGATCCGGGGTCTCGCCAGCGAGGTCGAGCTCGACCCGAGCGAGGATCCGATCCCGCGGAGGAGCGCCGTCAACCTCGACTCGGTCGAGTCGGTGTCCGTCGGCCTGCTCGTCGAGCGGATCGGTGCCCTGGGTGGCCGCCGGATGGCCGAGGTCTGCTCGGCGCTGGCCGTGGCCGCCGACTGCAGGTAGCGGTGAGGCGCCGACGGAGACGCGCGTCGGACCGTGACAAATGCCTGCCGCCGGTACGATCCGTCGGTGAACCTCCGCAACCTGGCCCTCGTCGCCCACGTCGATCACGGCAAGACCACCCTCGTCGACGCCATGCTCGCCCGGGCCGGTGCCTTCGCCGCCCACGAGCAGCCGGTCGAGCGGGTGCTCGACTCGTCGGACCAGGAGCGGGAGCGGGGCATCACCATCCTCGCCAAGGCCGCCTCGGTGCGTTGGGGAGACGCCCGCATCAACCTCGTCGACACGCCGGGCCACGCCGACTTCGGCGGTGAGGTCGAGCGGGCCCTCGCCCTCGTCGACGGGGTCCTGCTCCTCGTCGACGCCGCCGAGGGTCCCCTGCCCCAGACCCGCTACGTGCTGTCGAAGGCCCTCGCCCGCCGTCTCCCCGCCGTCGTCGT
>CAZTLW010000136.1:3762-5965 GCA_964614585.1 uncultured Acidimicrobiia bacterium | reverse complement strand
GCCATCGGACGGCGGGTCTCGGTCGTGGTCACTGGAGGAGTCTCCCGGAGTCGATGTCGCCGATGGTACCGGCGCCCGGGTCGGCGTCCCACGGGCGCGGGCCCCGACGTAGGCTCGCCCTCCGTGACCTGGCGCCCCGAGATCGACGAACTCGCCGAGCGACAGTCGCTGGCCCACCGGCTGGGCGGCGAGGAGCGGGTGGCGCGCCACAAGGCGGCCGGCAAGCTCACGGTGCGCGAACGCGTCGATGCGTTGGTGGACGCCGACTCCTTCCGCGAGATCGGGTCGGTCGCCGGCTTCGCCGACTACGACGACGACGGGGCGATGGCCGACTTCACCCCCGCCAACTTCGTCTTCGGCCGGGCGACGCTGGACGGTCGACCGGTCGTCGTCGCCGGCGACGACTTCACCGTCCGCGGGGGCGCCGCCGACGCCGCGATCTGGAAGAAGCAGACGTACTCGGAGGCCTACGCCCGGGAGTTGGCCATGCCCGTCGTCCGGCTCGTCGACGGGTCCGGCGGTGGTGGCTCCGTGAAGACCTATCTCGACTGGGGTCGCACCTACGTGCCGCCGCTGCCCGGGTGGCGCGACCAGATGGAGATCCTCGGCGAGGTGCCGGTGGTCGCCGCCGCCCTGGGCTCGGTCGCCGGCCTCGGGGCCGCCCGGGTGGCCGCCAGCCACTTCTCCGTGATGGTCGACGGGCTGTCGCAGGTGTTCGTGGCCGGCCCACCCCTCGTCGCCTACGCGGCCCATGAGGAGGTGACGAAGGAGGAGTTGGGCGGGGCACGGATGCAGACCGCCAACGGCGTGGTGGACAACCTCGCCGAGAGCGAGGAGGACGCCTTCTTCCAGCTACGCCGGTTCCTCTCGTACCTGCCGCCCAACGTGTGGGAGGCGCCGCCGGTGCGGGAGTCGACCGACCGGCCGCACCGCCGTGAGGACCAGCTCCTCTCGTTCATGCCGCGGGATCGCCGGGAGGTCTACGACGGACGGGTTCTCATCGGCCTCGTCGCCGACCGGGGCTCCTTCTTCGAGATCGGCCGCCGCTGGGGCCGATCGATCATCGTCGGGCTGGCCGAATTCGACGGGCACCCGGTCGGGGTCACGGCGACCGACCCCGGCTACCTCGGCGGGACGCTGACGGCGGACGCCTCCCGCAAGCTGCGGCGGTTCGTCGACCTCTGCGACACGTTCCACCTGCCGATCGTCAACTTCGTCGACCAGCCCGGGTTCGAGATCGGCCCCCGGTCGGAGGCGGCGGCGACGCTCCGCCACGGGGTCGAGATGATCGCGGCGCTGTACCAGGCGACGGTGCCGTACTTCTCGGTCATCGTGCGCCGGGTGTTCGGGGTGGCGGGCGCCGCCATGGTGGACCGCAACGAACGGGCGAACATGCGGGTGGCCTGGCCGTCGGGCGACTGGGGCTCGCTGCCCCTCGAGGGCGGGGTCGAGGCTGCCTTCCGGCGGCGACTCGAGGCGGCCGAGGACCGCGACGCCCTGCGGGAGGAGCTGCTCGCCGAGTTCGAGCCGGTGCGGTCCCCGTTCCGGACGGCCGAGGCGTTCGACATCGAGGAGGTCATCGATCCCCGCGACACCAGGCCGTTGGTCTGTGAGTGGGTCCACGACGCCTATCGGGTGCTCCCCCAGCGGCTGGGGCCCAAGGCGCGGGCCTTCCGTCCCTGAGTGACAAGTGGGATTCCATCGGCACTAGCCTCGTCGTCACGCCACGGAGGACCTCATGCGCTTCATCTTCGGCCTGATCCGCAAGATCATCGTCATCAACGTCCTGCTCCTCGTCGGGGCCAAGGTCGCCCAACGCTTCCTGCCCGACGATCGGGACACCCGCGGTGACGAGTTCGACGTGACCACGGTCATGGAGGAATCGATCTTCGGTTCCACGGCCAAGGCGCTCCGCCGGGGTGGGGTGACCACCCTCTACGGCGCCAGCGAGATCGACCTGCGTGATGCCGAGCTTTCGGCCACGGGGGCCGGGATCAACGTCTTCACCTTCATGGGCCAGACCACGATCCGGATCCCCAAGGGCTGGACGGTGCTGTCGGAGCAGACGGTCGTGGCCGGGTCGCTCGAGCGCACCGGCGGCGACGTCCCCGAGCACCCGCTCGGCACCATCCACCTGACCGGCGCCACGCTGTTCGGCGCCACGGTGGTGGCCCGAGAGGTCTAGGGCGGCGCCATCCGGCGC
>CAZTLW010000136.1:0-3662 GCA_964614585.1 uncultured Acidimicrobiia bacterium | reverse complement strand
GCGGCCGCTCGGCGCCGGGCGGCCGCCTCACACGATTCGGCGTTCGCTCGCCCACCGCGCGAGCTCGTGGCGGCTGGAGAGTTGGAGCTTGCGCAACACCGACGAGACGTGTGACTCGACGGTCTTGATCGAGATGTCGAGGCGGCGGGCGACCTGCTTGTAGGGCAGGCCGCGGGCGATGAGTCGCAGGACCTCCCGCTCACGCGGGGTGAGCTCGTCCAGCTCGGGATCCTCCACCACCGTGGGCGTGACGGCGAAGGCGTCCAGCACGAACCCGGCGAGCCGCGGCGAGAACACGGCGTCGCCGGCCGCCACCCGCCGCACGGCGTCGGCGAGCTCCTCGGGGGCGATCGACTTGGTGACGTACCCCCGGGCCCCGGCCCGGATCATGGCGATGACGTCCTCGGGGGCGTCCGACACGCTCAGGCTGAGGAACCGGACGTCCGGGTGCGACTCCAGCACGTTGGTGACCACCGCCAGGCCACCGCCGCCCGGCATGTGGACGTCGACGAGGACCACGTCCGGCTGGAGCTCCCGGATCGCCTCGATCGCGTCGTCGACGTCGGTGGCGACGCCCACGACGTCGAACGCCTCCTCCAGCTCGCTGCGGACGCCCGACACGAACAGGCGGTGGTCGTCGACGAGGAACAGGCGGGTCATGGCGTCGTCTCCCGGGTGGGGCCGTCGTGGGGCATGGTCAGGTGGACCTCGGTGCCCTCTCCCAGCTCCGAGGTGACGGTCGCCTCCCCGCCGTGGCGGACCATCCGCCCCACGATGGAGTCGGAGATGCCACGGCGGTCGCCGTTGACCGAGGCCGGGTCGAAGCCGACCCCGAGGTCGTTCACGAAGACCTCGACCAGGCCGTCGCTGACCTCGGCGTACACCGTCACCCGGTCGGCCCCGGCGTGCTTGCCGGCATTGGTCATCGCCTCGCCGGTGGCCCCGACCAGGGCCCGGAGGCCGTCATCGAGCCGGGCATCGCCGACGGCGATCACCTCGATGGGGACGTCGGTGGCGGCCTCGGCCCGGTCGGCGGCGGCCCGCAGGGCGGTGGAGAGGGTGTCGTCGGCGTCGGCGTCGCCGTACAGCCAGTCGCGCAGTTCTCGCTCCTGGCGACGGGCGAGCGTGACCATCCGCTTGGGGTCGTCGGTGCGCTGGATGAGCGCCAAGGTCTGCAGCACCGAGTCGTGGAGGTGGGCGGCCAGGTCGGCCCGCTCCTCGGAGCGCACCCGCTCGTAGCGCTCGTTCGTGAGGTCGGTCGCGAGGCGGTAGACCCACCGGCCGAACACGAGGGCGGCGCCACCGAGGATGACGAGGGCACCGAGCACCACGGGGCCGATCGCCTGGAGCTGGTCGGGGCCGAGCTGCACGAGGATGACGACGCCGCCGACCATCAGCAACGCGCCTACGACGACCTGGCCGACCCGGGGACGCTCCGACGAGGCACCCCAACCGAGGACGCCCCGGTCGCGATCCCAGACGGCGGCGATGCCCATGATGAGGAGGACGGCCGGGATGGCAACGGCGTCGCCGAACCAGATCCCGGTCGAGCGCATGAAGACGAGGATCCCGGCGAGGACCGCCACGAGGCCCCACTTCTGGCGGGCGCCGGCCGGTCGGGCGGGCTCGTCGACCACCTTGTCCTCATCGAGGACGGTCGCCCAGGCGAGCAGGTAGATGATGACGCCCAGGCCGCCGGCGGCGGTCAGGGCGCAGAGACCGGCCCGCACCATGAGGGGCGAGACCCCGAGTTGTTCGGCCCAGCCGCCGGCGATACCCGCCACCCGGCGATCCGTCCGGCTGCGCCGGGGTCGCACGAGGGCGGCGAGCGTCGGCTCGGGAGCGAGGTCGGGGGCGGTCGTCACACCGATCATGGTCGCAGGGCCGTGATCGCGGCACAATCAGGGGTGACCCCGACGCGACCCCGAGACGTCGGGGTGGAGAGCGGGTGATCCCCAATGGCGACGAACGACCCCGGGATGTCCAATGAGGGCATGTCCGAGACACAGACCCCGGAGGCGGAGGAGGCACCCATGCCCCCCGAGCCGACCGAACCCCCCGGCGGCGACGCCGGGGCCACCACCGAGGAGCCCGTGTACGAACGGCGGCTCGAGCGGATCGAGGAGGGCCGGTGGATCGCCGGCGTGGCCACCGGGTTGGCGGACTACTTCGCCGTGCCCGTGTGGCTCGTCCGGATCATCTTCCTGCTGCTGCTCGGTCCCGCCGGCATCGGCCTCGTGCTGTACCTGGCCCTCATCGTCTTCATGCCCCACGAGACCCGAGACCTCTCTCCTGCCGAGCGCTGGTTCGGCGAGATGGACTCCCCGGCCAAGTGGGGCGGCGCCCTGCTGGCCGTGGTCGGTGGGCTGTTCCTGCTCGGGGCCCTGACCGGCGTCGATGGGGGCGTGGTGATCGCGATCGCCCTCGTGGCGATCGGCGTGATCCTGTTCCAGTCGAGCGGCGGCGCTCGGGGCACTCCCGCCGCCGAGGCCGGGACCGGCGAGGTCGACGACGCCGACATCACCGACACCACCGGCGGTGGCGGAGGCGGCACCCCGCCCCCGTCCCGAGCGCGTGCACCCCGCCCGCCCCGGGAGCCCCGACCACCCCGGGAGCCGAGGGAGCGCTCCAACCTGGGCGCCTACACCTTCGCCGCCCTGCTCATCAGCCTGGGCCTGCTGGCCTCGGCCGACATCGCCGGCTGGCTGTTCCCGCAGGCGGTCCACTACTTCGCCGTGGCCGTCCTGGTGGTCGGCGTCGGCTTGGTCGTCGGCACCTGGTGGGGCCGCTCCCGCGGACTGATCCTGCTCGGTGTCGCCCTGCTGTTCCCGCTGGCCGGGAGCTTCGCGGTGGCCAACGCCGACCAGATCTTCGACGGCTGGTCGGCCTGGGACCAGGAGTTCCAGGACCGCACGATCGTCATCGACGAGGTGAGCGGTATCGAACGACTCGACATCGGAGCCGGCGATGTGACCGTCGACGCCCGCGAGGCCGAGTGGACGATTGGTCCCGGTGGCGCGGAGGCGACACTCCTGCTCGACGTCGGAGCCGCCGAGCTCACGCTCCGGCTCCCTGACGACGTCGACGTCGAGGTGGACCTCGGCGTCGGGGCGATCCTCCACGACGGCGACACCGTCCGCGAGGGCCTCGGCCTCACATATCGCAGCGGCGACCTGGAAGGCCCCATCGTGCGGGTGGACCAGGGCGTCGGCGAGATCCGGATCGAAGGAGGTGAACGATGAAGCGCCACAAGACCGACTGGTGGTCGTTCGTGTTCGGGGCCGTGTTCGTGATCATTGCGGGCGGTGCGCTCGTGGCGATGGAGACCGGCCAACTGATCGACCTCCGCTGGCTGGTCCCCGCCCTGGCCATCACGGCCGGCGTCGGGATCGTGGCAGCGGCCACGACTCGGGACCGTCAGGCCGTGACCGAGTCCCCGGCCCCGGCCTCGGCCCGGGCCGAGTTGGACGAACAGGTCCCCCCGGTGGAGTGAGGAGCGGTACGACGGTACTCCGGTACGACCGTACGACGGATGGGCCCGGCGCCGAGGCGCCGGGCCCAATCGCGTTCCGTGGTTCCGCGGTTCCGTGGTTCCGCGGTTCGGGTTCCCTCAGTGCACCAGCACCACGTGGATCTCGCGGGGGCCATGGACGCCCTGCACG
>CAZTLW010000135.1:0-6062 GCA_964614585.1 uncultured Acidimicrobiia bacterium | reverse complement strand
CTGCGACGGCGTTCGTCCCGGTCCCCGGTACATTGCCGAGGGAGTCTCCGGAGGACCCTGTGATCACCACCAGCATCCGCGCCATCCGTGCCCGTGAGATCCTCGACTCTCGCGGCAACCCCACCGTCGAGGTCGACGTGGCCCTCGAGGGCGGCGGGTTCGGCCGAGCCGCCGTCCCGTCGGGAGCGTCCACGGGCGTCCACGAGGCGGTCGAACTCCGCGACGGCGGGTCGCGCTACGCCGGCAAGGGCGTGGCCACGGCGGTCCGGCATGTCAACGAGACGCTGGGCCCCGCCCTCGAGGGCGCCGACGCCACCGAACAGGAGGCGATCGACCAGACCATGCTCGACCTCGACGGCACCCCCAACAAGGCTCGCCTCGGCGCCAACGCCATCCTCGGCGTGTCGATGGCGGTCGCCCGGGCCGCCGCCGACCAGGTCGGCCTCCCGCTGTACCGCTACCTCGGTGGCCCGGCGGCGCGCGTGTTGCCGGTGCCGTGCCTCAACGTGCTCAACGGTGGAGCGCACGCCGCCAACTCCGTCGACATCCAGGAGTTCATGCTCGTGCCCGGCGGCGCCCCGTCGTTCCGGGAGGCGCTGGCGGCGGGCGTCGAGGTCTACCACGTCCTCAAGCGGGTCCTCGCCGGACGTGGCCTGGCCACCAATGTCGGTGACGAGGGAGGCTTCGCCCCGAACCTCGCCACCAACCGGGAGGCGCTCGAACTGCTCTCCACCGCGATCGAGGAGGCGGGCTACACCGTCGGCGAGGACATCGCCCTCGCCCTCGACGTGGCGGCCTCCGAGATCCATCGCGAGGGCGCCTACCAACTCGAGGGGCGCAGCCTCACCCCCGACGAGATGGCCGACTACCTCGCCGGGCTGGTGGGCGAGTTCCCACTCGTCTCCATCGAGGACGGCATGGGCGAGGACGACTGGGACGGCTGGAAGACCCACACCCACCTGAGCGGGTCGTCGACCCAGCTCGTCGGCGACGACCTCTTCGTCACCAACGAGCAGATCCTCCGCCGCGGCATCGGCGAGGGGGTGGCGAACGCCATCCTCATCAAGGTCAACCAGATCGGCTCCCTGTCGGAGACCCTCCACACGATGGAGACGGCCCACGCCGCCGGCTACGGGCGGATGGTGTCCCACCGGTCGGGTGAGACCGAGGACGCCTTCATCGCCCACCTCGCCGTGGCCACCAACGCCGGCCAGATCAAGTCCGGCGCCCCGGCCCGCTCCGAGCGCACCGCCAAGTACAACGAGCTGCTGCGCATCGAAGAGGAGCTCGGCTCCCAGGCGCGCTACGCCGGATGGGACGCCTTCGGAGGTGCCGGCGGGTGAGACGTCGGATGGTCGTGATCGTCCCGATCGTGCTGCTCGTCGTGCTGGCGGCGGCGGTCACCAACGTGTTCCCGTTCCGTCGGATGCTCGCCCTCGAGCGCGCCATCGACACCGAGCGGGCGGCGCTCACCGCCACGCTCACCGAGAACGAGGAGCTCGTCGCCGAGCGGGATGCGCTGCTCACCGATGGCGAGGTCGAGCGGGTCGCCCGGGAGCGTTTCGGCTACGTCGCGCCGGGGGAGCAGCCCTACGTGGTCGTGGTGCCCCGGGACGCCGAGCCGCCGCCGCCCCCACCGCCCGAGGAGCCGGATCGGGTCTGGTACGACCCGATCGTGGACTACCTCACCGGGCGGGACCTCACGGGCGGATGACCGTCCCACCGGACGACGCCGACGTCGCCGCCGCCCAGCTCGGCCGGCCGCTGCGGTCGTCGGTCGGGATCGCCGCTCGCTGCCCTCTCGGCCTGCCCACGGTGGTCGAGGTCCCGCCGGTGCTCGACGACGGGACCCCATTCCCCACCACCTGGTACCTGACCTGCCCACTCGCCACCAAACGCATCGGCCGCCTCGAGGCGGCCGGCGGGGTGCGCCGGCTCGAGCGGTGGGCCGAGCACGATCCGGCCTTCGAGGCGGAGCTCGAGGCCGCCCATGCCCGGTATGCCGCCGCCCGCGATGCTCGGCTCGCCCCGGGCACGTCCCCGGTCCCCTCCGGTGGGGTGGGTGGCACCCGGACCGGGATCAAGTGCCTGCACGCCCACTACGCCGACCACGCCGCCGGCCATCCCAATCCGGTGGGTCGGGCCGTCGTGCCCTTCGTCGAGCCGTTGGACTGCACCGAGCCGTGCTTCGTGGTCGACGCCGACGGTGGCGTGGTCGCCAACCCCGTCTGGCGGGAGCCGCGGTGACGCGGGTCGCGGCGATCGACATCGGCACCAACACGGTCCGCCTGCTCGTCGCCGAGCCCGGACCGGGTCACCGGCCGATGGCGATCCTCAGGGCACACCGGGTGGTCACCCTCGGCGAGGGCGTCGACGCCTCGGGCCGATTCGCCGACGCTGCGATCGTCCGCACGCTCGCCGGTCTCGGCGACCTGATCGAGCTCGCCGGCCCGGTGGACCGCCTCGACGCCGTGGCGACGTCGGCCACCCGGGACGCCGCCAACCGCGACGAGTTCCTCGACCGGGCGGCAGTCGTCCTCGGCGTCCGGCCCCGGGTCATCACCGGGGACGAGGAGGCTCGGCTCGCCTTCGCCGGGGCGACCGGCGGGTGCGGCACGGTGCCCACGGTCGTCATCGACGTGGGCGGCGGCTCCACCGAGGTGGTGTTCGGCATCGCCGAGCCCGACCTCGCTGCCAGCGTGGACGTCGGCTCGGTCCGACTGACCGAACGGGTGCTGCCGGAGCGGCCCTCGGCCCCCCATCGAGTCGACGCCGCCCTTGGCTGGGCGATCGGTCGGTTCTCCGTCGTCGACCCGCCGGATCCGCCGGAGCTGGCCATCGGCGTCGCCGGCACGTTCACGGCCCTCGCCGCCATCGACGCCGACCTCGACGTCCCCGACTACGAGGCCGTCCACGGCCATCGACTCCTCCGCACGCGGCTCGAGGGGCTCGTCGGGAGACTCGCCGGGCTCACCATCGAGGAGACCGCCGCCATCCCGTCGCTCGAGGCGGCCCGGGCACCCGCCCTGCTCGGCGGGGCGGTGACCGCGCTCGCCGCCATGACCCATCTGGGGCTCGACGCGGTCGAGGTCCGCGTCACCGACCTCCTCGACGCCGTCGCCGCGGACCTGCTCAGCTGACGCGCTCGGCGGCCCGGAGCCGCCACTTCCAGAGCTCCACGCCGGCCATGACGACGAGGGTGCCGGCGAGGGCCATGCCCCATTCGCCGAGCGACAGCGGTGCCGTGCCGAAGACCCGCTGGAGGAACGGCACGTAGATGATCGCCACGTGGGCGGCGAGGCCGACCGCCACCGCCCCGAGCATCGCCCGGTTGCCCCAGAAGTCGTGCCACACCGGCGCCTTGTCCGACCGGATCTCGAGGGCTAGTCCGAGTTGGGCGAAGATGAGCCCGGTGAACAGGACCGACTGCCAGTGGTCCTCGCCCGCCGACCAGAGACCGAAGCCCACCGCCAGGGCGACGATCGACATGAGCGTCCCGAAGATGCCGATGAAGGCGGCAGTACCTCCCCCGAACACGGACTCGTTGGCGGAGCGGGGCGGGCGGTCCATGACGTCCTCCTCGGCCGACTCGACCCCCAGCGCCAGGGCGGGGAGGCCGTCGGTGACGAGGTTCATCCACAGGATCTGCAGTGGCAGCAGGGGGAGCGGCATGCCGAACAGTGGGCCGAGGATCATCACGGCCAACTCCGATGCGTTGCAGGTCAGCAGGTAGCGGATGAACTTGCGGATGTTGTCGTAGATCACCCGCCCTTCCTCGACCGCGGCGACGATCGTGGCGAAGTTGTCGTCGAGGAGCACCATGTCGCCGGCCTGCTTGGTGACGTCGGTGCCGGTGATCCCCATCGCCACCCCGATGTGGGCGGTCTTGAGGGCCGGGGCGTCGTTGACGCCGTCGCCGGTCATCGCCACGAGGTGGTCGCGGGACTGGAGGGCATCGACGAGTCGCAGCTTGTGCTCGGGGGAGACCCGGGCGAAGACGGGACTCGTCTCGGCGACGTCGGCGAGCGTCTCGTCGTCGAACCCGTCGAGTTCGAGGCCGGTGACCGCCTCGGTGCCCGACGTGGCGATGCCGACGTCGGTGGCGATGGCGGCTGCCGTGAGTGGGTGGTCGCCGGTGATCATGACCGGGCGGATCCCGGCACTCCGGCAGCGGGCGACGGCGTCGGGAACCTCCGACCGGGCGGGATCGATGAGGCCCACGAGACCGACGAACACCACTCCGGACTCGGCCTGGTGGGGATCCGGAGGCGCCGGGTGGCCGCGCACGGCCAGCCCCAGCACCCGCATGCCCTCGGCGGCGAGACTGGCCTCCGACGCCTCGATGCGGTCCCGCCAGGCATGGTCGAGTGGCGCGATCCCGCCCTCGACCCAGACCCGGTCGGCGATCGGCAGCAGGCTCGACACCGCCCCCTTCGTGAACCCGATCAGGGGCGGTGACCCGACCTCGGCGAGGACGCGGTCGAGCTCGGCGAGGGCGTCGGGCACCCCATCGTCGCGGCTCCAGCGGTGGATCGTCGTCATCCGCTTGCGGGCCGACTCGAAGGGCACCTCGTCGATCCGGGGCAGGATGGCTTCGAGGGCGGGCTTGTCGAACCCCGCCTTCGTGGCGGCGACCACCAGGGCGGCCTCCGTCGGCTCCCCCTCGGCGCTCCCGTCGTCGGTCGGCTGGGCGTCGTTGCACATGAGGCCGGTGACGAGGGCCAGGTCGATGGTCGATCGCTTGGCCCCGTCCCGGATCGGTCCGTGCTCGCCGACCTCCAGTCGGTGCTCGGCCACGTCGAGCACCACCATCGTCATCCGGTTGAGCGTGAGGGTCCCCGTCTTGTCGGAGCAGATGACGTCCACCGACCCGAGGGTTTCGACGGCGGGCAGGCTGCGGATGAGGGCGTTGCGGGCGAGCATGCGCTGGGCGCCCAGCGACAGGGCGATGGTGACCACCGCCGGCATTGCCTCGGGGATGGCGGCGACGGCCAGGCTGACCGAGGTGAGCAGGATCGTGTCGAGGTCCTCGCCGCGGGCGAGGCCGAGCCCGGCGATGACGACGACGATCAACCCGGCGGCGACCGCCAGCACCTTGCCGAGGTCGTCGAGGCGGCGCTGCAGGGGTGTCTGGTCGTCCTCCACTCCCTGCAGCAGGCCGGCGATGTGGCCCAGCTCGGTGTCCATGCCGGTGCCGATGACGACCGCCTCGGCCCGCCCGATGGCGACGATGGTGCCCATGTGCACGAGGTTCGACCGGTCGGCGATCGCCAGTTCGGTGTCGTGGACGACGTCGGCGGTCTTGTCGACTGGCTCCGACTCGCCGGTCAGCGCCGCCTCCTCGACTCGCAGGGCGGCGGAGCTGACGAGGCGGGCGTCGGCGGGCACGACGTTGCCGGTCTCGAGCAGCAGCCGGTCGCCCGGGACCAGTTCGGTGGCGGGCACGTTCCGTTCCCGGCCGTCCCGTCGTACCCGCACCACGGGGGCGGCCATGGCCTGCAGTGCCGCCATCGCCTCCTCGGCCCGGTACTCCTGGACGAAGCCCATCGCCGCGCTCAGGACCACGATCGCGAGGATGGCGACGGATTCGATCCACTCGCCGAGCACCAACCCGGAGATCGCGGCCGCCGCGAGGAGCACCCAGATGAGGATCTCCCGGAACTGGTCGAGGACGATCTGGAAGGGGGTCTTGCCGCCTCGGTCCTCCAACTCGTTGCGACCGAAGCGCTCGAGGCGTTGCTGCGCCTCCTCGGTCGCCAGGCCACCGTCGGGCGAGTCGAGGCGGTCGGCGACCTCGGCACCGGACAGTCGATAGGCGGGGGTGTCGAGCTGGGTGGTCGTCGTTGCGTCCCTCCTCGGGCCAACGCTACCGGCCCGGGGTGGCGACACACGACGACGGCGCCGTACCCTGCCGAGGCCCCGGTAGCCCAAGTGGTAGAGGCAGCCGGCTTAAAACCGGCCCAGTGCGGGTTCGACTCCCGCCCGGGGCACGCCTGCCGGCCTGCGGCCGGCAGGTTCGAGTTCGCTCCGCGAACTCGGCCTACGTTCGAGATTTCGCCTTC
>CAZTLW010000134.1:0-6176 GCA_964614585.1 uncultured Acidimicrobiia bacterium | reverse complement strand
GGGGGCATGAGCACGTGCATCCACGAACTGCGGCAGGTGGCGGGGGTCGGCGTGGTTGCCTGCGAGGCCTGCGGAACCATCGACTGGTGGGGCGAGATCGGCCTCGTCGACGCCACCGAGGCCCTCCAGCGGTTGTTCGGAGACCTCGAACTGGTCGGGCGCCTCCCGGCGCTGGCAGCGCCGGCACCCGAGGTGCTGGTCTATCGGGCCTCTACCCGTCGGCATCGTCGCCACCTCGAGGTGTTTCCCGAACGCGTCTGGCTGCGGGCCCACCCGGGACTGTGGCTGAGCCACGACGGCGAGTGCCTGGTCCTGGCCCCCACCGATCGTTCGGCGACGTCCCGGCTCGGGGCCTAGGGCGCCTCGGGCACGTCCGGCAGCACGTCGCGGCGGTCGAGCCAGGCGGTGAGCGGCGCGGGCATGTTGGCCGACCGGGCGCCCCAGTCGTACACCACCGCCGTCTTGGCCATGGCGTCGTGGAGCGCCCGCCGCTCGGGAGAGATGACGATCCCGAGGAACCCGAGCCCGGCCAGCAGGAACGACAGCGGCCTGGTGACCGCCCGCCAGAAAGCGGAACGGCCTCGCAAGGTGCTGCCGTCCCGCTGCACGATGCGGATCCCCACCACCCGTTTGCCGACGGTGCGGCCGGTGAGCGCCGGGCCGATCCAGTCGTAGACGAACGCCCATGCCGCATACACGATGGCGGCATAGATGCCGGTCCGGAATGGGTCGGAGGTGAGCTCGGCGTTGAAGATGAATCGAGCGATGAAGGCGATACCCGCGGTGATGAGCGTGTACACGCCGATGATCACGCCGAGGTCGATCGCGGCTGCCGCCAGACGGCTCAGCGGCCCGGCATAGTGGCCGGTGACGTCGCCGCGTCCGCGCTTGTCCACCGCGCCATCGACGACCAGCTCGGGCGGAGCCTCCGGTCGCTGGCGGGGGTCACGTCCGGTGATGCGATACGAGACCCGCCCCACGAGCTGGTCGACGCCGACCACCTGGCGACGACCCACGTCCAGCACCGAGCCAGCCACGTGACCGGTCGACTCGCGAACGATCTCGGGGATCCCGGCTCGCTCGACCACCGCCTCGACATCGACCCGGTCCATGAGGGCGTCCACGTCCACTCGGTCCATGAGCGCGTTCACATCGACCCGGTCCAACAGCCGGTCGGGATCGACCCGGTCCAACAGCCGATTGGCATCGACCCGGTCCAACAGCCGGTTGACGTCGGCCGACTCGAGGAGGGCGTCGACGTCGACCTCCTTCAACAGCTGGTTGATGTCGACGGAGCGCACCAAGGCGTCGGCATCCACTCGCTGGACGAGGGCGTCGACGTCCACGCCGGCCAAGAGGGCGTCGAGGTCGATGCGGCGCGCCAGGGCGTCGACGTCGATCCGCTGGGCCAGGGCGTCCACGTCGACCCGTTGCACGATGGCGTCGACGTCGACCTTCTCGATGACGAGGTCGGGGTCGACGGCGTCGGTGACGGCATCGGTGGCCCGGCTGGCGAGGCGCGAGACCATGCTCCTGCGTCGCTCCGGGCCGTCGGTCTGGGCAGCGAGGAGGGCTATCAAGGCGACGAGCAAGGTCGCCGAGGCGTCGGCCATGGCGAGATCGTACCCGCCCCGGGGCCGGTGGCCCGGGACCCCGTTCTCAGGTGGTGACGCCCACCGGGCCGAACTGCGTGGCGTGGAGTTGGGCATAGAGACCCCCCGCAGCCAGCAGTTCGTCGTGGGTGCCCTGCTCGAGGATCCGACCCCCGTCGACGACGAGGATCCGATCGGCGGCCCGCACCGTCGAGAGCCGGTGGGCGATGACGATCGAGGTGCGGTCCTGCATCACCCGCTCGAGGGCCTCCTGGATGAGCGCCTCGGAGTGGCTGTCGAGGTGGGCCGTGGCCTCGTCGAGCACGAGGATGCGAGGGTCCTTCAGGATCACCCGGGCGAGGGCGACCCGCTGTTTCTCCCCGCCCGAGAGCCGATGTCCGCGCTCGCCCACGACCGTCCCGTAGCCGTCGGGCAGCGCGGCGATGAACTCGTGGATGTTGGCGGCGCGGCAGGCCTGCTCGACCTCGTCGTCGGTGGCGTCCGGGCGGGCGTACCGGAGATTGGCGGCGAGCGTGTCGTGGAACAGGTAGGCATCCTGGGTGACGACGCCGATGGCGTGGGCGAGGTCGTCCAATCGGTAGGAACGGACGTCGATGCCGTCGATGCGCACCGCCCCGCGGTCGACGTCGTACAGGCGGGGTACGAGGTAGGAGATCGTCGTCTTGCCGGCGCCCGAGGGACCGACCAGCGCCAGCGTCTCGCCGCTGCCCACCCGGAAGGACACGTCCTCGAGCGCCCACTCCCTACCCGACGCCGTCCGGACCAGGCCCTCGTCCTGCTGGGCGGCCCGCCACGAGAAGCGGCGAACCGCCTCGAGGCCGATCGGTTCCTCCCCCTCGTAGCGGAACCACACCCCGTCGAACTCGACCACGCCGGCGATGTCGGCCTCGACGGGGTCGGCGGGGTCATCCACGTCGACCGGCAGGTCCAACATCTCGAAGACCCGCTCGAAGCTGACGAGCGACGTGGCGAACTCGACCCGAGCATTGGTGAGTGCCGAGAGCGGCCCGTACAACTGGGCGGTGAGGGTGGAGAACATGACGACGTCGCCAAGCGTGATGAGGTCGTTGATGACCATCCAGCCACCGACCCAGAAGACGGCCGCCGACCCGACGGCCGAGATGACGCCGAGCCCGGCGAACAGCCACCGGCCCACGAGGGCCCGTCGGATCCCGAGTGAGCGCACCTGGTCGGCCTCGACGCCATAGCGGGCCTGCTCCTCCGGGGCCCGCCCGAACAGCTTCACCAACAACGCCCCGGACACGTTGAACGTCTCCTGGAGGATCGCCGACATGGCGGCGTCATGCTCCATCTGGTCCCGGGTGATGCGACGCAGCACCTTCGCCACCGCCCGGGCCGGGATGACGAACAGGGGCAGCGCCGCCACCGCGAGCAGGGTGAGCCGCCAGTCGGTGCCGACCATGACGACGAGCGTGGTGACCACTGCCACGACATTCGAAGCGATGGTCACGAAGGTGCCGGTGACCGCCTGCTGGGCGCCGACCACGTCGGAGTTCAGGCGGCTGATCAGCTCCCCGGTGCGGGTCGACGTGTAGAAGCGCAGCGACATCCGCTGGAGGTGGGCGAACGCCGCGGTGCGGAGGTCGAAGATGATGCCCTCCCCCACCGAGGCCGACAGCCACCGCTGGGCGGCGCCGACGCCCGCCGACACGAGCGGCACGGCCACCATGAGCCCACCGAGCAGGGTGAGCTGGCCGAGGTCGGCATCGGGGATCGCCTCGTCGATGAGGGCGCGCACCAGGAGCGGCGGGATGACGTTGAGGATCGAGACGACGACGATCGTGGCCCCCACCCCGGCGAGCAACCACCGATACGGCTTGGCGTAGGCGAAGACCCGGCCGAGGAGCGACCGGTCGACCGAGGGCCGGTCCGACCCGTCGTACTGGAGGCGGGCGAACCAGCCGCCCGAATGGAACATCGGCTCAGGCTAACCGGGGGTGCCCGTCTCCCCCGAGGACGAGATGGCCAGCTCGATCGGCACCATGGACGCCGCGACCACCTCGGCGAGGCCGCGGCTCCCGTCGCCGCGGACCCGCAACTCGTACCGATGCGGCGCGTCGTACCAGACGAGGGTCTGGCCGCCGCCCTCGGTGATCCACCAGCCGACCTCGTCGCCGAAGGCGGTTGGTTCACACGGACCCCGCGACTCGAAGCGGACGCAGGTTGCGGCCGGATCGGGCTGCTGCTCGCCCGAGGCCACGTCGACCGCCACGAGGAGCACCATCCGCTGGCCGACGGACCGGGACTGGGTGTAGGGCTCCACGGTCCAGAAGCCGAACGCCGCAGCCGGGTCGTCGTCGAGACGCTGGGCGACGGTGTCGAACACGAGCTGGCTGCTGACGTGGGTCACGTCGTTGGGGACCACCGACGGCACGTCGACGCCCGGCAGCACGAGGGCGATGTCCGAGGCCGCCGTCTGGACGAATCGGTCGGTGCCGGCCGAGGCGGCGTACACCTGCGCCGTGACCTCGGTGGGCGTGGCATCGTCGCCGCCGAGGGCGAGGTCGTCGTTCACCCAGATGACGCCGGCGATCGCCCGGCGATCGGGAACGGTGGTGGTGGTCGACGCATTGTCGTCGCCCCCCTCGGCCTCCCCGACCCAGTCGAGGATGGGCCCGTCGTCGGCGAGGAACTCGGAGCCGGGCGCGGTGCAACCACCCAGCACCACCATCACCGCCACCAGGGCGACGAGGCCGGCGGGGACGGATCGGGGTCGGCTACGCACGTCCATCCCCCTATCGACGTTCCAGAGGCATCATCGGTTCCCACAGGATGCCCGATCTCACACTGTTTGCGGAGCGCACCGGCGACCCCGCCGTCGACACGGCCCTTTCCGCCGTCCTCCTCGAGCGGGTCGCGATCGGCTCCGTCGGACCGGTCGCCCGTCTCCATCGGACGTCGCCGATCCTCGCGTTCGGCCGGGCCGATGCCGCCGCTCCGGGCTACGCCCGCGCCGTGGCGGCGGCACGGGCAGGGGGTTTCGCGCCGGTGGAGCGACTCGCCGGTGGTCGGGCCGCCGTCTTCCACGAGGGGACATGGGCCTTGTCGATGGCCCTCCCCACCGACGACCCGCGCACCGGGATCCTGGAGCGATTCCAACTGATCGCCGGGCTGACCGCCGAGGCGCTCGACGGACTCGGCGTGGACACCGGCATCGGGGAGGTGCCCGGTGAGTACTGCCCGGGGGCGTTCTCGGTTCACGCCCGGGGACGGGTGAAGCTGGCCGGCTACGGCCAGCGTCTGGTCCGCGGCGCCGCCCACGTGGGCGGGGTCGTGGTCGCCGAGGGCGGCGACCGCATCCGGACCGTGCTCGGACCCGTGTACGCGGCCCTCGGGCTCGCCTGGGATCCGGCCACGGCCGGCGACGTCGCCGGCGAGACGGGGGCATCTCTCGAGGACGTGGGCGCAGCACTGGTCACCGCCCTCGGCCGCCGCTTCGACGTGGTGGCGGGGACCCTGCCGCCCGACCTCGTCGCCGAGGCCGAGTCCCGGGCGGACGCCCACAGGCCGAACGGGTGAGGCCCGTCCCCCGCCGAGGCGGCGGGGGACGGTGGACCTCATCCCGGGAGGTACTCGAAGGTGAAGTCGAATGCCTCGCCGGTCGTCTTGTTCTTCACCACGACACCGAAGGCCTTCCCGGCGGGCGCCGTGGTGAACTCCACCCGCAGCCGCCAGGTGCCGTCGTCGCCGACCTCCGTCGCCGCCGACCCGTACTCCGAGTGGACCTTGACGACGTGGCCCGGGGTGGCCGTGCCGGAGAACTCGTCCCAGGGCGGCGTCTCGGTGCTGGAGCCGTTCGCCTGGACGGCGGTGAAGTCGACCGTCTCGGCGACGTGGCGCTTCACCGTGATCGAGTCGTAGGCGACCTTCTGGCCGTCCACGTAGCCCTTCGCCCAGATTTCGTTCCAGCCGCCGGTCAGGGACACCGTCGCGGTCCAGGACCCGTCGGCGCCCACCGGCGTCGGCGTCCCCGCCACCTTGAGGTCGAGACCCGGGGTGGCCGTGCCGGTGAGCGTCACCTCGGCGGCTTCCGTCTCGAAGCCGTCGGCCGGCGAGGCGATCACGACCTGCTGGGTCTCGTCGGGGACCCGGTACACCTTCACCGTGTCGTACGCCACCTTCTTGCCGTCGACCCAGCCCTTGACCCAGATCTCGTTCCAGCCGGGCTTGAGCGACGCGGTGGCCTCCACGACGCCCCCGGTCGGCGACACGGGAGTGCTGGCGACCTGCACCTCCATCGCCCCGGAGACCGTGGCGCGCACGGTCAGGGTGGCGGCCTCCGTCTCGAGCCGGTCCACCGGTGCCGTGATGGTGATGGCGTAGGTGGCGGCCACGACCTTGGGCACCGTGGTCGTGGTCGGGGCAGGCTTCGAGGGCTTCGTCTCCTTGGGAGTCGTGGTGGTGGTCGGCGGGATCGTCGTGGTGGTGGTGGTCGACGACGTCGTCGTGGTCGGCTCGGTCGTGGTGGTGGTGGTGGCCTCCGTGGTCGTCGGTGGCGCCTCCGTGGTCGTGGTCGTCTCGAACGCTGCAAGGTCTTCGGGG
>CAZTLW010000133.1:0-6201 GCA_964614585.1 uncultured Acidimicrobiia bacterium | reverse complement strand
CCCACGAGACCGCCGACACGCTGCTGGCGGCCGGGAAGCTGTTGTCGGAGTTGGAGGCCCTGTTCTCGCGTCGGGTCGATGCGCGGGTCCGCCGGGCCGTGGCGTTCGGCTCGGTGCACGGCGGCGAGGCCTCGAACGTGATCCCCTCGTCGGTGCGGTTGTCGGGGACGGTGCGGGTCGCCGACCGCGATGCCTGGCGGGAGATGGGCGCCATCTTCACCGACCTCGTCGGCCAGATCGTGGCGCCGGTCGGCGTGCGCGCGACCGTCGAGTACGAACCCGGCATCGCCCCCGTCGACAACGACGAGCTCGTGGTGCAGATGATCGAGGACGCCGCCCGGAGCGTGGTGGGCGACCACCGGGTACGCACCACCTTCACCTCGATGGGCGCCGAGGACTTCTCCGCCTTCACCCAGGTGGTGCCGGGCGCCCTGCTGCGGCTCGGCTGCTCCGACGGCGGTGCCTTCACCCCGCTCCACTCCGCCGGCTTCGTCTTCGAGGAGCCCGCCCTGGCGGTGGGCGTCGACATCGGCGCCGAGAGCCTCCGGCGCCTGTTGGCTCACGCCAACTCGAAGCCCTGATCGGCCAGCGCACCGGCCAGGGTCTCGGCCTCCCCCGGCCGGACCGAGAGGGTGAGGACGCCCCCGCCACCATGGCGGCCGTGGCGAAGTTGGAGGTCACGGACGTCGACCCGGCTCTCGGCGAGCGCCGTCCCGACCCGTCCCAACTCGCCGGGGCGGTCCTCCAGGATCACCGAGACCGCCACCACGGGAGGGGCGAGGGAGCGCCGGCGCTCGCGTGACTCGGCCAGTGCCGACACCAGCGCGGACGAGTCGGCGGCCTCGACGACGGCGGCGATCGCCCCGAGCCGGTCGGACAACTCCCGCAGTTGGGGGCCGACCTCGGCGGCGTTGGCCACCAGCAACTGCGACCAGGCCTCGGGGTCCGAGAGCGCCACCCGGGTGAGGTCGCGGAACGACCCGGCCGCCAACTCGAGCCGATCGGACTCGGCGGCGGCATGGCCCAACAGGGCACCCGCCACGACCTGCGGGAGGTGCGAGATGGCCGCCACGGCGGCGTCGTGGCGGGCGGCACCCATCCGCACGGGGTGGGCGCCGAGCGCCTCGACGAGACCCTCCACGGTGGCCACGTCGGCGGTGTCGGCGCCGTCGGGGACGACGACCCACGCCGCCCCCCGGAACAGCCCGGCCGAGGCGTGCTCGGGACCACCGTGCTCACGCCCCGCCATCGGGTGGGTGCCGACGAACCGGCGTCCTCTGGCGGCGGCCAGTACGGGCACCTTCACGCCCGCGACGTCGATGACCAGCGCCGGGGTCGACAGCTCCCCGACGCCGGTGATGACGGCGGCCGGCGGTCCTGCCAGCACCACGAGGTCGGCCCCGGCGACGGCGACGGCCCGATCGTCGGCCACCGAGTCGACGAGCCCGCGGGCTTCGGCGGTGGCGGCGTGGTCGGGATCGGGGTCCCATCCGACCACGACGTGACCGAGCTCGCGGAGGCCGGCGGCGATCGACCCGCCGATGAGCCCCGTGCCGAGGACGGCGACCCGCATCGATCAGCCGTGCCCGAGGGCCGACCGAATCGCCCGGACGTCTTCCATCAGGGCGGCGAACTCCTCGGGGAGCAGGGCCTGGGCGCCGTCCACGAGGGCGGCGGCCGGGTCGGGGTGTACGTCGACGAGGATGCCGTGGGCGCCGATCGCCGCCGCCGCCCGGGACAGCGGGGCGACCAACTCCCGGCGCCCACCCGAGTGGGAGGGATCGACGAGGATCGGCAGGTGGGACAGCGATCGCACCACCGGCACCGCGGTGATGTCGAGGGTGTTGCGGGACGCCGTCTCGAAGGTGCGGATGCCCCGCTCCACGAGGATGATGTTGGGGTTGCCCTCCCGAGCGATGTACTCGGCAGCGCCCAGCCACTCGTCGACGGTGGCCGTGAACCCTCGCTTCAACTGGACGGGTTTGCCCGACCGGCCGACTTCCTGCAGCAACGTGTAGTTGGACATGTTGCGGGTGCCGATGCGGAGGATGTCCGCGTAGGCGGCGACGAGGTCGACGTGGCGGGGATCGAGCACCTCGGCGATGAACGGCATGTCGAAGGCCTCGCGAGCCTCGGCGAGGTACCGGAGGCCCTCCTCCCCGAGACCCTGGAACGAGTACGGCGACGTCCGCGGCTTGAAGGCATCGCCCCGCAGGACGGTGGCGCCGGCGGCGCGGACCGCCTCGGCGGCGGCGAACAGCTGGTCGCGCGACTCGACGGCGCACGGACCCGCCATGGCGACGAAGCCGTCGCCGCCGATCTCGACGCCGCGGACGGTGATCACGGTGTCGGCGGGGTGGTCCTCGCGGGAGACGAGCTTGAAGGCGGGCATGGATGCCTCGAGAAATGGGGGACTGGCTGTCGGGCGGATGGGAACGGGCTCATTGTGGCAGGGCGGACGGACAGCGCAGCCCCTCGGGCAGTCGTAGCCTTGCCGGCATGCGCACCGTGCTCGTGACGGGGGCGGCCTCGTGGGAGGGAGCCCAACTGGTCCGCCGACTGGCGGCCCGCGACGACCTGACGGTCGTGGCCGTCGACGAGTTGGCGCCCCGGGTGCCGATCCCGGTCCCCCTCCGGCGCTGGTCGCTCGACTCGCTCGACTTCGCCCGTTGGGTCGTGGAGACGGGGCCGGACGTCGTGGTGCACCTCCAGACCATGGACCGCACCACCGACCTGGGCACCGCCCGTGCCCGGGAGACGGTCGTGCTCGGCGCCCAGGCCCTGTTCGGGGCGCTCGCCCGACTCGACCACCTCTCGCGGGTGGTCGTGAAGTCGGATGCCGCCATGTACGGCACCGGGCCCCGCCACCCGACGATCGCCGACGACCGATGGACGCCCAGCGGCGGCCGCGCCAGCCGCCACGAGCGGGCCCTGCGCGAGGTCGAGACGTTCGTCGGCCACCTCGACGTCGAGTTGCCGGGCGTCGAGGTGGTGATCCTCCGCTTCGCCGAGGCGTACGGGGCGACCGTCGACAGCCCGTTCGCCCGACTGCTCCGGCTGCCGTCGGTGCCCGTGGCCATCGGGCGCGACCCCCTCCTCCAGCTGCTGGCGGCCGACGACGTGGTCCGCTGCCTCGAGCACGCCATCGATGCCGGCCGCCCCGGCACGTACAACGTGGCCCCGGAGGGCCCGCTCTACCTCAGCCAGATCCTCCGGCTGTCGGGCGCGGTCGGGATCCCCCTGCTGCCGTTCCAGCTCGATGCCGCCCACCGGGCGCTCGCCGCCGGCGGCCTCGAGGTGCCCGACCACGTTCGCGGCCTCCTCCACCACGGTCGCGTGCTCCGGGTCGACCGAATGGTCGAGGAGCTCGGCTTCCACCCGGCCCAGACGACCCGCTCGGTGGCGATGGAGGCGGCGTGAGCGTGCTCGCCCGACTGGGCAAGGACGAGTTGCTGGCGCTGGCCCGTGAGGCCGACCTACCGGGCCGCAGCGCGATGTCGAAGGACGAGCTGGTGGCGGCACTCTCCGATCGGCTGCGGGCGTCGCCGACCGATGCCGGCCCGACGACCGGCGGCAGACCGGGTCGGGTGCCGGCACGGGACCGGCGGTGGCTGGACCTCGTGGATCGCGACGGCCTCTGCGACGAGGTGCTGCCGAACGGGGTGGGCTGCGACCTCCCTCCGGTGCGTCAGGCCGATCGATGCGCCCTCCACGGCGGCATCGACCTGACCGACCTCATCCTCCCCATCCTCGGCGAGTTGGGCCCCCAGACCTGGCCGACGCTCCGCCGCCACCAACGGCTCGCCTCCTACGACCCCGACCCGCTCGGGCTCGACCCGGTGGCCACCGAGATGCTGTGGTGGGTGCTCAGCCACCTCTACCACCGGTGGTTCCGGATCGTGGTGGAGGGCATCGACCACGTCCCCACCGAGGGGCCGGCCCTCATCGTGCCCAACCACGGCGGGGGGGCGCTGCCCTACGACGCGATGATGGTGCAATTGGCGGTGGCGGAGGAGTCGGCGACCCCCCGGCGGGTCCGGATGGTTGGCACCGAGATCTTCAACATGCTGCCCTGGGTGTCCCACCTCTACCGGCGCTCGGGCGGGGCGTACGCCGCCCGGGCCGACGCCGACTGGATCCTGTCCAGGGGCCACCTCCTGGGCGTGTTCCCCGAGGGGGCGGCCGGGTTCCAGAAGCCGCACTCGGAGGCCTACCGTGTACAGCGCTTCGGACGGGGCGGGTTCGCCGCGACGGCCGCCGCCCACGACGCCCCCATCATCCCGGTGGCCGTGGTCGGTTCCGAGGACGTGCACCCCATCGTCTTCTCCTCGGCCGCCCTGGCGAGGTTGGTCCGACTCGTGTTCCCCGAGCAGCGGGTGGACGAGATCGGCGTCTTCCTCAACCCGATCCCGCTCCCGGTGCAATGGCGGATCCGGTTCCTCGACCCGATCCGACTGCCCCCCGACCCCGACCGCCTCGACGTGCTCGAGGCCGCCGAGGCGACCCGCAACGCCATCCAGCACGCCCTCGACGAGATGCTGGGGAGATAGGGCGGCCCGCCCGCAGGGCCTGCGCTTGCATTTGCAAGCAAAGGTGCTTACAATTGCAAGCAGATGACCGAGAAGCACTCGGACATAGGCACCTTCATCCGGGAACAGCGGGAACAGGCGGCCTTGTCACTCCGCAAGCTGGCCGACCAGGCCGGGATCTCGAATCCCTACCTGAGCCAGATCGAGCGGGGCCTGCGCAAACCGTCGGCCGAGATCCTGAAGTCCATCGCCACGGGCCTCTCGATCTCGGCGGAGACCCTCTACGCACGGGCCGGGCTCCTCAGCGAGCCGCACGAGACCGTGGTCGAGACGGCCATCGCCGCCGACCCCGATCTCACGCCCGACCAGCGCGAGGAGCTCCTCGCCCGCTACCGGGAGATGCTCGAGTCCGAGTCCGAGTCCCAGGAAAGGGATGAACTGACATGACCGACACCACCGAGAAGGTCGTCGCCATCGACCCCGCCGAGCTGAAGGCCGGCCTCGAGAAGGCCTTCCACGCCACGATCGGCGCCGGCGTCGTCGCCGGCCGCAAGATCACCGAGCTGCACCTCGGCGAACGGTTCGAGACGCTGACCGAGAAGGCACGCGAGACCGACTACAAGGCGAAGGCCGACGAGTTCGGGACCAAGGCGAAGAGCGCCTACGGCGAGTGGGCCAAGGTCGGCTCCGAGACCGTGGGCGACCTCCGCGAGAAGGTCGACGTGGACGACCTCACCCACAAGGTGGGCGAGCGGGTCAACGTCGACCAGTGGCAGGAGCAGGCCGGCAAGCTCCGCGGCCAGCTCGAGGACCTCGTCACCAACTGGCGCACCAACTTCGCCCCCGAGGGCGAGGTGGCCGAGACCATCGAGGTCGCCGTCGACGAGACCGTCGAGGACGTCAAGAAGGTCGCCAAGACGGCCAAGGCCGCGGCCAAGGAGATCGTCGCCGACGACCTCACCGAGCTGTCCGGCATCGGCCCCGCCTACGCAGGGCGGCTCAAGGAGGCCGGCATCCTCACCTTCGCCGACCTGGCGAAGACCGAGACGGCCAAGGTCGCCGAGATCGCCGGCGTCAGCGAGAAGGCTGCCGGCGGCTGGGTCTCCGGCGCCTCCGCCAAGGCTCGCGCGAAGTAGGTACGACGGTACTTCGGTACAACGGTACTTCGGTACCCACGGACCAAGGGTCCCGGGGCGCAAGTCTCGGGACCCTTCGCGTGGGCGGGGATCGGTCCGTCGTACGGTCGTACCGTCGTACCGTCCCTCAGCGCTCCACCCGTCGCTCGCACCCTCCCGCGGCCAGCACCCACGACGCGACCATGTCGTCGGTGGGGAGGCGACGGACCAGCCGGCGGCGGTCGTTCTCACCGGTGAGTCGCCCCAACAGGTCCTCTGGATTGCACGCCGCCAGCTCGTCGAGGGTCGGCACCCCGACCACGGTCAGCAGGTGGGCGTACTCACCGCCGACGCCCCGGATGCCGAGCAGTTCGGCCCGGTGGCACCACGCCAGCAACTGGCCGTCATCGATCCCGGTCGCCTCGGCGAGGTCCCGCCGTCCGTCGACACCGGCGGCCCGGCGGAGGAGGGCGTCGGTCGTCCGGACCCCGGCGCGACGCAGCTTCGTGGCTGAACGGTGGGGGATCCCGACGATGGCGTCGATGGACGGCACGTGA
>CAZTLW010000132.1:0-6265 GCA_964614585.1 uncultured Acidimicrobiia bacterium | reverse complement strand
GGCGATCCCGCCACCCACGTGGTGGGTGGCCATGACTGCGAGAAGCCGGCGGGCCTCGACGACGGCGAGTCCGAGGGCGAGGACCTCGAGGAGGGCGACGGCCCGCCGCCCGAGGTGGTGGCGTTCGTGGACTGCGTCCATGAGTTCGCCCGGGGCCAGGGCGATCCCGCCACCCACGTGGTGGGTGGCCATGACTGCGAGAAGCCGGCGGGCCCCGACGACGAGGAGTCCGCAGCGTCCGAGGAGTCGGAGGACGACGGTCCTCCCGAAGGTGTCGGCGGCCCACCCGATTGGGCCGGTCCGAAAGAAGGTGTCGGCGGCCCGCCCGAGGGCGCCGGCCCGCCCGGGCGCTGACAGCACCCGAGCTCGCCACGCCCCCCGGTCGACGAGTCCCCGTCGACCGGGGGGCGTGACGCGTACCGGGTCCGTCTCGAGACCGGGTGCCTGTTCGGGACCCGGCCCTCAGACCTCGCCGTAGCGCTCGATGAGCTGGACGTGGGTGCCGTCGGGGTCCTCGTAGGTCACGAACCACGAGACGCCCGTGTCGGCCGGCGGGCCGATCGGCTCGTGGCCCAGCTGCCGGATCCGGTCGACCGCCGCCTCGAGGTCGGGCACGGCGAACCCGACGACCGCCCGCTGGCGCTCGCCGTCGGGTGCCTCGCCCTCATGGAGGGCGAAGCGGGCGCCCTCGGTGGCCATCGCCTGCCAGGACCCGAATCTGGGTCCCGGTTCGAGGCCGAGGACGTCGCGGTAGAAGGGCATCGACCGTTCGAGATCGGCGACCCAGACGAACACGGTGTCGACGTGCATGCCACGAGCCTACGTCCCGCTCGGTAGGTTCCCCCCATGGTCTTCGACTACGTGATCGTGGGAGCGGGCTCGGCGGGCTGCGTCCTCGCCAACCGGCTCTCCGCCGACCCCGACGTCTCCGTCCTCCTCCTCGAGGCCGGCGGTTCCGACCGCCACCCGAACGTGAAGATCCCCGCCGCGTTCCGCCAGTTGTTCCGGACCGAGCGGGACTGGAACTACAACACCCAGCCCGAGCCGCACCTCGACGGCCGCAGCCTCTACATGCCCCGCGGCAAGATGCTCGGGGGCTGCCACTCGATCAACGCGATGCTCTACGTGCGGGGCGACAAGGCCGACTACGACGAGTGGCGCGACGAGCACGGCGCCAAGGGCTGGGGCTGGGACGACGTGCTCCCCTACTTCAAGCGGTCCGAGCACAACGAGCGGGGCCCGTCGGAGTTCCACGCCATCGGCGGCCCGATGAACGTCACCGACCTGCCGGTCGTCAACCCCTACACCGACCGCTTCCTCGAGGCCTGTCAGGCGGTCGGGATCCCCCTCGACGAGGACCTCAACGACGGGTCGCCCGACGGTGTCTCCCTGGTGCAGGTCACCCAGAAGCGCGGCGCTCGCCACTCGGTGGTCGACGCCTACCTCGCCCCCGCCCGCAAGCGCCGCAACCTCACCATCGCCACCGGGGCACTCGTGCACCGGGTGGTGTTCGACGGCGGCCGGGCGGTGGGCGTCGAATACCGCGACGCCGGCGGTCCCCAGCGGGCCTCGGTGGCCCGGGAGGTCATCCTCTCGGCGGGCGCCATCGGCAGCCCCCACATCCTGCAGCTGTCGGGCATCGGGCCCGCCGACCACCTCCGCGAGGTGGGCGTCGACGTGGTCCTGGACCAACCGAAGGTGGGGTGGGGCCTCCAGGACCACCCGTTCGCCGGCGTCGGCTACGAGGCGACGGCCCCCGGCACCCTCGACGACGCCGAGTCGCCGCTCGAGTTGGCGAAGTGGGTGGCCCGTCGGACGGGCATGCTCACCTCGACGGTGGCCGAGGCGATGGCGTTCTTCGACCGGGACGGCGACGGCAAGGCCGACCTCCAGTACCACTGGGGGCCCGTTGGGGGCACCAACCTCCATGGCTTCGAGGAGGACCGCATCCCCGGCTTCGCCATCGGGACGACGCTCATCAAGCCGGAGTCGCGGGGCACGGTGCGGCTGCGGTCGCCCGACCCGGAGGTCCATCCCGACATCGTCGGCAACTTCCTCGAGTCGGACGCCGACATGGCCGTCATGGTCGACGGGATCGAGTTCGGCCGCGAGATCGCCAACGCGGCGCCGTTCGACGAGGTGCGGGGTCGGGAGGTGACCCCCGGCGAGGGCGTCACCGGCGACGAGTTGGAGGCGTGGATCCGCCAGAACGTGGAGTTGATCTACCACCCCACCTCGACGGTGATGATGGGCGGCGGCGACGACGCCCCCCTCGACCCCGAGCTGCGCCTGCGGGGCATCGAGGGGCTCCGGGTGGTGGACGCCTCGGTGATGCCGTCGGTGACCCGGGGCAACACGAACGCCCCGACGATCATGATCGCCGAGAAGGCCGCCGACCTCCTCCTCGACCTCGCGTGAACCCGCCGCGAACCCAGGGTTCCGGTTCACGGTCGATCGTCGAAGCGTGGGCTCCGGTACACGCTGGGCGTGCACCACGGCCCGCGCTTCGGGCGTCCACATGAGCCTCCGATTCGGCATCCTCGGGACCGCCAAGGTCGCCCGGCGCGCCGTCGTCCCCGCCATCGCCGCCGCCGGCTGCGAGGTCACCGCCGTGGCCTCACGCACCCCGGCGGCGGCCGCCGCGGTCGCCGACCCACTGGGGGCGGTGCCGGTGCACGGCTATGCCCCGTTGCTGGCCCGCGATGACGTGGACGCCGTCTACATCCCCCTCCCCAACCACCTGCACGCCGAGTGGGCGATCGCCGCCGCCGAGGCCGGCAAGCACGTGCTCTGTGAGAAGCCGCTTGCCATGACGGCCGCCGACGCCGCCGCGATGGTCGAGGCGGCCCGGGCGGCCGGGGTCGTGCTCGCCGAGGCATACATGTACCGCCACCACCCGGCCTGGGTCGAGGCCCGTCGACTGGTCGCCAACGGCGCCATCGGCGAGCCCTTGGCGGTCGACACGTGGTTCACCTACTTCAACGACAACCCGACCGACATCCGCAACGTGGCCGAGTGGGGAGGGGGCGGCCTCCTCGACATCGGCTGCTACGCCGTCGACGCCTCCCGGCTGCTGCTTGGCGCCGACGCCGTCCCCACCGGCGTGACCATGGTCCGGGACCCGGCCTCGGGCGTGGACATCCTCACGGCCGGGACGCTTGGGTTCCCCGCCGGGCGGTCGGCGACGTTCACCTGCTCCACCCGGGCCGCCCGGTCGCAGGGGCTCCAGGTGTTCGGCAGCGCCGGTCGGCTGATCTTCGAGACACCCTTCAACCCGCCCGACGGCATCTCCCGGGTGCTCGTCGAGGCTCGTGGCGAACACCGCTGGCAGGACCACGGCCCGACCGACCACTTCGCCCGCATGATCGAGGCCTTCGTGGCGACGGTGGCGGGCGCCGAGCCGGAGATACCGCCCGAGTGGGGGGTGGACAACCTCCGGGTGATCGAGGCCCTGTTCGCCATGGCCGCCCACCCCTGACCGCGGCTGGGAACCCAGGGTTCGCCACCGCGGCTCGAAGCGCTTCTCTGGGCCGGAGACCGTCGAATCGACGCGCTCGGGCCCAGGGTTCGCCCAGCGGTGGCGTAGCCTCGACCACAGGAGGGATGGATGTCAACCACGGAGCGCAGTGTCGGGGAGCGACGCCGCGAGCCCGATCGGCGCGTGCGACGGGTCTCCCTCCACCACCCGGAGCGACGCAGTGGCTTCGACCGCCGTGAGCCCGCGGCGGGCACGCTGCGGTCGGTCTGGCTCCGTGTGCTCACGGCCTACCGCGACTCGCCGAAGGCCATCGCCGTGGTGGTCCTCGCCTTCGTCGCCCTGAGCGCCGCCGACCTGGTGCTGACCCTGCGAGCGCTCGAGGCCGGCGCCACCGAACTCAACCCGGTCATGGCCGCACTGTTCGAGCGCAGCCCGGCGCTCGCCGGCGCCTTCAAGCTGTCCATTGCCGTCGCCGTGGCGGCGGTGCTGTGGACCGCGCGGCGTCACCGACGGATCCTCGAGGTGTCGCTGCTCGCCACGGGCCTCATGGCGGCGCTGCTCGTCTACCACCTCCTCCTGGTGGCTTAGGCGCGACTGCTGGCGAGTCCCGATTCGTTCTTGTGTCGCCCAGCCCTTCATGTGAGGGCTGGGCGACACAAGAACGGGGGTGGGGTGGCCGGGAACCGAATCGGACGGGCGACCGTCCAATCGGGGACAGGAAGGACGGAGATGCGACGGATCACCCTGCTCCTCACGGCACTGGCGATGGTGGTGGCGGCCTGCGCCACCGACGGCTCGACCGCGACGACCACGACCACCGAACCCCCCGCTGCGGAGCCCGGGCCGGTCGGCCTGTTCGCCGCGTCCCTGCAGGTGGCCGACTCGTGTGACGACCTCCTGGAGTTCTACGTCGACCAGGCCCTCGAGATCGTGACCCCGTGGGGCCTGCCCGGCGAGGGCTGGTGGGGAGGTCCCTTCCCCGTCGAGGAGCGGGCGATGGCCGATGGCGACGACGCCACCGACGAGGCCGGCGCTGCCCCCGGCGGCGGCGAGGCCGGCGTCGACTACTCCACCACCAACGTGCAGGAGGCCGGCGTCGACGAGCCCGACATCGTCAAGACCGACGGCACCCACGTCTACGCCCTCCTCGACGGCGCCCTGCGCGTCGCCGAGGTCGACGGCACCGAGGTCGCGATGGTCGGCGAGGACCGGTTCGGCGACGTCTACTACTCGTCGATGTTGCTGCAGGGCGACCGGCTGCTGCTGCTCGGCTCCGGCTGGTCCGAGTCCCCGGGCATCGCCACCGACGCCGCCACTGACAGCATCTACCCGTACCCGGGCGGCTCGGCCATCTCCACGATCCTCGAACTCGACGTCTCCGATCCCGCCGAACCCGAGGTCCTCCGCACCCTCCGCATCGACGGCTCGGTCGTCTCCGCCCGGATGGTCGACGACCGGGTCCGCCTCGTCACCCGCTCCCGCCCCGTCGGGTTCGAGTGGCAGTACCCCGAGGGTTCCGGCCTGCGGGCCGAGCGGGAGGCCCTCGAGGCCAACCGGGAGATCATCCGGGACTCCACCATCGACCAGTGGCTGCCGTACTTCGTCCTCACCGACGAGACGACCGGCGAGGAGACCGAGGGGTCGCTGCTCGACTGCGGCGAGGTGTACCTGCCGCCCGAGGCGAGCGGCGTCTCGACGCTGTCGGTGCTGTCCTTCCCGCTCGCCGGCGGTGGCCTCGGGTCGCGGTTCCCGGTGGGCCTCGTCGCCGAGGGCGAGACCGTCTACGCGTCCGGCACCCACCTCTACGTCGCCACCCAGCGCTGGATGGACTGGGCGGTGCTCGCCGAGGCCGGCGACGCCGAGGACGTGGCCGACGAGTTCACCACCCGCATCCACCGGTTCTCCATCACCGGCGCCCGGGCCCGGTACCAGGCCTCGGGCGAGGTGCCCGGATTCCTCATCGGCCAATGGGCGATGAGCGAGTACGACGGCGACCTGCGGGTGGCGTCGACCACCAACCCGTGGGGCTGGTGGTCGTCGGACGAGTCGGAGTCGCAGTTGACCGTCCTCCGCCCCGACGACGACGGCCGCCTCGCGACCATCGGTGAGGTCGGCGGCATGGGGCGGACCGAGACGATCCGTGCCGTGCGCTTCATCGGCCCGGTCGGCTACATCGTCACCTTCCGCCAGACCGACCCGCTGTACGTGCTCGACGTCACCGACCCGACCGATCCGGTGATCGAGGGCGAGTTGAAGATCACCGGCTACTCGGCGTACCTGCACCCGGTGGGCGACGGGCTGCTGCTCGGCGTGGGCCAGGACGCCACCGAGGAGGGTCGGGTGCTCGGCACCCAGTTCTCGCTCTTCGACGTGTCCGACCCGACGAACCCCGAGCGGGTCGACCAGATCACCATCACCGACGCCTGGGCCGAGGCCGAGTGGGACCACAAGGCGTTCCTCTGGTGGGGACCCGAGTTCCTCGCCGTCTCGCCCTTCCAGGCGTGGTCGTGGAACGAGGGACGTGGTGAGACCGAGACGTTCGACACCGGGGCCATCGCGGTGCGGGTGGTCGACGGTCGGCTCGTTGACGAGGGCGTGCTCCGCAACGGCCTCGACGGGCCGGTCGAGTTCGGCGAGGGCAAGCCGGAGCCGCGCATCGACCCGTGGCGGGCCCAGATCCGTCGGACCATCGTCATCGGCGACGTCCTGCTCACCGTCGGCGAGGGCGGCATCGGCGTCCACGACCTCGAGAGCCTGGAGACCCTGGAGTACGTGTCCTGGCGGTAG
>CAZTLW010000131.1:0-6400 GCA_964614585.1 uncultured Acidimicrobiia bacterium | reverse complement strand
GGAGTCCCCGCCAAAATGTATCGCACTGTCCGGCACTGCTGCGGTGATTGTGGGGGCGGTGGATGCCGCCTGCACCGCGCCCAGCGTGCCATAAGTGTCGGGGGCGCTCCAGTTGTCGTGATATTCGGAGTGTTCGGCGGTTGCCATTTTGCGAGAGTTAATGGCCCACATGCAAAACGACCCGCTTGCAAGGTTGCTAGCCGCCTTCAGCCCCCCTACATACAACTCTCCAGTGCCATTTTCTGACGCCGTGTACGTCGCCCCGGAGTTGGCATCGATGTCGTCTACGGCAGTACCGTCGCGGTACAAGTCCATGTCTGCATTGGGACTGGATTCATCTCCGCCATAGCTGGTTCCATACGTATGCAGAGCACCCTCATCGGCACCCAACGCCGAATCATACCGCCTCTGCCTGACGGCAGATAGTGATACGTCCCGTGTTTGGAAACTGAGCTTGTCATCAGATGCTAATCCAAAAACCCAATCGTAGCTAGATCCGCTCGGCTTGCTGGCCAGATAAAACGACGTTGCGTCTGTCACGTTTACGCGAGCGACAATCGACTTTGGATCATCCGTGGTTCCATCACCGATTGACAAGTCATCGGCATCAGCAAAATACAGGTACTGATCGGTCCCATTCAGGTCAAGTTTCTGCCCGACATCACCAGCGGAATACGTAGGACTGCCCACCGCCGTCGCGTTGGCAATACCGCACAGGTCCGTCACATCCCCGTCGAAATCCAGGAACCGCAGGAAGCCAGCATCGGTAAACGTAGCGGCGTCATTCGCATACGAAGTTCCCGATCCGGTCTCGATCTGCACAGTGGTCACAGCAGCGTTCGACAACGGTGTGCCGACATAAATCAACCCGCTGTAGCTGGCTGAATCGTAACTCCGAACATACCTGTTCAGCTCCGTACCCGCACTGTTGTACACCCGAATGTCCAGACCATCAGACCGGGACGCTGCCACCATAGCCGAATCCAACCGGCTGACAGGTATCACCGCCACCCAGTTCGTGATCGAAGCCGCCGCAGTCGGCAACTCCCACTCTTGATAATGCGTGGTGTTCGCGTCGTTCGGCTGTGCAAGCCCCGCCGTTACCAGCAGGGCTATAAATAAAAACAGTTTTCGCATCATGACACCTTACTGTTCGTCGGTGATTGCAACGGGATCTGTGCCGCGCTTGATAATCGTCACGGTGACTTCGCTCGACGTGTCCGCCACGGGGTCCAGTTTAACGCACAGGGTTTTTAGTATCTTGACTGTGCCGCCGTTGCTGTAGACATTGACTGACCAACTGCCCTTTGGATAGTATTCTATGCCGCTGTGATTGGACCCATTCATCAGCCATGAGGTAGCCGTTGCGATCAACTCGTCATCCAAGTCGGGAGGGTCAAACGAATAATCGCTTGTTGCCGACACCTTGTAAATCTTGACAGAGCCGTCTGCTACCAAAGACCCGCCGCTTGTGACAATGTATGCCAACTGCCCCTGAAGAACCGGTACACTGGCCGACACTTCCGAAGCGTTAAGCGTCTCACTGCGGATCGTCACGTCATCGACCGTCACGGAATGCTTTGCCGCCAGCCGCGTTTTTACACTGTCATACAGCGCAGCCTGAGTCATGGCCGAAGCCGCAAAAGCCAGAACTGCCACAAAAAGAATCATTCTTCTGAACATGGGATAACCTCCACTCGATTAAATTTGATGTTAAGACCTGTCGTGTCCTTCACCCAGTAACCGCCCGGTGTGGGCCAGTGAGCGCGTGATTTCACTTCCCGAATCTCCGTGGTCAGCTCATGCCGCACTTCCACCCGCAGGCACTCAACGGTGGCTGTGTCGAAGTCTGCCCCGACAATCAGCAATGCAAAAAGCAAGTTCATGACATGCCCCTGAGAATAAGCTGAACCGCAAGCGTGCCGACAAGGGCCATCAGCGTCGAGATAATCAGGATACCCACCCGAAGCGCTATCGTGTCCAACTTCTGACCCAACCCGTCCACCTTGCCAAACAGCACCTTGATACTTTCGTCTGTCTGCCGATGCCGCATGTTGCACACCTCATCGCGCTGCGCCTTTGCTTCCTTGATGCGCGCTTCAAACTGCTCGTGTGTCACGAATTCAGCCATGATCACCGTACCTCGATTTCTACCCTTCGATTACGCCAGTAATCCGCAGGAGAGAGTGCAACCAGATTCGATTCGCCAAAGCTGCGGATCTCGGTTTCCATCCCCACACCCGCACGCCTCAAGTAGTTTTTTACTGCCAAAGCCCGACGATACCCCAAGTCAGAATTGTACTGTTCGTCACCGATCGGGCAAGCTCCACCGGTAATGACCAGCAATCCTTGATCTGAGGCCCCTATAAGCCCCGCTATGGCATCCAAAGCATCACAGGCATCGTCGGTAAGGTTGAACCGGTCAAAGCCGAAATAGACAGTCTCTGGCGTTAAAACAGGAGCCGGAGCCTGTTCCCGCTGGGAGGGGGCGGGGGAGGGGGTAACAACAGGCTCCTGGCGCTCCTGTATCACATCGGGAAACATCTCTATCGTCGTGTTCTTCTTGCTGGTGCAGCCGGCCATGGAAAGGCACCATATCAGCACCAGTGCACCAAAAACAAGCATCGGGATCGAAAACACAATCGAGTCAATCAGTTGCTTTAACATCCGCCCCATCCTTCCCCTCCTTCTTGAGTCGTGAATCGTTATCCGCAAGTAGTCCACATTCAAAAGCAAGAAGCACCGCACCGGCCACATCCAGCAGCGTGCAAATGATCCCCTCCTCGACCTTTTCCGCCGCTGCCCTGGGAAGCCTGGATAGTATCAGCTTGGAAAGCAAGGCCCCCATCTTTTCGGCCCAGGGACACACCTGCTCGTTGATTTTCTCCTTGGGTATCGCACGGATCAAAGCAGCCACGCCAACGATTGTCACTGTCCCGAGTATCCACTGTTGCCACATCATAGCTGTACCTCACTCTATTCCCAGGATGAATTGAAAGCGCCGTTTCCAGTAATCGCCCCTGACCACATCGACGAAGGCCTGGCGGTCGTATGCCTCCTCCATGGTCTTCGTGCTTGAATCCCCGCCCCGGGCCCCGACAAGCCACATCATCGGCCAGCCATCGTCCGTGTTCTGCCACACATCCAGCACCATCATGACGTGATCGGGGTCCTGTCCATCCTCACCGTAGAAAAGAAGATCCCCCGGCTCAGCAGCGCCCACGAACTTGTGATAGTGGTGAAACTCCTTTGCCAGTCCGGATGCGTTCATGTCAGAGAGGTAGACCCCGGCGCTCAGCAGGCAATCGACCACGAAGCCCGAACAGTCGTAACCGGCATCTGTCTGACCTCCCCACAAGTAAGGGCGTCCTATTTTCAGCCTTGCCGATTCGATCACTGCATCCCTGACACTACACATGGTACGCCCCCTTTCGGGCTACGCTACATGTTCCGTTTGACTTTTGCCCCCTCTGGCCGTATAATTGTGGAACCGAGAGGAGGGGTGTATGGAATGGTGGCAAGCTCTCATAATTGTTGGTGTCATCGCATACCTTGCGAACAGCGTGGTGAACTGGAAACTTATTGCTTTATCAGCCAACATTGACGGCCGTCTGAAAACCATTGAAAAACACATTGAGTGCTTAGAGTCCGATGTCGAAACGGTTCTGGATAGAACCGCCCCGACTACCGAAATTGAGCACTCTGACGCTGCATAGCTTTGCGTTTTTCTTCTTCCTCTGTTGGGTTGGTGATTCGAGTGCCTATCACACTGCGGCCACCAAGTCGCCCAACGCCTTGAATTTCCTTTCCTATCGTGTTGACAAGCTCTGCGCCACGCCCGGGCGAAAGAACATTGTTGATCCCGGCCATACCAAGGGACCCGACAAGGTAGGACGGGTTGCCCGATACCGCTGAGCTAATTGCCCCCGCCTGACCAAGCTGCATGTTGGTCATGCCAGTAAAAACATTTCGATTACCGTACCGCTCCGCTGCGTCTGATGCTGCTTGCTTGATTGGTATCAAGTCGCGCATGACCTGATTGTGCTTTGCTATATCCGGAGCAATCTCCTGTATCTTGTCCCTGATTCGTAGATCGAGCAACTCCTTCACTTTGTTTGCAGCAGCCTCCTCTATGGAGGGGTTTGGGCCTTTCTTGAACACGCCGCGCCCAAGCCACCTTTTGGCCTTGTTTGCGGTTGGCAAATCAACCTGTCCGGTGTACCCGCGTTTGCTGAATGATGCAAGTATCTTGTCGACAACGCCCTCTGCTGCGTCCGTTTGGTCCGCCGCAAAGTATTGGTCGAGGCGCCCGGCATCAAGGTCTTCAAGAAACCCCTGGATCACATCGTCGACACTCACCCTTGCGTCGGGCCTCTGCCTGGCAAGGGTTTCGAGGTAGCTATCCGCCATCTCCTTGGCTTGTGAAATCTTCTGTGCTGCCTTTTTTTCTATCGAATCGAAGGAGCCGCCAATATCATACTTGACGATGTTCTCAGGGTCGAACCCTTTGATCCGCACGTTCTTGTTCGGCATCATTGCGCTTCTGAACATTTTCGGAGCCAGGCCATACCGAAGCAGGTCCGCTGCAATTTCGCTCATCCCGCCAAACGCTGCGCTGCTGAGCACATCCCCGGCAAGCTCCTTCCCGCTGAACTCCTCACCCTGAGAGACATCAAGGGCTTGTTTCGCACCGCCCACCGCAAGCCCTTCAATTGCACCAGCCCCGGCCCCGGCCCCTGTCTTGGCAAGCATCCCGGCCCCCTGCGGGATCATCTTGCTTGCCGCAGCACCAGAAACAGCAGACAACGGAAGAAGCGGATCGCGTAAAAGTTTGCCACCAATGTTCTGCCCCTCGGTGTCGGCCACACCCTGCGCAAAGGTCTTGTCGTTCCCGATGTTCGTTCCAACACGGTCGCCCATGTTCCGCATCGCATCGCCAACCAAGCGAGGGGTAGATGCAAGAAAACGCCCTGGCAAACTCAGCATATCAGCCACCCCGGCGCCGACACCCTTGGGCGTCGATTTGTCTATCATCTCAGGGGGCAGCTTGGCGCTTCGTGGAAACATCGTTTCTGCGGCCTTTGGGGGCAGCCCAAACGGCGTTCTCTGCTCGGGGGCACCAAACCCTATCCGATCCATGAACGTGGATTGTGGGGCCTCCTGTGCGGTCGTATCGGGCTGCTGTGCGGCAGGCTGCTGATAATTCCCGCCTTGTTGTCGTGCTTGGTACTGCTCCACGCGACGAATAGCTTCTTCTTTAGAGAAGCCCCGCCTTTTCGCCTCTTTAAGCAGTTCCCTTACCGTCACGGAATCGAGCTCAGCCATAATTATTCTCCAAAGATTTCATCGGCAAGAGATCTTATTGTAGCCGGACCTGTCTGGCCGCCGCCCTGCGACTCCTGCCGCCGACCCCGATACGGCGAATCGGCTCCAAGGATACGGTTCATTATCTGCTGTATCTCCCGCTCATCGCGTTCGTCGAGACTGGCCGGGGCAATCGATGCAATCTCCTGGTTGATCTGACTTTCGGGATCAGCCAACTGCTCATCGCTGAAGTTTTGCAAATATGAGGGGTCAAGCAAACCCCGCTGGCGCATAGCCTTCGACAGACCATAACTGTTTCGAATGGACTGGTCGATTTTCGCGATAGCATAATCCTGTGTATCGTACACGTCCGGCAGTGTCGCCGCTATGCGGTTGAATATCCCTTCGATCAGCCGGTTCTGCCCCGTCAGAACGCTGTTGAGCGCCATAGCCGTTTCCGTGCGCTGCCCCTCGAATACACCGGTACGCAAGCCCCCGGGAGCCCGCAGTTTTGCAGCACCGGACTTCAGTGCCCCGACAACAGGCCCGCTGCCGGTCATCCCCATGACACCCTCGTCGAGTTGCTCTTTCTTGCGGCCCCACATATTGCCCATGAGCGAAACCACCTTGTCCCAATTGACCATGGCCTCTCCGGCCTTCTGCTGCTGCCGGGCCTTGCTCTGCAATTCCATGAGCTGTTCTTTCGGGGCGAGCTTTGCATATTCGACAGACGCCGCGGTTGCGGCCTTTTCCGGCCGTAATGCCCTCTCCTGTGCAACGGCGCCCGGTATACCGGCAAACGCCTTGCCGCGAGTCTGTGCGATAGTTTTCATCCACTCCGATACGTCGTAAGGGCGTCGCTGGTTTATTACCTTCCAGGCGGCAGCCTCTTCGTCGGTTATCGTTCCCGTGCTTGCGTATTGGTCGAGAAGGTTGGAATTGGCAGCGCTCAGCTCCTCCCCGCCGATCTCCCCCTGAAGCTCCCACACCGAATTGCCGCCCGCCGCCTGTTTGGCCCTGCCCTGAGAAAGCTCATTCCCGCTGGCATAGGCAAGGTCGCCCATGCCAAGATCGGCCGTAAGGTTCATAAAGCCAG
>CAZTLW010000130.1:0-6576 GCA_964614585.1 uncultured Acidimicrobiia bacterium | reverse complement strand
GGCCGAGAACGCAGCGTCCGACGCCTCCCACACCAGAAAGGCCATGATGAGCAGGGCGAGGATGGCGGACGCGACGTTGAGAGCGCGTTTGGCGACCATGTTCGTCTCCTTCGTTCGGGGTCGTCCCAATTGACGGGAGTGGTATCGGCGCCCCCGGGAGCGGGTTTGAGGGATTCCGACTAGGTGGAGGACCCCGAACAGCGGGAGACGACCTCGTCGACGGGCGTCGCCGGTGGCGACGGCGGGGCGGTGTCCGCCGCCACCTCCTCCCGGCGGGCGAGCAGCAGGAACGGCAGGGCGAGCGCCTGCACCCCGGCGGCGACGAGGTAGGACGGCCCATACCCGGCCACGTCGGCCACCCGACCCAGCGCCGGCTGGGCGATGGTCCCACCACCGGACCCGAGCAACGCGTCGAACGAGAGCAACGTGGCCCGCTGGCTCGACGGGATGCACCCGTTGATGAACGCCTGGCGCACCGGCATCGACAGCGAGAACACCATCCCCCAGATCACCAGCAGCGCCACCGCGACCCAGAACTCGGTGGTGAGCCCCACGGCGACGAGGGCACCGACGCTGACGACGAGGGCGAACACCAACAGGTTGGTCCGCCGTCGCACCCGCCGCCGAACGGCGGGCACCATGAGGCCGCCGACGATCTGGGCGCCGGCGATGATCGCCGAGGCGAGGCCGGCGATCCCGAATGCCTCCGCATCCCCGAACAGCTCCAGCAGGTAGGGCTGCATGGCGTAGAAGGCGTAGAACATGACCCCGGAGATGAAGGGTGACGTGAGCATGAGCCAGCGCACGGGCCGGTTCCGCCATCCGTGGTCGACCGATACCCGCAGCGTCGCCCTGACCTCGTCGGCGACCGAGGCTGCCCGCCGGGGCGTGAATCCCTCGTCGCGCATGAAGACGACGGCCACCACGAACGTGACGCCCAACAGGACGGCCCGCAGCACGTAGGGCACCCCGAGGCTCGACGCCTGGGCGATGAAGCCACCCGCCACCGAGCCGGTCAGCATCGCGACCCCCGACACCGCCTGGCCCCGGCCGAACACGTCGCCGAGGTCGCCGGCGAAGTCGTTGGCGGACAGCGCGTCAACGAGCCAGGCCTCGACGGCACCGGAGAAGAAGGTGAACCCGAGGCCGAGCACGATCGAGGCGATCGCCCACCCCCAGAACGGCGCCGCCACCCACCACATGAGCAGGTAGAGCAGCGTGGAGAGGAGCAGGGTCGCCGCCCCCCAGAGGTACGAGATCTTGCGGCCCCGGGTGTCGGCCACCACCCCGGTCGGCACCTCGAAGACCAACTGGCCGAGCGAGAAGAGGGCGTTGGCCGAGAACGCCTGGGTGTTGGTGAGCCCGGCGTCGAGGAGGAAGAGCGTGTTGACGCCCCAGATGAGCGACTGGGCGAGCGTGGCGAGGAGGGTGAGCGTCAGGTACGTCCGCTGCACCCGGACGGCTCCGGGCATGGCGACAGTGTGGTCGCTCCGCGCTCAGTCCGGTCGGAGTACCAGGGCGGCTCGGCCCGGCAGCGGCACGCGCCCGTCGTGGGCGGCGCCCTCCGGACCCGCCGACGTGGCGGCCGCCACCGTCCATCGGCCCCCGAGCGCCACCTCGACCGGCTCGTCGATGAACGAGGCCAGGACGACGAGCCGGTCGCCGTCGAGGGTGCGTTCGTAGCCGAGGACCCCCTCGGGCAGGTCGGCGAGGCGACGCTGGTCGCCGAGTTGCAGCGCCGGCTCGGCTCGGCGCAGGGCGAGGAGCCGCCGGTACAGCGACAGCGTCGAGTCGGCGTCGGCGAGTTGGGCCGCGACGTTGATCCGGTCGGCATCGGCGGCGACCGCCAGCCACGTCGACTCGGTCCCCGGCGGCGAGAACCCGGCGTGGGGGCCGCTCGACCACGGCATCGGCGTGCGGCACGAGTCGCGGCCGTACGAGCCCGGGCCGGCCTGGGGGTCCAACTGGTCCTCGAGGGGGATGTCGGCGTCGACCATCCCTAGCTCGTCGCCCTGGTAGATCGTCGGCGTCCCCCGGGTCGCGAGCAGCAGCACCGCCGCCACCCGGGCGGCCTCGGGTCCGATCCGGGTGGCGAGCCGGGGCTCGTCGTGGTTGCCGAGCACGTGGTTGGGCCACGCCCACTCCGGCAGTGCCGCCTCCTGGGAGTCGATACGCCCACCGATCGTGTCGGCGTCCCAGCGGGCGTGCAGCAGGCTGAAGTCGAACACCTGGTGGAGCTCGTCGCCGTCACCGAGCCAGGCCACGAGCCGGGGCCAGTCGGGCTCGTGGATCTCGCCGATGGAGTAGGCCTCGTCGTACTCGTCGAGGACCGCCCGCAGGTCCCGGTACCAGGCGTGGGCGTCGGGGTGGCCGAGGGAATGGACGTGGTGCAGGCCGGCGAACTCCCCGAGGTGGGCCCCGACCCCGCCCCATCCCTCGGTCGCCGGGGGGTCGTCGCGGAGGTCGGGGTCCTTGCCGATGATGTGGGCCACGTCGATGCGGAAGCCGGCCGCGCCCCGGTCGAGCCAGAACCGGACCACGTCGGCCATCTCGGCCCGGACCGCCGGGTGGCGCCAGTTGAGGTCGGGCTGCTTCGGATCGAAGGTGTGGAGGTAGTACTGGTCGGTCCGGTCGTCGAACTTCCACGCCGGCCCCCCGAAGACCGAGAGCCAGTTGTTGGGCGGCCCCCCATCGGGAGCGGGATCCCGCCACACGTACCAGTCGCGTCTGGGCGACGTCCGTGCCGAGCGGGACTCGACGAACCACGGGTGCTCGTCGGAGGTGTGGTTGGGGACCAGGTCGACGATCACCGCCAGGCCGGCGGCGCCACAGGCCGCCACCAGGGCGTCGAAGTCGGCGAGGGAGCCGAAGCGCGGATCGACGTCGCGGAAGTCGGCGACGTCGTAGCCGAAGTCGGCCTGCGGCGACGGGTAGAAGGGACTGAGCCAGACGGCATCCACGCCCAGGGTCTCGGCCAGGTACGGCACCTTCGAGATCACGCCGGGCAGGTCGCCGACCCCGTCGCCGTCGGAGTCGGCGAACGAGCGGGGGTACACCTGGTACACGACGGCGGACCGCCACCATGGGTGCTGCATCGGCGGGAGGGTAGGACTCAGGCGGTCGATTCGGACGGCTCGACCGGCTCGATCGGCTCGGCGGCCATCAGCCAGTTGAAGCGTCGAGCCGACAGCGTCACCGGGGTCCGGGGGTCGAGGATCGGGGTGCCCGGCCCGGCCCCGAGGTCGACGAATTGGCGCCCGTCGAACTCGGCCGGCAGGTCGAGCTTGGCGGTCTGGGTGGTCGCCGCCATGTTGGCGACCACCAGCACCACCTGGGATTCGCCCACGCGCAGGAAGGCGAAGAAGGCGGGGTTGGAGGAGACGACCGGGACGAAGTCGCCGGTGCCGAAGACCGGATGGGTGACCCGGCGGTCGATGAGGGTCCGCACCCAGTGCAGCAGCGAGCCCGAGTCGGCGAGTTGGTCCGCCACGTTGACGTCCTCGGGGCCGTAGCCGGGCGCCGCGACGATCGGGAGGTAGGTGTGGTCGGGTGGCCCGGTCGTGAACCCGGCGCCCGGGGTCGAGTCCCACTGCATGGGGGTGCGCACCCCGTCGCGGTCCTCGAGCAGGTGGTTGTCGCCCATCCCGATCTCGTCGCCGTAGTAGAGGATCGGACTGCCCGGCAGGCTGAGGAGCAGGGCATGGAGCAGCTCGATGGTGGCCCGGTCGCCGTCGACGAGGGGGGCCAGCCGCCGCCGGATGCCGACGTTCTTGCGCATCATCGGGTCGGGGGCGTACCGCTCGTACATGTAGGCCCGGTCGGTCTCGGAGACCATTTCGAGGGTGAGCTCGTCGTGGTTGCGGAGGAAGATGCCCCACTGGGCGCCCTCGGGGATGCGCGGGGTGTCGGCGAGGATGTCGATCAGCGACGAGGCGTCCTCGCGGGCCACCGACATGAACAGCCGGGGCATGACGGGGAAGTGGAAGGCCATGTGGCACTCGTCGCCGTCCCCGAAGTACTCGACCACGTCCTGGGGCCACTGGTTGGCCTCGGCGAGGAGGATCCGGTCCGGGTACTCGGCGTCGACGACCGCCCGCAGCTCCTTCAGGTACTCATGGGTCTCGCGCAGGTTCTCCCCGTTGGTGCCGTCCCGCTCGAACAGGTACGGCACGGCGTCGAGCCGCAGTCCGTCGAAGCCGGCCTCGAGCCAGAACCGGACGATGTCCTTGACCGCCTCCCGGACCTCGGGGTTGTCGAAGTTGAGGTCGGGCTGGTGGTCGAAGAACCGATGCCAGTAGAACGACCCCGCCTCGGCGTCCCACGTCCAGT
This sequence comes from uncultured Acidimicrobiia bacterium, assembly GCA_964614585.1. Lineage (GTDB taxonomy): Bacteria > Actinomycetota > Acidimicrobiia > Spongiisociales > JAENVV01 > JAHEFX01. The sequence goes on along the minus strand of CAZTLW010000130.1, from coordinate 2,247 downwards.
TCGAGTCGTGGGTGTCGACGAAGATGACCCGGGCATCGGGCCAGCGGGTCGGGTCGTCGCTCCACACGTACCAGTCCCGCATCGGCGACCCGGGCCGACGGGCCTCGAGGAACCACGGGTGCTGGTCGGAGGTGTGGTTGACGACCATGTCGGCGATGACCCGCAGGCCGCGGGCATGCGCCTCGTCGAGGAAGCGACGGACGTCCTCGACGGCGCCGAATGGCTCCCACACCGCCCGGAAGTCGGACACGTCGTAGCCGCCGTCCCGGCGGGGCGACTCGTAGAACGGCAGGATCCACAGGCAGTCGACGCCGAGCCATTGCAGGTAGTCCAGCTTCTGGGTGAGGCCGGCGAAGTCGCCGATGCCGTCGCCGTTGGCGTCGAAGAAGGCGTAGACCGGGACCTCGTAGAAGACGGCGGTCTGGTACCAGGGGGGCTCCGTCACGCCCGGGACGTTAGGCCGCCGGGGCCGGCATGCCGTGGCGCTCGTCTATGAGCATCCTCGCCCGCTTGACCTCGGCCTCGACCCGGTCGGCGTCCCAGCCGAGCACCGGAGCGACGACGTCGGCGATCTCGGCCAGCAGGGAGTCGGTCGTCTCTCCGAGCACCGCGATGGTCGTCCGGCGGTCTGCCACGTCGTCGAGGTGCACCACCAACTCGTGCTCGGCGATCCACCGCAACTCGCCGGTGCTGTACCCGGGGTGGGCCTCGAGCGGGGCATCGGCCTCACCGAGCGACCGGGCGACGGTGGCGGCGGTGGAGCCGTACCGCTCCAACAGGACCTCGACCCGCTCGGGTGCCAGGCCGGTCTCGGCGGCGAGGTCGGCGACCCAGCGCCCGGGATGGGTCGGGTACCCCTTGGCGCCCCCGATCTCGGCGGGCTCCGTGGCGACCATGCGCTCGCGGCCGAGCCGCTCGAGCACGTCGTCGGTGACCTCTTCGGCGAAGGCCCGGAAGGTGGTCCACTTGCCGCCGACGAGCGACAGCACCGGGAACGGGCGCTCGGTCGTCGCCTCCGAGATGGGCATCGAGTGGTCGCGGCTGACCTTGGAGGGGGCGACGTCGGGCCCCGACCAGGGCAGGGGGCGGACCCCGACATAGGTGGCGTCGATGTGGGAGCGGTCGATGCCGAGGCCGGGCACCACGTCGGCGACCGTTTCGAGGATGTACTCGATCTCCCGTTCCTCGGTGACCACCGCATCGGGGTCCTCGATCCGGAGGTCGGTGGTCCCGGCGATCACCTTCCCGTGCCACGGGAACATGAGCGCCGTGCGCCCGTCATGGGTCTCGTGGTAGAGCATCTCGCCGTCGAGCAGGTCGTGGAGTTCGGGATGGTCGAGCACCACGTGGGAGCCCTTCGTGCCACCGATCAGGCGCTCGCCCTCGCCGAGGGCGTCGTTGACCTGGTCGATCCACGGCCCGGCGGCGTTGACCAGCACCCGGGGTCGGACGGTGATCGTCTCGTCGGTGAGTTCGTTGCGCACGACCACGGCCCCGTCGGCGACGTCGACGACCTCGTGGTAGGTCAGGACCGTCCCCCCGGCGGCCATCCCGTCCAACACGACCTCGAGGGCGAGCCGCTCGGGGTGGGAGACCCAGGCATCGTGGTAGCGGGCGACGCCCACGATGTCGTCGGTCAGCGCCGGCCAGCGTTCGAGTGCCTCCTCGCGGGGGATGAAGTCGTGGGGCGGCACCTGCCGCCGGGCCCGGGTGTACAGGTCGTAGAGGATCAGGCCCGACCGCACCATGAGCGCCCCGCGGTGGGCCGGGCTCGGCAGGTCGAGACGGAAGAACTGGGCGATCACGGTGCCGATGCCCGTCGTCCACGTCCGGACCGGGATGAAGGTGGGGAGCGGGTGGACGTAGTGGCGGGCCGTGTGCAGCAGCAGGTCCCGTTCGCGCAGCGCCTCCTTCACGAGGCGGAACTCGCCGTGCTCGAGGTAGCGGAGGCCGCCATGGACCATGCGGGACGGCGCGGCACTGGCGCCCGAGGAGATGTCGCCCTTGTCGACGAGGAGGACGTCGACGCCCTGGAACGCCAGATCACGGAACGTCCCGACGCCGTTGATGCCGGCGCCGACGACGAGAACGTCGGGAGTGAGGTCGGCCATGCCCCCAAGGCTATTGCGCTCCGGGAACCACCTCCGCGGGGCAGGGCCAACCCTGGGTTGTGAGCGTCGCCTGATCGCCGACCCAGGGTTGTGGGCGTCGGAGGGCGACGCTCACGGCCCACAGAACGCTCAGCCC